>CALDOU010000001.1 GCA_937912175.1 uncultured Clostridia bacterium
TTTAAATTTTGATTGTTCCAACCGGAACGTATTTTGACCGTTACGGGAACTTTAGATGCTTTTTTTGCGCTTTCCACTATTTTTCCGCATAATGTGGGGTTTTTCATTAAAGCCGAACCTGAATTTTCCTTTACTATTTTTGTTGCGGGGCATCCCATGTTTATGTCTATTATATCGGGGTTGTAAATTTCCAATAATTTAATGGCTTTTGCAAAATCATCGGGATCATTACCGAAAAGTTGAATGGCAAAAGGTTTTTTGTTATTTGAAGAAATTTTTTGAACGTTGAATAAATCTTGAGATAATATTTCCTCCGAATGATTTAATAACTCAAATGTTTTATGGCTGTTATAAATAAGCCCTTTTACGCTTATCATTTCACTGGTAAAATACGATGCCCCGAACACTGCACAGATTTCACGGAATGCTCTGTCTGTTATTCCTGCCATTGGAGCCAAAGCGGTTTTACCTTTAATTTCAATATTTCCTATTTTCATTTTTTAAATTCCGTTCTTTTTAAATAGTGAGAGTTTTTGATTTTTTATTTTAGAATATTATTTTAACATACAACCGAATGTGATATAACATAAATATAGGCAATAATTTTAAATTATATTATTTATGAATGGGAGTCTTGATTTTTGGAAAATTTTTCTAAACGTACATGGGCACAAATTGATTTGAATGCATTGGAGCATAATTTTATTAATATAAAAAATAAAATTTCCGAAAAAACAAAAATTTTATGTGTTTTAAAAGCCGATGCTTACGGACATGGTGCGGAGTTTTTAGTTAAAGAATATGAAAGATTGGGTGCGGATTGGTACGGAACTTCTAATTTAGATGAAGCTATTCAGCTAAGAAAAAGTGGAGCAAAAAAACCAATACTTATTTTTGGATATACACCCACAAATATGGCGGATTTGTTATATAAATATGATATTTCTCAAGCTTTGTTTTCTTATGAATACGCTCAAAAACTTTGTGAGGAATGTAAAAATAAAAAAATAAAGATAAAGGTTCATGTAAAAATTGATACCGGTATGAGCCGTATAGGCTTTTTCTGTCAATCCCCCGATGGCAGAGAAAAATCCGTTAAAGAAATATCTTTAATAAAAGAAAATATGCCGGAACTGGAATTGGAGGGAATATTTACTCATTTTTCCGTTGCGGATGATGTTACTAACAATAAGGATTATACTTTAAAACAATTTGAAAATTTTAAAACAACAATTAATAATTTGGAAAAAGAGGGAGTAGAAATTCCTTTAAAACATTGTTGTAATAGCGGGGGAATTATAAGTTTTCCCGAAATGCATATGGATATGGTTCGTGCCGGAGTTATTCTTTATGGGCTTTATCCCAGTGAAGAATTAAGAAACAAAATAGATTTAAAACCTATTATGCAACTCAAAACTGTTGTTTCACAGGTAAAAACCATTCCTGAAAATATTAGCATAAGCTATGGTAGAAATTTTATATCGCAAAAAGAAATGAAAATAGCATCGGTTGCAATAGGGTACGCTGACGGTTATTCTTTAAGATTTTCCAATAATGCGGAAATGTTGGTATGCGGTAAACGTGTTCCTGTTGTCGGAAGGGTATGTATGGACCAACTTATGCTTGATATAACAGGCGTGGATGATATAAGAGAAGGAAGTGTAGTTACGGTATTTGGGGAAGATGGAGAAAACGCAATTTTTGTTGATGAGTTGGCTCGGCGTATAGAAACCATTAACTACGAAATGGTTTGTTTAATAGGTAAGAGAGTACCGCGAATTTACATGAAAAACGGGGAAATAATAGGCAAAAAGAGTTATATATAATGAAATTATACAAAATATATTTTTAAAAAATCAAAAAAAGATGTATAATTAAATTGTTTTTGGATATTGCTTTAAAAAATGTGGAAAATATTGTGGAAAATGTGCAAAAACAAAAAACAAAGTTTTTAAATAATTATTTTTATAAAAAATCTAATCTTGTATTGAAATATAATGCAAGTTGCTGTATAATATGCAAACAAACATTGACTTTTTTGTAAAAAGAGGTGGTGCTGTCGTTGAAATATTATATTGAAATTTCGGCTGTGACTAAAAACTGGGATCAAGTTTATAGATTTTTACAAAAATGTATGAAGGATTTTAATATATCGATGCCCGTACAAAAAAATATATTAATAGCGGCCGAAGAAATATTTGTTAATATTTCTAAATATGCTTATACGAAAGGTACAGGTAACGTGTTGATTGAGTTGGAATACAGTTCGGAAGGCGGTATTTTACAAATCAAATTTGTTGACGAAGGTATTCCTTTCAATCCGACGGTATTGCCCGAACCGAACGTTAAAGATTCTATTGAAAATCGAAAAATCGGCGGTTTGGGGATATTTATGGTTAAAAAAATGATGGACCAAATGGAGTATGTTTATAAAAATGGTAATAATAATCTTTTGATTATTAAAAAAATAAATTAAATTTTATTAAGGAGGAATAGTTATGGAAATAGAAAAAATTATTGATGAAGAAGGAAAATGTATTTATCACATTAAAGGAAGAGTAGATACTCAAACATCCCCTGAATTACAAGAAAAATTAGATGAAAGTTTTGAAAAAAATGAAGCCAATAATTTAATTATGGATTTTCAAGATGTCGATTACTTAAGCAGCGCTGGGCTCAGAACCGTTTTATATGCTCAGAAAAAGATTAATACCATAGAAGGCGGTACCATGAAAGTAATTAATGTTCAGCCTCAAGTTATGGAAGTTTTTGATATGACTGGATTTAATGATTTGATTAACATCGAACATCAATAATGAAATAAAGCACTCGGCATAATAATACCGGGTGCTTTGTTTGTTGAAATAAATATTATTTTTTAAGCTGATTTGTTGGCAGCTGACGCAGCAAACACAGATGCGGCAACGTTTAATATACCTTGACTATTATTATTTACAAAATTCCAAGTGGACTTCCAAGAACTGCCTGTAGGAACTTTTCTTATTTTATCAGCAATAACGGTTGTACCAAATACTCCGCCGCCGAGTATACCTACAGTTGCAACTACGGTTACTGTTAGTACAATTGCATTTTCAATTGGTTTTAATATTCTTTGTGCTAAATTCATAATTATTACCCCTTCTTAAAATTTTCTTATTATCATTATAATATATTTTTTGTTTTTTGTCAATGGTTTCTTAAAAAACAAAAAATTGTTTTTTGAGTTATAATAAAATATAGGGTTAAAAATTTTGATGAGGTAGGTGTAATACAGTTTAATTTATTACTGTATAAATTATGTTAAATATAGGATGTCATCTTTCTTCAAGCGAAGGATTTGCCGCTATGGCGAAAACAGCTTTAAGCATCGGGGCAAACACTTTTCAGTATTTTAGTCGTAATCCCAGAGGCGGAGCTGTTAAAAAGCTTGATTTGGAAGATTTGAAAAATTTTAAAATTATAGCCGAGGAAAACAATTTTGTTTCTGTAATTGCGCATGCACCATATACGATGAATTTGTGTTCCGGTAAAGAGCATATACGCAATTTTTCAAAAAATATTTTTAAAGAAGATCTTTTAAGAATTGAATCGGTTCCCGGTGCTTTATATAATTTTCACCCCGGAAGTCATATAGGGCAAGGAACGGAAAAGGGCATCTATCTGATTTCGGAAGAGTTGAATGAAGCTTTAAAACCTGAACAAAAGACTATTGTTTTGTTGGAAACAATGGCAGGGAAAGGCAGTGAAATCGGGGGATGTTTTGAAGAATTGAAAAAAATAATAGATAACGTACAGTTAAAAGAAAAAGTGGGAGTTTGTTTGGATACTTGCCATGTATTTGACGGTGGATATGACATTGTAAATAATTTAAGTGAAGTTTTGGAAAATTTTGATCGTATTATAGGGATGGATAAACTAAAAGCAATACATCTTAATGACAGCAAAAACATTTGCGGAAGCCGAAAAGACCGCCATGAGCAAATCGGAAAAGGGAATATAGGTATAAATACGTTTGAAAATATTATTAACTGTAAATATTTAAAAAATTTACCTTTTATTTTAGAAACTCCGCAAGAAAAATTAAGCGGTTATGCTGATGAAATAAAATTATTAAAAAAATTAAGTCATTAAAAATAATGTAAAAAGGATATTAAAATGGATGATATGGTAGATTACAAAGGCGGAAAGCTCAGCGAAATTGTAATTAATTCAATTAAACCCTTTTTAGGTTCGATTAAAGAAAAAGGTATAAAAAAAAGCATAGAAAATTTATTACCCGGAGTAAAAGCCGATGACTTTGTTTTGTCAAAAATAAGGAATCAACTTGTAAAGCGCCGTGAAATTGAACTCGGAAAAGGGCTGGGAAGGGCTGCCGTTCAGTATAGATTTGACGGGATTCAAATTGAATTTTCGGGATTGGTGAAGATTTTTATTAATAAAATCACTATTACTGACGAACAAATTATAAAATCTTTTAACAGCATCATTGACCAAATATATAAAAAATATATTTGTAATGATTTATATCTTATTGAAAAAATTGATGACATAGTTTGCAGTGTTTCTAAAACAGAAATTTATAAACCGAAAAATTCAGAAGAAAAAACGCTTTATGATTTAGCTATGCTTATTTTAATAAATTACTATAAATCTGATTTTTCCGAAAACAGACCGCTTTGGATTGAAGGCGCTCTTAAGAATATAGAAAGCGGAAAATTTATAAAAAAATGGATTGATATTTTGGCGGAATATATTTCCGAGGTTATTTCGGAAGTAAGCAAAGAAGTATTTTTTGATTTTAAAATGACGATAGATTCTTTTTTAATCAGAATTTTTTTGAATAAAAAAACCAACAGAGGACAGATTTCTCAACTTTTAAGTATGGTTGATATAGATGTTAAAGATATAATATATAAATTTGCAAAAAGTTATGTCAGCCCCAGTTTTATAAGAGGTGCAAGTGAAATACTTTCGGATATTGTGGGAAATCTTTTGAACAGTTGCGGTAATGATTTTATGGAAAAATCCGAAGAAGTTTTTAATATTACGATGACCTTGGGAGAAACCGCGGAATGTGACAGAAACTTTCGTTGGTTTACAAGTGACCTTATAAAAGAATGTTGGTTGGAATATTCTTACAGCAAGGATTTTAAGGATAAAGTATCGGTGTTTGCTACATGTAAGCGTGTTCCTCAAACGGTACCTGTTTTAAATTTGTGGTTGATATCAAATTATAAAATTGTATTTTTAAATAAATTTTCAGCTAAAATAAAAAATTTGAAACCCGGAGCGGTTTATTACAGAATTGTAAATTCCGAAAAAGTTTTAAGTCCGGTTTATAAAATAAACATCAATAAAGCTGAAGAAAATTTAAAATTTATGGTTTTTGCGGATTCACAGGGTATGGTTAAAAACGATTACGAAGTTTTTTCAAAAGTTTTGGAATCGGCTTACAAAAAAGAAAAATGCGCTGATTTTATGGTACATTTGGGCGATTTTGTGGATAACGGCAATAATGAAGAATATTGGAAATGGGTGCTTGAAAGTAATGTGTGGCGTAAAACTCCTACAGTAGCGCTTAGCGGAAATCATGAAGCGTTACTGAGTGCCGTGGGAGATAAATATGGAGTTGAGCACTCTGTAAACAGGCATTTTAATTTAGAAAATCCTATTTTTAAAAATAATTCCATGGGAGCTTATTACTCTTTTGTATACAAAAATGCGACTTTTATTGTTCTTAATACAAATGAGGTGGATGAAAACGATGAGCTTGATAAAATTCAATATAAATGGGCGCTTAATACGGCTTTAAAAGCAAAAACCAAGTGGAAAATTTTACTTACTCATAAATCGCCGTACTCAAACGGTCCGCATCACAAAGATCCGGATGTCAAAAAAACAGGTAAACAGATAGCAAATTTATCTTATTACGGAAAAATTGATTTGGTTATTGGCGGGCATGACCATGTATATGCAAGGACACCTTTTTTGGTTGAAGGATTGAAAATTGATAATAAAAACGAAACAAAAGATGGTGTTTGCAATTCTTATGTTAATCCTATGGGTACAATGTTTGTTACCCCCGGAACTTCAGGAGTGAAAAATTATAAACAACATTTTCCGATAGATTTTTTTGCCGAGAAAATTTTGAACATTAAAAATCCGGTATATTCATGTGTTGAAATAAAAGAAAATCAGCTTTATTTTAAATCTTATGAATTTGATTCGGATAGCATGAAGTTTAATACCATAGATTCCTTTTTAATAGAAAAAAAAGAAATTTTGCAAAGCGATATTGATGCTGTTTTTGTTTCAAAAATCATAAATTCAATTCCGGATATGCCTTGGATTGATAATTCGGTTTTGATTTTTAAAGCTTTTGAATATTATAAAAAACTTGAATATTCCGAAAAAGTAAAAGTTTTGAATTATTGTGATTTGTTGGAAAAATTCAGAATGAACAGTAGTTTTAAAAAAATTCAAAATTCAGAAATAAGAATAGTAAAAAACAAAAAAGAATTTATGCATGCATTGAAAGATTTATCTGTGGGTACAATTGTTACCAAATGTAGTGAAATAAATCTCGGAAAAAAATTTTTAAATAAAAATATTGTTATTGACAGAGATTTGTGTATAACAGGGGAAGCAAGAATTTCAAATGTAAAACTCACGGTTAAGGAAAAAGGTTTTTTAATACTTTCAGGTAATGTTTGCATAGATAACAACAGGAAGCCGATGCTATTTAGTTTTTCCGGAAATATTATTGAACTTGAAGATTACGCTACGTTTATTTTAAACGGCAACGCAACCATAAACGGGGGATATGCTGTGGGAAATAAAGGCTATGGCGTTAATGCGAAAGGTGAAAATTGTTCTGTATATTTAAACAGTTCCGGATATAATTTTGTGAATAACGGAGTTGTTTTTGCGCCGAATCCATTTTCAAAAGTGGTGGTAAATTCCGGAAAATACTTTTCTTTGGGCGGACATTCGACCTTAAACGTAAACGGTATTTTAAATGTGAAGGGTGGATTTATAAGGAGTATAAAAGGTTATGTTGATTCCTTTATTACCATAAGTGCAGGTATAGTCGGTGAAAATAACCGTCCGGAATATCAAATTCCGATTGAGTTGTTTGGAAGAGCTGAATTTTTGGGCGGAACCATTCAGGACCGTAACGGAATATCGGTTTTGGTACATGGAACGGCGAACCAAGAAAGAGTTACGATTTGCGGAAATTATGTTGATATAAAAGGTAAACTTTTATATAATTAAATGATTAAAGTTTTATACTAAAGAGGTGGATTAAATTTGGCAAATTGTGCCAAGTTTTAAATTAATGAACGAATACAGGCATCTTACGGAAAAAGACAAAAGAAAAATTTCAATTTATAAAAAATCCAAAAAAGCAACAAAAAAGGGAATAAAGTGGTGGGCGATATGTACCGGCATTGTTGCGGTTTTTGCGGTAGGTATGTTTGCTTTTTATAAGTTTATAGATTCAAAATCGGCATGTTCGGCTTCCGATTTGTCGGAAATCAATTCCTCGAATGCCAAAACCGATGATACGCAAGATCTTAATGAACTTAATAAAAATGAATTGGAAAGAGAATCTCAAAAAGCAGCTGTCATTGATAAATCCGAATCGGATAAAGAAAATAAAAATTCGGAAAAAGAAAATACCGAAAGCGTTGAAAACGGAAAAGTTTATGATTTTTCAAAATGGAATGCGTCATGTCCAAAAAGCATGATGGTTATAAATAAAGACAATTTAATTTCAGAAGGTATGAAAGTTTCCACAAAAGTTTGCCGTGGAAAAGAGGTAGCGGTGGAATGTTTTGGAGATTTGGATTCAATGATTTCCGATGCCAAAAAAGAGGGAATAAATCTTTGGATTTCCTCCGGGTACAGGGATATAAACTTACAAACAAAGCTTTTTAACCGTCAGGTTGAAAGAGAAAAATCCAAAGCGGTTATATCTCAGCAAGAAGCTGAAAAACGAGCGGCTAAAGTTGTTGCAAAACCTCGTACAAGTGAGCATAATACCGGCCTTGCAATTGATTTTAACGGTGTTGAAGATAATTTTTATACCACGAAAGAATATAAATGGCTGATGAATAATGCACATAAATATGGTTTTATTGAACGGTATCAGAAAAAATGGAAAAATTATACCGGAGTTATTTATGAGCCTTGGCATTTTAGATATGTCGGAAAAGAATATGCGGGTAAAATTAAAGAAAGCGGATTGTGTTTGGAAAAATACGTTGCCGAAAATTTAATGAAATAAAGTATAAAGGAGAGTGAAAAAAGTGGAAAAAACAAGAACAAGATTTGCACCGAGCCCTACGGGATATATGCATATAGGAAATTTAAGAACCGCGCTTTATGAATATTTAATTGCAAAATCACAGGGCGGGGATTTTATTTTAAGAATTGAAGATACCGACCGCTCCAGATATGTTGAGGGCGCCGAAAAAGTGATTTACAATACTTTAAAGTCCGTGGGTTTAAATCATGATGAAGGACCTGATATCGGAGGAAATTACGGGCCATATATTCAAAGTCAACGTAAAAGCGGATATTTGGAGTACGCTGAACAACTGGTTCAAAAAGGTGCCGCATATTACTGCTTTTGTGAAAAAAGCGGTGAACATAGTGATGATGAAGGGTATGCGGAATCCGGGCATCAAGATAAATGCCGTGATTTAAGTGAAAGTGAAGTCAGTGAATATTTAAAATCTGGGAAGCCCTATGTTATTAGGCAAAAAATGCCCAATACAGGCAGTACTTCTTTTGATGATTTGGTTTTTGGAAATGTTACTGTTGAAAATAAAGAACTTGAAGATCAGGTTTTGATTAAAAGTGACGGATTCCCAACTTACAATTTTGCTAATGTTATAGATGACCATGAAATGCATATAACACATGTTGTAAGAGGCTGTGAATATCTTTCCTCTACTCCTAAATATAATCTTTTATATAAAGCTCTTGGATGGGATATACCGACATATATTCATTTACCTTTAATTATGGGGCAAAATGAGGACGGAACCGTTTCAAAACTTTCAAAACGCCACGGAGCGGTTAGTTTTGAAGATTTGGTGAATGAGGGTTATTTGCCTGAAGCCATTATAAATTATATTGCTTTTTTAGGGTGGTGCCCCGAAAACAACAAAGAAATTTTTTCTTTGGAAGAACTGAAAAAAGAATTTTCTCCGGAAAGAATAAGCAAATCGCCTGCTGTTTTTGATTATAAAAAATTGGATTGGTTTAACGGCGAGTATATAAAACTAAAATCGGAAGAAAAGTTTTTGGAAATATCAGAACCATATATAAAATCGGTAATAAAAAATTCCGATTTAAGCATTGGCAAAATAGCAAAACTTCTTCAAACCAGGGTTTCGGTATTAAACGAAATACCATCTATGATAGATTTTTTTGAAAATCTGTCTGAATATGATGTAAATATTTTTGTTAATAAAAAAAGTAAGACAAATCTTGAAAATTCAAAAGAAGTTTTAACACTCGTAAAAGAAAAACTGGAAAACATCGAAAACTGGGATTATGAAACGTTGCATGATTTGCTTATGGGTTTTGCTAAAGAAAAAGAGTTGAAAAACGGCACCGTTTTATGGCCGGTTAGAATAGCGATTTCAGGAAAAACAATGACTCCCGGCGGAGCAATTGAAATTTTAGATATTTTAGGGAAAAAAGAATCTTTAAATCGTATTTCAAAAGCGATATCAATGCTGTAATTTGATAAAGAGGTGTGGGCATGGAATTAAATGAAAAAACAAGTGCGGAAGGTATATTACAGGAAGATGAAGGATCGGAAGCAAGTAATTTTATTTTTGAGGCTCTTAAGAAAGATATTTCAAAAGGCGGTCGTTTTGCGGGGGAAAAAGTGCATACAAGGTTTCCGCCAGAACCTAACGGATACCTTCATATCGGGCACGCAAAAGCTATTTGCATAGATTTTGGTTCAGCTAAAAAATTCAATGGAATTTGTAATTTAAGAATGGACGATACAAATCCGTCCAAAGAAGATGTTGAATATGTGGACTCGATTAAAAAAGACGTTAAATGGCTTGGATTTGATTGGGAAGACAGGTTTTATTATGCGTCCGATTATTTTGATATAATGTTTGAAAACGCATGTAACCTTATAAAAAAAGGATTAGCTTATGTTTGTGAGCTTACTCCGGAAGAAGTCAGAAAAAATCGCGGTGACGTTAACACTCCCGCCGTGAGCCCTTATCGTGACAGACCGACGGAAGAAAGCTTGGATTTGTTTATGCGTATGAAGAACGGAGAATTTCCCGACGGAAAAATGACACTTAGGGCAAAAATCGATTTAGCTTCGGGCAATTTTAACATGCGTGACCCGGTTATTTATCGTATAAACCATTCAAGCCATCACAGAACCGGCAATAAATGGTGTATTTATCCAATGTATGACTATGCTCATCCTATTGAAGATGCTGTAGAAGGAATTACTCATTCACTTTGTTCTTTGGAATTTGAAGACCATAGGCCGCTTTATGATTGGGTAGTAAACAACTGCGATTTGCCAAGTAAACCTCGTCAAATTGAATTTGCAAGACTTAATATTAATAACACCGTTATGAGTAAAAGAAAATTAAGAAAGCTGGTCGAAGAAGGTGTCGTTGATGGTTGGGATGACCCCAGATTACCGACTATTGGCGGCTTAAGGCGTAGGGGATATACTCCCAATTCAATTAAAAATTTTTGTGATAAAATAGGCGTTTCAAAAGTAATAAGTACAGTGGAATATAGTTTTTTGGAACATTGCTTAAGAGATGACCTTAATTTGAAAGCCACAAGAGCAATGGCAGTGTTAAATCCGATAAAATTGATTATAACCAATTACCCCGAAGATAAAACGGAAGAATTGGAAATTGAAAACAATCCCAATGATGAAGCTGCCGGAAAAAGAAAGATAACATTTTCGAGAGAAGTTTATGTGGAAGCCGAGGATTTCATGGAAGAACCCCCGAAAAAATATTTCAGGTTGTTTCCGGGCAACGAAGTTCGCTTAAAATCGGCTTACGTTGTAAAATGTACGGGATGTAAAAAAGATGAGAGCGGAAAAGTAACCGAAATTTACGCCGAATATGACCCCGAAACCAAAGGAGGAAATACTCCCGACGGTCGCAAAGTGAAGGGTACTATCCATTGGGTAGATGTTAAAACCGCAGTTAATGCAAAAATAAATTTATATAATAATTTGTTTTTAAGTGTAAATCCGGAATCGGAAGAAGATTTTATGACGGTTTTAAATCCGAAATCATTGGAAGAAGTTTTTAATTGTAAATTGGAGAATTCTTTGAAAAATGCCAAGCAAGGAGATTCTTATCAGTTTATGAGAACGGGATATTTTTGTTTGGACAAAAACAGTACGGAAAATAATTTGATTTTTAATCGTAGTGTAAGCCTTAAGGACAGCTTTAAACCTAAATAGTAAATTTGTTTTATGCTTAAATATTAAAATTAATTGACTTATATAAATTGATTATGTTAATATAGATTAAAATATATTAAATTGGAACACAAAATGCTGTTTTTGGGGGGTTGTAATGTTGAAATTAAAAAAGATTACAAAATTTAATTTATGGTTATTTGCTTTTTTATTTACTTGTGGAATAAAGGCCAATGCGTTGAAAAATGTTAGCGCAGAAAAAACAGAGGATAGTGTATCCTGTTCGGAAAGCTGTGATTGTAATCGTCCTGAGGATTTTAAAACGGATGAAGAAGGCAATTTGATTGATTACAGCGGAAATGTTAAAAACGTAATAATTCCCGATACCGTTAAAAAAATTAATTTTGGTGTATTTTTGGAACATCATGAAATAGAATCTGTTTATATGCCTGAAGGATTAGTCTGTATAGATGAATATGCTTTTTACAATTGTACTAATCTTAAAAAAGTTGTTTTGCCCGAAAGTTTGACCACTCTTAATCGCCTGGCTTTTGGGGATTGTAGAAATCTTAAGATAGTTTACATAGGAAAAAACGTTAAAGAAATCGGTGAATTTGTTTTTTGGGGTTGCGATAATCTATATTATATTGAAGTTAATGAAGACAACGAACATTATTCGGATTGTGACGGAATTGTTTACAGTAAAAATAAAAATACTTTGGTTTGTTGCCCTCCCGGAAGAGACGGTACGGTTTTGCTGCCGGAAGACGTTTTAACTATTAGTGCTTATGCTTTTTTTGACTGTGATAAAATCGAAAGAGTAGAAACCGGCGATAATCTTATGTATATTGATGAAGCGGCTTTTTTTGGATGTGATAAATTAGCCGGAGTAAAGTTAGGCAAAAAAATAAAAAAGATTAGATCGGCAGCTTTTGAAGGATGCAAATCTTTGATTGAATTTGTTGTTCCCGAAAGCGTTACGGAATTTGGCAGCACAATGTTTGTGGATTGTCCTGCCTTAACGAAAGTCACTTTTTTAAATAAAGACATTAAAATAGCCGATAAAACATTTTCGGGTACCGATAAAGTGAAAATATTCGGATTAGAAGGTTCAACCGCCGAAAAATATGCGGAATTTCATAAACTGGCGTTTGAAAAAATTTAAAAATAATTTAAAGAACAGTCATTAAAAAAATTAATGGCTGTTTTTTTAATTAAAAATAAAAAAGTTGTTGATTTTAACTCTTTTATATGATAAAATTAAACAGTACGACTGCAAATGATATGCGTTGAAGCGGGAGGTTGCGACTTTTATAGTCGGTTTTTCCGTGGAGTATGTCCGATTTTAAACCGGGCGAAAAGTTTTTAGATTTTTTAATTCAAGTTACATATTTTTGTATGGATTAATTTGTTTTAAAATCATATGCTTTTAAGATTATCCGGTTAAACTGAGTAGTTTATCCGTTTTTATTTGCCCAGATTGTGAAACACCCGGGCAAGTTGATAGTCGAAAGCACGCCCATCTACTATTTTTAAGTAAGGAGGCGATTTAATGGCAGTCAAAGAAAAAGCCAGAGCCAAAGAAAAAATTAGAGTAAGAATCAAGGGTTATGATCCCAAGCTTGTTGATCAAGCAGCGGGAAAAGTAGTTCAAACTGCACTCAGAACGGGTTCTAAAGTTTCGGGTCCGGTACCGTTACCAACCGAAAAGCAAGTCGTAACAATTCTTCGTTCGGTGCACGTTAACAAAGACAGTCGTGAACAGTTTGAAATGAGAACTCACAAAAGATTGGTCGATATTTTAAGACCCTCTAATAAAACCGTAGACGCTCTGAAAACCTTGGAACTCTCTGCAGGTGTTGAAATAGAGATAAAACTCTAATTTAACCGACATGTAGTTGAGGTCATGTTGGCTTTTAAAGTCAACCAATAACCTAAATAGGAGGAAAAACTATGAAAAAAGCAATTCTCGGTAAAAAAATCGGAATGACTCAAATTTTCGATGAAAACGGAAAAGTTATTCCCGTAACTGTAATTGAAGCCGGTCCATGTGTCGTTTCACAGAAAAAAACAGTTGAAACAGATGGCTACGATGCAGTTCAAATCGGATTTGGCGATTTAAGACCAAAACTTGTCAACAAACCTTTGAAAGGACATTTTGATAAGTCCGATGTAGCTCCAAAAAGAGTTTTAAAAGAATGTCGTTTTGATGATATCAGTACTTATAATATTGGAGATATTATAAAAGTTGATATTTTTGAAAACGGAGAAAAAGTTGATGTTATCGGTACCAGCAAAGGTAAAGGATATGCCGGTGTAATTAAGCGTTGGAATTTTGCCCGTTTAAAAGAAAGTCACGGTACGGGTCCGGTAGTTCGTAAAGGTGGTTCTATCGGTGCATGTTCAGATCCTTCAAGAGTATTTAAAGGCAAAAAAATGTCCGGACATCTTGGAGCTGAACAAGTTACAGTTCAAAACTTAAAAATAGCTAAAGTGGATGCAGAAAACAATTTAATAGCCATAAAAGGCGCAGTTCCCGGTGCAAACGGTAGCACAGTACTTATCCGCGATAGCATTAAAGCATAAGGAAGGAGGAATTGTAATGCCTAAAGTAGCAGTACTTGATATGTTAGGTAAAGAAGTCGGAACGGTTGATTTATCTGAATCTGTTTTTGGGATCGAACCAAATATTTCTGTTATGAAAGATGTTGTGGTAAATCATCTTGCAAATATGCGTCAAGGAACACAAAGTGCTCTTACTCGCTCAGAAGTATCCGGTGGCGGAAGGAAACCTTGGAGACAAAAAGGAACCGGCCATGCACGTCAAGGTTCTATCAGAGCTCCTCAATGGAGACATGGTGGTATAGTATTTGCTCCGAAACCACGCGATTATAGCTATACTCTTAATAAAAAAGTAAAACGTTTAGCTATGAAATCTGCTCTTTCCAGCAAATTGCTTGACAGCAATATTATAGTTTTAGATTCCATTAAATTGGATGAATATAAAACAAAAACAGTAGTAAATATGCTGGACGCCATTGGTGCAAATCAAAAATCTTTAATAGTATTACCTTCAATAGAAGATAAAATCATTAAATCCGCAAGAAATATCCCCGGTGTTAAGACTTCTCAAGTGGGTGGATTAAATGTATATGATATTTTAAACGCCCAAAAATTAGTGATTCTTAAAGATGCAATCAGTAAAATTGAGGAGGTGTATGCATAATGTTGGCACATGATGTTATAATTCGCCCTATTATTACCGAAAAATCCATGGGTGGTATGCCGAATAAAAAATACACCTTTAAAGTTGCAAAAAATGCCGGAAAAATTGAAATCGCAAAAGCGGTTGAAGAGGTATTTAAAGATGTTAAGGTGGCCAAAGTAAATACCGTAAGCGTTAGAGGAAGAATGCGCCGCCGTGGAAGAACAGTCGGATATACGCCTTCCTGGAAGAAAGCTTATGTTACTTTAACAAAAGACAGCAAAGCAATTGAGTTTTTTGAAGGTATGATGTAGTATTAAACGCTTAAAGCATTTTTTGAATATAACTCTAATTTTTAATCTAATAGGATTAATTTCCAGTATATTTTTGATTATATACTCTATCAATTCAAAAGAAATGGGATATATTGGAGTGGGCATTGTGTTATTATTTCCCAATATAGTTAATTTCATTGAATTTTTTAAACAAAATAAAAAGCAATGTAAGGAGGAGTCAGCCTCCGCAAAGCTAAAAAATTAAGGAGAGTGAATTAATTGGCAATTAAAAATTATAAACCGACTACCCCTTCAAGACGTAATATGTCGGTTACCGATTATTCAGAATTATCAAAAAATGGTCCTGAAAAAAGTTTGTTGCTCCCTATGAACAAAAAAGCCGGACGCAACAGCTACGGCCGTATAACAGTTCGCCACAGAGGCGGTGGAAATCGTAGAAAATATCGTATAATTGACTTTAAACGTCAAAAAACAGATGTTGTAGGTAAAGTTTTAACTTTAGAATACGATCCAAACCGTTCTTCTCATATTGCTCTTGTTGAATATGCAGATGGTGAAAAGAAATATATTATTGCTCCTCAAGGATTGACTGTGGGTCAAGAAATAATTGCAGGAGAAAATGCAGACATAAAAGTCGGTAATGCACTTCCGCTTACCAGTATCCCCGTTGGTACATTTGTTCATAACGTGGAGTTATATCCGGGTAAAGGTGCGCAACTTGCCAGAGCGGCCGGAAACATGGCTCAACTTATGGCTAAGGAAGGCAAAATGGCATTATTAAGACTTCCTTCGGGAGAACTTAGAAATGTTCCCGCCGAATGTATGGCAACAATCGGTCAAGTAGGAAACATCGACCATGAAAATGTAAAACTCGGTAAAGCCGGACGTAAACGTAATATGGGATGGAGACCTCAAGTCCGTGGTTCTGTAATGAATCCATGTGATCACCCACACGGCGGTGGTGAAGGTAAATCACCTGTCGGACGTCCAGGTCCTACTACACCTTGGGGCAAACCTGCTCTTGGATATAAGACCAGAGCTAAGAAAAAAGCTTCAAATAAGTACATTGTTAAACGCAGAAACAGTAAGTAATTAGGGAAAGGAGATTGATATTGTGAGCAGAAGTTTGAAAAAAGCACCTTTTGTGCAACCGGCTCTTATGAAAAAAGTTGAAGATTTAAACAAGGCCGGTAAAAAGAATGTTATTAAAACATGGAGCAGATCATCAACAATTTTCCCTCAGTTTGTAGGACATACTTTCGCTGTTCATGACGGACGTAAACATGTACCTGTTTATATAACTGAAGATATGGTTGGACATAAGCTTGGTGAATTTGCACCTACAAGAACCTTTAAAGGACATTCCGGTTCTAAAACAACAGCTAAAAAATAATGGGTGAAAGGAGTTGTAATTTATGGAAGCTAAAGCTTATTTAAGATATGCCCGTATTTCACCCAGAAAAGTTTCTATAGTGTTGGATTTAATTAGAAACAAGCCGGTTGAATATGCTATGGCAGTTCTCGAAAATACTCCTAAATCAGCTTGTGAGTATCTTAAAAAATTGCTAAAATCAGCCATGGCAAATGCGGTGAACAATTATCAAATGGACGCATCTCGCCTTTATGTATCTGAATGTTTTGTTTGTCCGGGTCCGATTCTTAAAAGAATTAGGCCGATGTCAAAAGGCAGAGCGTACAGAATAGAAAAAAGAAGCTCTCATGTTACTATAGTATTAAAGGAAAAAGATTAGCAGAAAAGGAGGTTAACTATGGGGCAAAAAGTAAATCCACACGGTTTTCGTGTAGGAATAATTAACAATTGGGATTCACGTTGGTTTGTTAAGAAAAAAGATTTTGCGGACGCTTTAGTTGAAGATCAGAAAATTCGTAAAGTTCTTCTTAAAAAATTAAAAGCTGCCGGAGTTCCGAAAATTGAAATCGAAAGAGATAATGCTAAAGTCCGAATTAACATTCATTGTGCTAAACCGGGTATAGTTATCGGTAAGGGCGGCACAGAAATAGAAAAATTAAAAGCTTTCTGTGAAAAATTAATTAATAAACCTGTAGTTATCAATATAATTGAAATTAAAAATGCAGATATGAACGCAAAATTAGTAGCTGAAGGAATTGCTGCTCAGCTTGAAAAAAGAGTTTCTTTCAGACGTGCTCTTAAACAAGCAATGGGCCGTTCAATGAAAGCCGGAGCAAAAGGTATCAAAACTCAAGTTTCCGGAAGACTCGGCGGAGCAGAAATTGCGCGTACCGAACATTATCATGAAGGTACCATTCCGCTTCAAACAATCAGAGCAAATATTGATTACGGGTTTGCGGAAGCTGCTACAACTTATGGAATTATCGGTGTTAAAGTTTGGATATATAAAGGTGAAATTTTAACCGGTTCCGTAAACAAAGAAGCAGTGAAAGGGGGCAATAAAGATGCTGTTGCCGAAAAGAACTAAACACAGAAAACAACATCGAGGAAGAATGACCGGTACTGCAATCAGAGGCAGTAAAGTTTCTAACGGTGAATTTGGATTGCAAGCTTTAGAGCCCGCTTGGATTACTTCAAACCAAATCGAAGCTGCTCGTGTAGCTATGACAAGATTTTGTAAAAGAGCCGGTAAAGTTTGGATAAAAATATTCCCTGATAAACCGGTATCCAAAAAACCCGCTGAAACTCGTATGGGTAAAGGTAAAGGCTCTCCTGAATTTTGGGTAGCTGTTGTAAAACCCGGCAGAATTATGTTTGAAATCGGAGAAATTTCCGAAGAAACCGCAAGAGAAGCTATGAGATTGGCATCTAATAAGTTGCCGATTAAATGCAAATTTGTAAAAAAGCAAGAAACGGATGGTGAGGTGTAATGAAGATTTCAGAAATCAAAAAATTGACTAATGAAGATCTCAATAATAAACTCAAAGACCTTAAATCCGAACTTTTTAATCTTAGATTTCAACTTGCAGTAAATCAACTGGAAAATCCTATGCGTATTAAGGCGGTAAGAAAAGATATAGCAAGAGTTCAAACAGTTCTTCGTGAGCGTGAGCTTAGCGAAACTGCGAAAGCTTAACGGAAGGAGGAAATGTTGTGAGCGAAATGATAGAAAGAAATATCAGAAAAGTGAAAGTCGGTAAAGTTGTTAGTGACAAAATGGATAAAACCATAGTTGTTGCAGTGGAAGACAGCGTTAAACATTCACTTTATAAAAAAGTCGTAAAACATACTATAAAGTTAAAAGCCCATGATGAAAACAATGAGTGCGGAATAGGTGACCGTGTTGAAGTTATGGAAACAAGACCTCTTTCTAAAGATAAAAGATGGAGACTTGTAAAAATCATTGAAAAAGCAAAATAATTTAAGATTAACGGTTTAGGTAAAAAATAATTTATTCGATTAGGAGGAGGGTTTACTGTGATACAGCCTCAAACTCGTTTAAAAGTTGGAGATAACACCGGTGCAAAAGAAATTATGTGCATTCGTGTTTTAGGCGGAACCGGTAGAAAATATGCCGGTATAGGTGATGTGGTAGTTGCTTCTGTCAAAAAAGCATCACCCGGTGGCGTTGTTAAAAAGGGCGACGTCGTAAAAGCTGTAGTTGTTCGTTCGGTTAGTAAGAAGCGCCGTGATGACGGTTCATATATTAGCTTTGATGAAAATTCAGCTGTTATAATTAAAGAAGACAAAACTCCGAAAGGTACTCGTATTTTTGGACCTGTTGCAAGAGAATTGCGTGATAACGGATATACCAAAATAATGAGTCTTGCTCCGGAAGTTTTATAACAGGAGGTGTTTACTGTTGTTTAAAAAGAGTTATAACAAAGCAACTCGTGCCAGCGGCGGAAAAGTTCATGTTAAAACCGGTGATACAGTTGTAGTGTTAAGCGGAAAAGACCGCGGAAAACAAGGAAAAGTTGTTGCAGTCAGCCCAAAAGAAAACAAGCTGATTGTTGAAGGCGTTAATATTGTTTCAAAACATGTTAAGCCCCGCAAAGCCGGTCAGGAGGGCGGAATAGTTAAAACCGAAGGAGCTATGTATGCTTCCAAAGTTCAATTAGTGTGCTCTCATTGCGGTAAACGTACACGTATCGCTCATAAATTAATGGACGATGGTAAGAAAAAACGTAGCTGTAAAAAATGCGGTGAAGTACTGTAAGGAGGATATAAATGGCAAGATTAAAAGAACTTTATAAAGAAAAAGTTGCCTCTGCGCTTCAAGAAAAATTCAAATATTCCAATGTTATGGAAATTCCTAAGATTGAAAAAATCGTAATTAATGTTGGTGCCGGTGAAGCAAAAGACAACTCTAAAGTTATTAGTTCAATTCTTGAAGATTTATCAATTATTACAGGTCAAAAACCTGTCGTATGTACGGCTAGAAAATCAGTTGCAAACTTTAAAATTCGTGAAGGCATGAAAATCGGTGCCAAAGTGACTCTTCGTGGCGATAAAATGTACGAATTTTTAGATAGATTTTTTAACTTAGCTCTTCCTCAAGTAAGAGATTTCCGAGGCATTAGCCCCAAATCTTTTGACGGAAAAGGAAATTATAATATGGGCGTTAAAGAACAACTAATTTTCCCGGAAATTGAATATGATAAAATTGATAAAATCAGAGGAATGGATATCTCTATTTCAACAACTGCCAAAACAGATGATGAAGCAAGAGAACTTTTAAAATTAATGGGTGCACCATTTGCAAAATAAGGAGGGATTACTGTGGCTAAAACATCACAAAAAGTAAGACAAAGTAGACCGCAAAAATTTTCTACTCGTGAATATTCCAGATGCAAACTCTGCGGTAGGCCGCATGGGTACCTTCGCAAATTTGGTATATGCCGTATTTGTTTTAGGGAACTTGCATATAAAGGAGAAATTCCCGGCGTAAGAAAAGCAAGCTGGTAAAACCAAGCAAAGGAGGTAAATGATTTATGCAAATCACCGATACAATCGCAGATTTACTTACAAGAATTCGTAATGCAATATCTGCAAAGCACGAAACAGTGGAAATTCCTGCTTCAAATATGAAAAAATCAATTGTTCAGATTTTATTTGATGAAGGATATATTAAAAAATTCACTGTATCTGATGACGGAAAACAAGGAATGATAAAGATTTTCCTTAAGTATACAGATGATAAAAAATCAGTAATTACAGGACTTAAAAGAGTTTCAAAACCGGGTCTTAGAGTTTACAGCAATGTGGAAGATATGCCTAAAGTTATTAAAGGATTAGGAATTGCAATAGTTTCTACTTCTAAAGGTATTATGACCGACCGCAGAGCTCGTAAAGAAAACGTTGGTGGCGAAGTACTCGCATTTATTTGGTAAAGGGGGGACACTTAAATGTCCAGAATTGGAAGAAAACCTATAAATATTCCCGCCGGGGTTGAAGCAAGTTTTAACGACGGCGTAATTACAGTTAAAGGTTCTAAAGGTACACTTACTCAAAAAGTTCATCCCAATATGAAAGTTGAGATTAATGACGGAGTAATTACTGTTATAAGACCTAATGACTTAAAACAAAACAGAGCGCTTCATGGTCTTACTCGTTCTCTTATCAATAATATGGTAGAAGGAGTATCCAATGGATTTAAAAAAGAACTTGAAGTAAACGGTGTTGGATATCGTGTTCAAAAACAAGGAAGCAATCTTGTAATGAATTTAGGATATTCCCATCAAGTTATTGTTCCTGAAATTGAAGGAATTAAAACTGAAGCTCAGGGTAACAGGATTACTGTTATCGGACCTGATAAACAAAAAGTAGGACAATTTGCAGCGGAAATTCGCGAAAAACGTCCGCCTGAACCATATAAAGGTAAGGGAATTAAATATGTAGATGAAGTAATTCGTCGCAAAGAAGGAAAAACCGGTAAAAAATAATTAGGAGTGTGAATCAGCATGGTAAACAAGGCAGATAAAAATTTGGCCCGTTTAAAACGCCACAAAAGAGTGCGCGGTAAAATTTCGGGTACGGCTACTTGTCCCCGCATGAATGTGTTCCGCTCCAGGAGCAACATTTATGCTCAAGTTATTGACGATATTGCAGGAACAACTTTAGTTTCCGCTTCTTCTTTAGACAAAGAAATTGAAGGTTACGGCGGAAATAAAGAAGCTGCAAGAAAAGTTGGTATACTTATTGCAAAACGTGCATTGGAAAAGAAAATAGAAAATGTCGTTTTTGATCGTGGAGGATATCTTTTCCACGGACGCGTTAAAGAATTAGCAGAAGGCGCCAGAGAAGGCGGATTGAAATTTTAAAAGATAAGGGAGGGAAAGACTTTTGGCTAGAATAGATGGTTCAGTACTTGACTTAAAAGAAAAGTTAGTTGCTATAAACAGAGTATCTAAAACCGTAAAAGGTGGACGTATCTTCAAGTTTGCCGCATTAATGGTTGTTGGAGATGGAAACGGAACTGTTGGATTTGGTATGGGTAAATCCGGAGAAGTCCCGGACGCTATAAGAAAAGGAATTGAAGATGCCAAGAAAAATCTTATAAAAGTTCCTTTAAAAGGTAATACTATTCCTCATGAAATTATTGGAGAATTTGGAGCCGGAAGAGTTCTTATGAAACCTGCTGCTCCCGGTACCGGAGTTATCGCCGGCGGACCTGTTCGTGCGGTGGTTGAATCTGCGGGAATAAAGGATATTCGTACAAAAGCTCTTCGTTCAAATAATCCGTGTAACGTAGTAAGGGCTACTATTGAAGGATTAAAAGCTTTGCGTAATGCTGAAGAAGTTGCAAATATTCGCGGAAAAACAGCTAAAGAAATTTTAAAATAGGAGGTCGGCTTTATAATGGCAAATTTAAAAATAACACTTAAAAAAAGTTTAGCCGGCCGCTTAAAAAAACAAATTGCGACCGCTGAATCTTTGGGTCTCAGAAGAATTAATGACACATCCGTTCAACCTGATAACGAAGCGACTAAAGGTAAACTTCGTGCCATAGGTTTTGCGGTGAAAGTAGAAGAATGTTAATAAATACTTCAAAATGTCATTGTTTAAGATGATTTTATTTGATATAATAATCATTTAGAGTAAATCTATTTTGGTATTAAAGATTGTAGGAGGTGAAGTAAATGGAATTACAAGACTTAGTGTCCGTTAAAGGTTCTAAAAAGGCTCCTAAACGTGTTGGCCGTGGCCATGGATCGGGTTGGGGAAAAACCGCCGGTAAAGGTCATAAAGGTCAAAACGCGAGATCCGGTGGTGGTGTTCGTCCCGGATTTGAAGGTGGCCAAATGCCGCTTCAAAGAAGAATTCCAAAAAGAGGTTTTAACAACATTTTTGCTAAAAAAGTTATAGCTATTAATGTCAGTGACCTTGAAAAATTTGCTGAAGGTTCTGTTGTAGATGCCGATGGTCTTATTAACGCAGGACTGGTAAAACGTAATTTTGATAAAATTAAAATTTTAGGAAATGGAAGTCTTACTAAAAATTTAACAGTTAAGGCACAGATGTTTTCAAAATCTGCAATTGAAAAAATTCAAGCTGTAGGCGGGAAGGCAGAGGTGATCTAGGTTGATTAGAACATTAATAAATTCTTGGAAAGTACCTGAATTAAGAAAAAAATTATTATTTACCATTTTTATTATAGTGATTTTTAGAATAGGCTCAGTAATACCTGTACCGTTTTTAAATGTTGAAGCTTTAGCAGGCATGATGAACAGTTTAGGCGAAAGCGGAGCAATTTTGGCTTATTTGGATACCCTTTCCGGTGGTGCTTTTGCTCAAGCAACGTTGTTTGCAATGTCGGTTTCTCCTTATATTAATGCATCAATTATAATGCAGTTGATGACTGTTGCATTGCCTTACTTGGAATCTTTGCAAAAAGAAGGGGAAGAAGGCAGAAAAAAACTTACTGCCATCACTCGTTATCTTACGATATTTCTTGGGTTAATGCAGGGAACCGCATTTTATCTTTATCTTAGAAGCGGAAGCTATGCCGGTCAATCTATTGTAAGGTATACAGAAGGTTTTGCCGGAACTTTTGCGGCAATAGTAATAATATTATCTTTTACCGCAGGTACTGCGCTTATGATGTGGCTTGGAGAACAAGTTAACGTAAAAGGTGTGGGCAACGGAATATCAATATTAATGTTTGCGGGTATAGTTTCAAGAATGCCGAGTTTAATTACTAAATTGGTTGCTTACTTTAGCGTTGCGGTTGAAAATCCAACTACTTACGGTCAATATTATGTGTTTGTGCCGTTGTTTGTAATTATGTTCTTATTCATGATGTGGATAATTGTATTTATGAATGATGCAGAGCGCCGGGTCCCAATACAATATGCTCAGCGTGTTGTGGGAAGAAAAATGTATGCCGGTCAAAGTAGCCATATTCCGCTTAAAGTAGGAATTTCCGGTGTTATGCCAATAATTTTTGCTACATCAATTTTGGCAATACCAAATTTCATTAACTTTTTTGCTCGTCCTACGGGAATTTGGAAGACTATTTTAGATTCACTTTCAATAAACGGTATCGTTTATACAATTGTCTATTTCTTCCTTATCATTATGTTTGCATATTTCTATGTTTCGATTACATATAATCCGATAGAAATGGCAAACAATTTACGTCAAAGCAATGGTGCGATTCCGGGAATAAGACCAGGTAAACCTACTTCGGATTATTTTGCCAAAGTGCTTTCAAAAGTAACATTTTTGGGAGCGTTGTTTTTGGCTTTGATAGCTTTATTGCCGATAGGCTTTTCAGCCGGCACCGGAATGCACAATCTTTCAATGGGCGGTACGTCTATTATAATTATGGTTGGTGTTGCTCTTGAAACAGTTAAACAAATGGAATCTCAGCTTATGATGAGACATTACAAAGGATTTTTAGATTAAAAATTTATATAGGATATTTTTCGTCTGAAATTTGTTAGATTTTAAAAGGAGTTTTGATAATGAATATAATATTTTTAGGAGCTCCCGGTGCGGGTAAAGGAACTCAGGCTGCAATTGTATCGGAAAATTTTAAAATTCCTACGATTTCAACGGGAGATATTATCAGAAAAGCGTTGAAAAGCGGCTCTGAGATGGGAAAAAAGGCTAAAGAATATATCGATAAAGGTCACTTGGTTCCCGATGAAATAGTTATCGGAATTGTTAAAGACAGAATAAGCCTTGATGATTGTAAAAACGGCTTTATTTTAGATGGCTTTCCGAGAACTATTGCTCAGGCTGAGGCTTTGAAAAATTCTAATATAAATATTGATCATGTAATTGACATTGATGTTAGTGATGAGGTTATTTATAAAAGAATGACAGGGCGGCGTGTTTGCAGTCATTGCGGAAAAACTTATAATGTTAATTTAAATATTAATCCCAAAAAAGACGGGATATGTGATGCTTGCGGAAACGCCCTAATTCAACGTGTGGATGACAAATTAGAAACAGTTAAAGAGCGTCTTAAGGTTTATTATGATCAAACCCATGTTTTAAAAGATTATTATCAAAACCTTGGAAAATTAAAATCAGTAAACGGAGCACAGTCTCTTGAAAAAATAACCGAGGAAATAAGTAAGATATTAGAGGCGTAATAAAATGATAATTTTAAAAACATGCCACGAAATAGATTTAATGAAGGAATCGGGTAAGATTGCCGCAAGAGCTCTTAAGTTGGTGGGGAAAGCCGTTGAACCCGGAGTTTCTACCGAACAATTGGATGAAATAGTGTGTAAGTATCTTAAATCTCAAGGTGCAACATCATCATCTTTGGGTTATGGCGGATTTCCTAAAAATTGCTGTATTTCTGTTAATAATGAAGTCATTCATGGCATACCTACTGCAAAACGCATTGTTAAAAGCGGAGACATTGTCAGCATTGACATATGTTCAAAATTTAAAAGGTTTCATGCGGATAACGCATATACTTTTCCATGCGGGGATGTTTCCGAAAATGCTAAACGCCTTATGGATGCAACCAGAGAAAGCCTTTATGAAGGAATTAAAGTTGCTAAAGCCGGTTCTCGCATAGGTGATATAAGTTACGCAGTAGAAAAATATGTCACAGCACGTGGTTACTCGGTGGTTCGAGATTTTGTGGGTCATGGAGTAGGCGCGGAGCTACATGAGGATCCTTCGATTCCAAATTACGGCAAACCCGGTCATGGGCCTCGTTTAATGCCGGGTATGACGTTAGCAATTGAACCTATGGTTAATGAAGGTTCGGGTAAAGTTTCCGTAATGGATGACGATTGGACAGTACTTACTGCTGACGGTAAGCTATCTGCACATTTTGAGCATACGGTTGCTATTACTTCCGATGGGCCGATTATCATTACAAACCCGGACTAATAACATGAAAATATTTTTAATAAGGATATTTTAAGGAAGTTTATTTTATGGAGTTAAAAAAAGGTACTGTTGTTTATTCTTTGGCCGGTCATGATAAAGGCGATTTTCAAGTTATAATGGAATTTGATGATAAATATGCAAGAGTTTGTGACGGGAAATACAGGCCTTTGAAAAGAACGAAGTTAAAAAAATTAATCCATATTAAACTTACAAATACAGTTTTGGATGATTCGGAATTATTAACCGACAAATCTATAAGAAGAGCTTTAAAACCATTTGTTGAAGCTGCAAACAAAAACAAAGCAAACCGTAAATTAAAGTAGAGGTGGTGGCGAGCGTATAGGTTTTTTGAAAATTATATATTTAATTTTCTATAAAAAGCCGGCTCTTTGAGTATGTCAAAAGATGATGTCATTGAACTTGAAGGTAAGATTGTAGAAGTGTTGCCCAATGCTATGTTTAAAGTGGAACTTCCTAACGGTAAGGTGATACTTGCACATATATCTGGTAAATTAAGGATGAATTATATCAGAATTTTGCAAGGGGATACCGTAACGGTGGAAATGTCTCCATATGACTTGACCCGTGGTAGGATTACATGGCGCGCTAAGGGAACCAGTAAAAATTCAGAGAATACTTCGGACAAACAATCTTCTGATAATGGTAAAGAATTAAACAATGAAAAAAATTTTAGCGAGGAGGCGAAATAATTATGAAAGTCAGACCTTCCGTTAAGCCAATATGTGAAAAATGCAAAGTGATAAAAAGAAAAGGCAGAGTTATGGTTATTTGTGAAAATCCAAAACACAAGCAAAGACAAGGATAATAATTAATAAAAATTTTGGAGGTGGGGTTTAGAATGGCCCGTATATCAGGCGTTGATTTACCAAGAGATAAGAGAATAGAAATCGGACTTACTTATATTTTTGGTATTGGCAGAACAAGCGCAAAAGAAATAATTGCAAAAACAGGAGTAAATCCTGATACCAGAGTAAGAGATCTTACAGAAGACGATGTCGCTAAATTAAGAAGTTGTATTGATAAAGAATACAAAGTCGAAGGTGACCTCAGAAGTGATATAGCTTTTGATATTAAAAGGCTTATTGAAATCGGATGTTATCGTGGAATTCGTCACAGAAAAGGACTTCCGGTTCGCGGTCAAAGATCTAAAACAAATGCCAGAACAAGAAAAGGTCCAAGAAAAACAATGGCAAATAAAAAAGGTTAAAGGTGAAGGAGGAGTAATTTAATGGCAGTTCAATCAGGTGCCAAAAAGACCGGTGTTCGCAGACGTCGCGACAGAAAAAATATTGAACGCGGAGCTGCACACATTCAGTCTACTTTTAATAATACAATCGTTACTATAACAGATGTCGAAGGAAATGCAGTTTCTTGGGCAAGTGCAGGGGGACTTGGATTTAAGGGTTCTAAAAAATCAACTCCGTTTGCAGCTCAAACCGCATCAGATACCGCAGCAAAAGTTGCAATTGAACATGGTATGAAATTTGTTGAAGTTTATGTAAAAGGTCCGGGGTCAGGACGCGAAGCAGCCATCCGTGCTCTTCAAGCAGCCGGACTGGAAGTAACTATGATTAAGGATGTCACTCCTATTCCGCATAATGGTTGTCGTCCGCCAAAAAGAAGACGTGTTTAATTTAAGGAGGTGTAAATAAGTTATATGGCAAGATATACAGGAGCTGTGTGCAGATTATGCCGCAGAGAAGGACAAAAACTTTTTTTAAAGGGAGAAAGATGTTATACCGGTAAATGTGCTTTTGAACGCCGTTCATATGCACCCGGACAACATGGTCAAGGCCGTAAAAAAGCTTCGGAATATGGTTTGCAATTGCGTGCAAAACAAAAAGCAAGACGTTATTATGGAGTACTTGAAAAACAATTTTCTCATTATTTCGATATGGCTACAAAAATGCATGAAGGTAAAAAAGGCGAAAACTTACTTGCAATTCTTGAATCCCGTTTGGACAATATAGTTTATCGCTTGGGTTGGGCAAGTTCAAGAGCAGAAGCCAGACAATTAGTTGTACATCAGCATTTTAATCTTAATGGACATAAGGTGAATGTACCGTCTTTATTGGTTAAAACCGGAGATGTTATCAGCATTAATGAAAAATCATGCTCTAATGCTAAAATTAAAGCTATTTTAGAAGCCAACAGTTCAAGACCTGTTCCAAAGTGGCTTGAAGTGAATAATGAAAAATTTGAAGCTAAAAAAGTGGCTTTGCCTGCAAGAGAAGATATCGATCTTGATGTTGAAGAAACATTGATCGTTGAATTGTACTCCAAATAGTATATATATCGTTTTTTATGTAATATACAAACATTGCGAGGTATTATCTCGGTTTTTAAAATGTTAAGGAGGACTTAATGATTGAAATAGAAAAGCCTCGGATTACAGTTCAAGAAATTTCCGAGGATAAAAATTACGGCAAATTTGTGGTTGAACCTCTGGAAAGAGGTTTTGGTAACACCTTGGGCAACAGTTTAAGAAGAATCCTTCTTTCTTCTATTCCCGGTGTTGCTCCAAACAGCATAAAAATTGATGGTGTTATGCATGAATTTTCAACTATTGAAGGCGTTAAAGAAGACGTTACCGAAATAGTTTTAAATATTAAAAATCTTCTGGCCAAAATTAATTGCGATGAAGAAAAAGTTGTCGAAATAGATGCCAAAGGTCCTTGTGATGTAACTGCGGGTATGATTATTCATGACAGTGATGTTGAAATAATTAATCCTGATTGTCACATTGCAACTTTGGGTGAAGACGCTAAATTGCATATGAATATAACCTTGGATAAAGGAAGAGGCTATGTTTCGGCAGAGCGTCATAAGGCTAACGGCGCAAATAATGAGATAGGTGTTTTACCCGTTGATTCTATTTATACACCCGTTGTAAAGGTTAACTATAATGTGGAAAACACCCGTGTAGGACAAATAACGGATTTTGATAAACTTTCCTTGGAAGTTTGGACAAATGGTGTTATTACTGCCGAAGAAGCGGTTTCGTTAGCTGCGAAAATACTTATCGAACATTTTAATTTATTTTTGGGACTTTCGGATTTAGCGGAAAAAACTAATTTGATGATTGAAAAAACAGACAAAGCAGCTGTAGCTGATTTGGATGTTACCATAGATGAATTGGAACTTTCCGTAAGGTCTTATAACTGTTTGAAAAGAGCGGGCATTAATACCGTCTATGATCTTACAAGCCGTAGTGAAGAAGATATGATGAAAGTTCGTAATTTAGGGCGTAAATCTCTTGATGAGGTTATTGAAAAACTTCATTCTATGGGATTAAGTTTAAGTAATAATTCGGAAGAAACAGAATCTTTAAAGGGGGTATAAAGAATGTCAGGCAAAAGAAAACTCGGCAGAGCAACAGCTCATAGACTTGCTATGTTAAGAGCGCTTGTTACATTTCTTTTGGAAAACGGAAAAATTGAAACTACCGTTACGCGTGCCAAAGAAGTTCGTTCTTTAGCTGAAAAAATGATTACTATCGCAAAAATTGATAGTCTTCAAAATAAACGTATGATAATGTCTTTTGTAACAAAGAAAGATGTATCAAGAAAACTTTTTTCGGAAATTGCGCCTAAATATAATGAAAGAAACGGCGGATATACGAGAATAACTAAACTTGGTCCTCGCCGTGGTGACGGTGCTGAAATGGCAATAATTGAATTAATATAACAATTTAAATGATGTGTTATTTTGCCTATGTCGATATAAATATTACTTTTCGACATAGGCGAAAGTTAATTTTAAGGTTTTTTGTACCTTAAAATATTAAAAATCATGTAATGGAAAGGTAGGGATAAATAGTATAAAATTATATATTTTATACTTGAAAAATTATGGATTTAATGTTGTTTGTGGCGTTAGGGTCTTTGATATCGCTTTGTTTTGCATGTTTTTTATATAATAAAGTGAAGAGCCATCCTGAAGGCAGTGAAAAAATGATAAAAATAGCAAATGCCATAAGAAAAGGTGCCAATGCTTATCTTAAAAGACAATATATAGGCGTAAGTATTTTTTTTGCTGTAGTGTTTGTGGTTTTATTTGTTCTTTCGCTTTTGGGATATCTTAATCATTTTGTTCCGTTTGCATTTTTGACCGGTGG
>CALDOU010000002.1 GCA_937912175.1 uncultured Clostridia bacterium
AAGCTTTCGAGCGGTTTAAAACTCGAAAGCTTTGGTATTTATTCTTCAATATCATTGGAATAGCCATTAAACATATCCAACGTTTTAAGATAAGCGTATGCTGAATCTACATTAAGATTTTTATTGTATGTTGCATTTTGATACGTTGAGTGAATAAAAATATTCATTGGTTCGTTGTTAAGAAGTTTTGATTTTTCTTCTTGCCTTTTTTCTTTATTGGCGTAAGATGCAATTTCAATAATACTGGATTGATTTGTGATATTGTTTACACTGACAATTCGATGATAATTTGTTAAAATCCCGTTTTCTAAAGTTATATTTTTAATTAATGCCATAATTATTTCTCCTATTATTCTAATATTTGAACCCTAAAATTTTATAAACCGATATTCCGCCCGATGACATATTTGTTATACTTACGTTTGAGTTGGTGATGGATGTAAGTGTATTTCTGGAAAAAGTGGCGCTGCTGTTTGAAAACGAAAGAATGCAGGAGTGGCAGTAAAATACTGTTGAAGCTGCGTTTGAATATGTTGAAGCCAAAGCAACCATAGAGCCGGAAGAGGTTATGAGCTCTGCGGTATTGTAGGCGCCGTTGTCTCCGAAATAAATTTTTATAACACTGTAATCTGAATATTTATTTGACAAACTGATTGTATTGCTGGTTCCGCTTGAGTTTGAATAAAGTGTTGTTACGGTTATTTTTCCGTTAATTGTAGAAAGTGTTGAATTTACCTCGTTAATTGCACTTATCAAGCTGCTTTTATTTGTTGTTGTAAGGGTGGAAAGATCACCAATACTTTGTGAATATGTATTAGCTTGGTTAAGTGCATCAATAAGAGCGTTATATTCCGATGTGCTTTCAAGAGCATCGGAAAAATCCAATGTCTGACAAACTAAAATTTGAAGTCCGTTTACTTTTAACAGAAGATCTTGACTGTCAAAAATTTGAAATTCACAATATACGACTCCTACTTTGTTTAAAACTTGTGATGTTAGCTCAACCGTAGCTGTATTTTTTAATGTATCAACCGTGCAAGAGCTGTAAACTTGTGTGTTAT
>CALDOU010000003.1 GCA_937912175.1 uncultured Clostridia bacterium
ATTATTCGTAAGCTTCCGAATGATTTAGTTGAATTTGTAGTTTCTGAAAATTTAAACACCCAAATTATCAGCGGACAGAGCCACTTTGAATTAATAGGTATAAACGCTTCTGATTTTCCGAGTTTACCTTCCATAGATAATGCGGAATGTTTTGAATTACCGGTTAATATTTTAAAAAGCATGATAAGACAAACAGTTTTTGCGGTTTCCGAAGCGGATACAAAACCCATTCATACGGGAACACTTTTTGAAATAAAAAACAAAACGATTTCTTTAGTTTCTGTAGACGGTTATAGGTTAGCTCTTAGATTAGAACCTATTAAAGAAGATATGGAATTGAGATTTGTTGTGCCGGGTAAAACTCTTAGGGAAGTTTTACATTTATTGCCGGATACCGATGAAAACGTTAAGATATCCGCAGGTATGCGACATATAGGTTTTTATATAGGAGATTATTCGGTTATTTCAAGATTGCTTGAAGGCGATTTTTTGGATTATAGATCCACCGTTCCGCAAGAAACAAAATATCAAATTTCCGTTAATACCCAAGAGTTTATTGATAGCATTGAAAGGGTTTCTCTTCTTATAACCGACCGTTTAAAAAGCCCCGTAAGATGTCTTTTTTCAAATAAAAGTATTCACCTTTCCTGTGTTACAACAATGGGAAAAGCAAGTGATGAAATATCCTCAAAAAGCAATATAAAAGAAGACTTGGAAGTGGCTTTTAACAATAAATATATGATAGACGCTTTAAAAAACAGTGATTGTGATGAAATTGAAATTCATTTAAACGGACCTTTAAATCCAATAAAAATTGTACCAAAAAAAGGAGAATCTTTCTTGTTCTTGGTTTTGCCGGTACGAATAAAAGCAGAGTAAATTAAAATAAAATTTTATAATCAAGGATACTTTATATGACGGAAATTTTTATAAAAACCGAAAACATAAAACTGGATTCTTTTTTGAAATTTACAGGCAAATGTTTATCCGGAGGAGAGGCCAAAGTTTTGGTATTTGAAGGCAAAGTAAAAGTAAATGGTGAATTGTGTACTTTCAGAGGTAAAAAACTGGTTCCCGGCGATGTGGTTTGTTTTAATGATTGCGAAGAATATATATTGAAAAAGCAGGAAAAAAACGAGTGAAAATAAAAAGTTTAAAAATCGACGGATACCGAAATTTAAAAAAAGACACAATAACTTTCAGTTCGGGTATAAATTTTATTTACGGGAAAAACGCTCAAGGAAAAACCAACTTAACGGAAGCGGTTTGGATGTTTACCGGAGCACGATCTTTTAGAGGCACCAAAGACGCCGATTTAGTTAACTTTGAAAAAGAAAGTGCAAAGCTTGAAGGTTCTTTTTATTTTGAAAAAAGAGAACAGGAAATATCCGTTTTTTTCAGCGGAGGAAAGAGAAAAGTTTTTTTAAACGGTGTACCGAAATCTTATCCGACAAATATTATCGGAAAATTTAGAGTGGTTTTGTTTTCGCCGATACATTTATCTTTAATAAGCGGTGGGCCGGAAGGTAGAAGAAAATTTTTAGATGCGGCGATTTGCCAACTAAAACCGACATATATTTCTTTGCTTGTGAGATATAATCAAACATTGAGGCACAGAAACGCTCTTCTTAAGAAAATATCAATGGACGGTGATGCCGAATTTTTGGAAATATGGGATGAAAAATTATCTGAATTGGGGTCTTTGATAATAAAAGAAAGATTGGAATATTTGGATTTACTGAAAAAAGAAGCTTCTGATATTTATAACGAAATTTCAAACAGATCCGAGTCTTTTGATATAAAATATATTTCAGGTTTTTATAAAAACATCGGTTCCGATGTAAAAACCGAAGATTTAAAAAAAGAATTTAAATTAAAACTTGAAAAAAACAGAAAAACCGATGTAAAGTCAGGTTTTACATCGGTTGGACCGCACAAAGATGAGATAGAGATTTTTATAAACGAAAAAAAAGTAAGAGCTTTCGGTTCACAAGGACAACAACGTTCGTCAGCTTTATGCTTAAAGTTGGCGGAAGCTGAAATTTTGGAAGAAAAAATAGGCGAACCTCCTGTGCTTTTATTGGATGATGTTATGAGTGAATTAGATGACTTCCGAAAAAACTATATGCTCAACAAAATCACAAACAAGCAAGTTTTTATAACAAATTGTGATTTTTCAATTGTTTCTAATTTAAAAAACGGAAAGCTTTTTAAAATGGAAGATGGCAAAATTACGGAAATAAAAGAATTTTAAATTTTTTAAAAGGAAAATCTATGTATATTATGATAGGCAGCGATGATGTTCTGGATAAACGTGATATTATCGGTATTTTTGATTTGGATAAGACCACTGTTTTTAAGGTGAACAGAAAATATTTGTCAAACGTTGAAAAAAGAGGTAAAATAGTAAATACTACCCAAAAAATACCAAAATCGTTTATTGTTTGTGAGTGTAAAGGCAAAGAAAAAGTTTATATAAGCCAATTTTTGCCTTCAACATTACTAAAAAGATGATTTTGTGTTATCATAATTGTTTAGGGGGCGAAAAGTATAAAAAAATCAGAATTGACCGAATGTCCATATTGTGGTGAAAAGTTATTGTATCTAGAAGCTTTTTTATATAAGAATAGATCATTTTATGAATGTAAATGTTGCAAACATGTTTCTGAAATAAATATCAAAAGTAAAACTTTTAAAATCTTAGGATTGGTAGAGTTACTGGCTATTCTAATTTTTGCGATTTCTGTTTTTGTAGGCGGAACTTTTTGTCTTTGGGGACTTTTGCTAATACTTTTGGCTTTTTTTTGCTTTTATGTTTTTTCTCCGTTTAGTGTAAGATTAATTAAACTAAGAAAAAAGCAAATTTCCAACCCAAATGCCTTTTTGGACACAAATTCTTTTAAATATCCGGATTCAAAAACAGAAGAACATTCAGAACGTGATATTTACAGTAATTAAATTAAATATGGAGGAAGTATATTTTGGAAAGCAATGAGATAAATCAGTCCGGCGGAAAATATGGCGCCGGAGAGATACAGGTGCTTGAAGGATTGGAAGCAGTAAGAAAAAGACCGGGTATGTATATCGGTACAACCGGCCCGAAAGGTCTTCATCATTTAGTGTATGAAATTGTGGATAATGGTATAGATGAAGCTTTGGCGGGATATTGCAATAAAATCGAAGTTGATATTCTTCCCGGCGATATTATCAGAGTTAAAGATAACGGAAGGGGTATTCCGGTCGGAATTCATCCTACTGCGGGTATTCCTGCGGTAACCGTTGTGTTTACCGTTTTACATGCGGGCGGAAAATTTGGAGGAAGCGGCTATAAAGTTTCCGGAGGTCTTCATGGTGTAGGTGCTTCGGTTGTTAATGCTTTGTCCGAATGGCTTGAAGTAGAAGTTTGTGACGGTAAAAAAGTATATAAGCAAAAATTCGAGAGAGGTAACATTGTTACTGATTTGGAAGTTGTGGGAGAATCGACTGAAAAAGGAACAACCATTACTTTTAAAGCAGATCCCGAAATTTTTAAAGAAACCGTTGTTTATGATTATGAAGTTCTTCAAACAAGACTTCGTGAACAAGCTTTTTTGAATGCCGGTGTAAGAATTGTTTTGAAAGATTCTCGCAATCCCGAAGAAATCAGAGAAGATGATTTTAAGTATGAGGGCGGTATAAAAAGCTTTGTTGAGTATATACATAAAAAAAGAGGTTTGGAAGTAGTTCATGATGATGTAATAAGCTTTTCCGGTGTGTTACCTGATAATTCCGCAAGCGGAGAAGTGGCTTTACAATTTAACGACAGTTATAATGAACTGGTTCTATCTTTTGCCAACAATATTCACACCATGGACGGTGGAACCCACGAAGACGGTTTTAAACGAGCTTTTACAAGGGTTATTAATGATTATGCCCGTAAATATAATTTACTTAAAGAAAACGACAGAAACTTCTCCGGCGAAGACGTAAGAGAAGGTTTGACCGCTATAATAAGCGTTAAAGTAAGGAACGCTCAATTTGAGGGTCAAACAAAAACAAGACTGGGAAATACAGAAATCCGTGGCTTAATTGACGGAATAATTACCGAAAAGTTTTCGACATATCTTGAAGAAAACCCTGCGGTTGCAAAAGCAATAGTCGAAAAAGCCGTTTCTGCTTCCAGGGCTCGTGATGCCGCTAAAAAAGCCAGAGATTTAGTTCGCAGAAAAACAGCTATGGAATCCGCTTCTCTTCCCGGAAAATTGGCTGATTGTCAATCCAAAAATTCAGAAGAAACGGAAATTTATATCGTTGAGGGAGACTCCGCAGGAGGCTCTGCAAAAAGCGGAAGAGACAGAAAGTTTCAAGCTATTTTACCTCTTTGGGGAAAAATGCTTAATGTTGAAAAAGCAAGATTGGATAAGGTCTACGGAAACGAAAAATTAATGCCCGTAATTATGGCTTTAGGTTGTGGAATAGGAGAAGATTTTGACTCTTCGAAATTAAGATACGGTAAAGTAATAATCATGGCGGATGCCGATGTTGACGGTTCACACATAAGAACGCTTTTATTAACGTTTTTCTTTAGATTTATGCGCCCTATTGTAGAACAAGGTCATATTTATATTGCTCAACCGCCGCTTTACAGAATTACCAAAAGCAAAAAACATTATTATGCTTATTCTGATGAAGAAAGAGATAATTTGATAAAAGAGCTTGGTAGCGGAAATGAAATTCAACGTTACAAAGGTCTTGGTGAAATGGACGCCGAACAACTTTGGGAAACAACAATGAACCCGGAAACCCGTATTATGCTTAAAGTTTCACTTGAAGATGCGGCGGCCGCAGATGAAACTTTCACTATTTTGATGGGTGATAAAGTTGAACCCAGACGTGAATTTATTGAACAAAACGCTAAATATGTTCAAAACTTGGATGTATAAACTAAAGTTTGTACAAAAACAAAATAAATATTGAATTGTAAAACAAAAACATGTATAATCTGTATAATTGGTTTTTTAGAACTAAAAAATTAAAATAAGTTTATTTTTTAAAGGAGACAAAATGGACAGTAAAGATTCATATCCCCCTTCTGAACCGGGAGATAGTAGCAGGGTGAGTTTTAATGATTTTTCATCAAAAGAAGATTTTGAAAGTGATAAAGATTCAAAATCCGAAAATTTTAAAGAAGAGCATTTAGAAGATATTAAAGAAGACGTTGATGTTGATTCCAATGATGAAGAGGTTACATCATGGGACGGTTCTGAAGCCGAAATTGTGGTTGATGATGAGACCGAAGAATATGAAGAAGAAGACACGGGCGTAAAAATAAAATATTCATTAAAACCAAACGAAGTCAAAGATTTTATAGAAAACAGCGAAGGCTATGCAGCCGGTAAAAAAGCTCAACGTAAACACATTGTTATTCAGTTTGTGATTTTTGTTGGATTAATGTTTTTGGGTTTTTTATATACCAATAAATGTTATATGATGCTTTCTTTATTACCGATTATCTCAATATTTATTATATTGTTAATGCCATATATAGGCGTAAAAAGATTAGTAAAAGATATTTTGAAAACACAAGATTACTCTGTGGAAATTTTTTCCGATAAAATAGAAATAAATACAGACGGTATGGAAAGAGAAATTTTGCTTGACGGTTCTTGCGAAAGTTCGGAACTAAATAATATGATTTTTATATTTTCAAAAAAAGGTCTTGATTTAATAATTCCGCTTCGTGCGGTTGAACCGGAATTCAGAGCTGATGTACAGGCGATGATACTTGCCGGAACAAAACCAAAATATAAGGATTAGTTTAAAACAGTTTTTAACATTTTAATTTTAATTTGTTGATAAATCG
>CALDOU010000004.1 GCA_937912175.1 uncultured Clostridia bacterium
CCAAAACAGGAGTTCGAATAAATTCAAAACCGTACAATTCGGCTTCATTTTTCATCACTTTTTCTACTTCTGCCCATTTTTTGCTTTGTGAAGGTAATAAATCCTGCATTCCACGAATTCTTTTTGTAATTAAATTCATAGTATTCGTCCTTTCTGATTTTTATATTTGATGCTTTTATTATAAACCAAGTCAAGTTATTTTAAAACGATTATAAACAAAAACTTCTCCGAGTATAAATAATTCAGAGAAGTTTTTTATAAAAGTAAATCAGTATTTAAAGTTGTTAATATTTAATATCGTTCCAATCAAGATTTCCTCTTTCCAAACCATTAACCAAGGTTTCAGGATAACCAATATTTTTCCAATCAAGGTCTCCTCTTTCAAGGCCATGGATTAAAACTTCAGCTGTAGCAATATTTGTGGCAACGGGAATAACATGAACATCACAAAGCCTTAAAAGATCATTTTCCGCATGACCGATATTTTCCGGATGAACAACGTCACGGAAAAATATAACCATATCCACTTCTCCGCATGAAATACGAGAAGAAACTTGTTGATATCCACCTTGAGGTCCACTCAAAAAATTATATATGCGAAGACCGGTTGAACCGGAAACTATTTTTCCCGTAGATGCAGTTGCACAAAGTGAATGTCTGCTTAATATTCCACAATAAGCTATACAAAATCTAACCATAAGTTCTTTCTTTGCGTCTTGAGCAATAAGGGCGATATTCATTATATTTTTCCTCCTGATAAAACATAAAAACAATTTTTAAAGTTCAAACCACATGTAACTTAAGATTATACACAAAACAAATCTTTATTACAATATTTTTTATTTTAAAAAGAAATAACAAATACTTATATTAAAATAAAATTTACATCGCTTAAAAACTATATTATCACTCTTACAAAAAAATGTCAATTTTTTTATTTAATTTTTTTACGACTTGTTTCGACAATTTTCCTAAATTATTAGTGATACAGTCATAAATATATTAGCAGCAACCATAAAATAAATGTTAAGATCTAATTCAAGTGAAAATATTCATTCATAATATCTTTAGCAACACTTTTTGAAGCTATCCCCGTTTTTCCATGAGCAATAACCACCGAAATCGCAATTTGAGGGTCATCATAAGGAGCAAAACAAATAAAAGTCGTGTGGTCAGAGCCGGAGTTCTGCGCAGTACCGGTTTTTGCTCCAATCGGAATGGGATAATTGGCAAAATCTCTCGCTGTACCTGAAAGAGCTACTTCACGCATACCTTCTTTCACAATATTTAAATTTTGTTCCGAAACTCCCACGTTTTCCACAAATTCAGGTTCGA
>CALDOU010000005.1 GCA_937912175.1 uncultured Clostridia bacterium
TACCCATGTCAACACTTTTTTCCCACCATTCCCTTCTTCTACCTTTTTTACAAACGCATTTAATATTATTGCTGTTTTATATGCAAAATGAAATAATTTCTCACGCAAAATTAATTTCAGCTTCTTTAGAGGGAATATTTATTTTCAATATTTTTCCATTACTATCAGCAATCACTTCGAAATCAGTTCCGTCAATATTTTTCTTAAATACTAATTTTTCATCTTGCTTGTTTATACTTTGCAATTTTTCTCCACTTTTAAGTGAATCAAGAGCCTTAACCATAAAATTGATTATGGATTTTTCCTCCAATGGATTCAAACTATATTCCCCGGAAAGCTTTTTTTGTGAAATCACATATTTACCATTTTTAAATTCCAAGCTAAAGCCATCTAAATTTTCGGGATAATTAAACGATATATTGGTAACACCCTCCGGCAAATGCATAATTTCGCCGCTATATTTACGTCCCCCTTCTTCTATTGAAAATTTACTTTCTATGTTTGGATTTATTTTCAAGGAATCATTAATAAAATCCTTTTTACACCCCCCTAGTGAAACCGTTAAAAAACATAGCGTACTCAAAAAAATAATTTTTTTCTTTAAAGACAAATTAAAATCACCTTTATTCTAATTTTAAAAATACATTCGGGAGATTTGCGACCAAATCAGTAGGAAGCATCGAAATTTCAGAATTTTTTTTGCTACACTCGTCACCACTTTTCCCATGAATATGTACTCCGCAAACAGCCGCATCAATCGGAGAAAAATTTTGAGCCAAAAAAGAAGCCACTATTCCCGAAAGGACATCTCCACTACCCCCTTTAGCCATTCCGACATTGCCCGTGGTATTTAAATAAATATTACCCGATAAATCGGATATTACCGTTTCGTAATCTTTAAATACTGTTATTACTTTATATTGTTTGGAAAATTCCGCAACGCATTTTAATTTATTTTCCAATATAAAATCCACGCCTTTATTAATAAGCCTGGAAAATTCTTTGACGTGGGGTGTAATAACCACAGGCGCCTTAGCTTCTTTTAATATATTTATGTTTTCTGATATAACATTTATTCCATCAGCATCAATTAACATCGGAATGCTTGAATTGCGTATTAATTCATAAACAATCCTTTTGGTGTGCGCATTCCATCCCATTCCGCAACCTATTAAAACCGCAGAGCAATTTTGTAATTCTTTTAAAATTTTTCCCAAAGAACTCTCAAAGATAAAGCCGTCTTTCGATTCATTTAATATACAGAAAGTAGGTTCGGAAATTTTAACAGATAAACTCTTATAAACAGAAGGCACTACTGCGGCCTTGACTAATCCCACACCGCATCTTACGGCAGCGGATGTACAAAAATATGCCGCCCCGGGCATTTCTTTGCTCCCACAAACACATAAAAGCTTTCCGAAATTACCTTTATTGAATTTTGGATTTCTTAAAGGTATTTTGCTTTTAACCATTTCAAAAGTTATTTTATTAAAATTATTTTTTCCCATAATCCAACCCTCCGTATTCCAATTATATTTTAAGATTAAATTATCATTTATCTTTTGCAAAACACACGACAACTGCCGAAGCATATTCTTTAGTATGAGTTAAGCTTACCGAAAATTGAACTTTTTTGTCTTTTTGATATTTATCAACATACATTTTAGCGCTGTTTTTTAAGTGAATATAAGGTTTCCCTAATTCATCTCTTAAAATCTGCACATCTTTCATTTTAAAATTTTTAAATCCGGTACCGATAGCTTTTGAAAAAGCTTCTTTGGCACAAAAATTCGCTGCCACGCTCTTGATTGGAAAGTTCTTTTCTTTTAACTGAAAATATTCTTCTTCTCCCAATATAAAACTTAAAAAACTACCCTTTTTCATTGCTTTTTCTATTCTTGGTATTTCAACCATATCTATGCCTACAGATAAATCATCAAAAAACAAAAAATCACTTCCGATACTAAAATACTATATTTTTAATTTCAAAACTTCCGTCCGTCGTTTCCGGTTCCAAATTACTTTTTAAACGCTGTTTTATAAATTTATATTCAGCGTCAGACATTATCGAATCTATATTTATAATTTTTTCAACTTCTTTTTGTGCCGATTTCATTAATTCAACATCTTCATAAGATGTGGCAATCCCTATATTCGGCACACCATGCTGATTAACTCCGAAAAAATCTCCCGGACCACGAAGTTTTAAATCTTCTTCAGAAAGATAAAAACCGTCATTGGAAGCTGTAAGCGCATTAAATCTAAAAAACGAATCTTTACTTTTTGAGTCGGAAATTAATATACAATAAGATTTTTTATCGCTTCTTCCGACTCTTCCTCGAAGCTGATGTAATTGAGAAATTCCAAATCTTTCGGCATTTTCAATTATCATTATTTGTGCATTTGGAACATCAACACCTACTTCAATAACTGTAGTGGAAATCAAAATTTTTGTTTTTCCCTCAATAAAATTTTTCATAACTTCATCTTTTTCGGCCGAAGACATCTTTCCATGCAAAATATTTACTTCAGATTCATTGAATGCACTTTCCAACATTTTTTCTTTATATGTTTTAACATCCGCTATCTCATTTTCATTTTCTTCAATACATGCACAAACGATATATCCCTGTCCGCCGTTATCCACTATTTTTCTTAAAAAATTCCACGCTCTGTGCCGTTTTTGGCTATCCACTTTAAAAGTGTCTGTTTTTTGCCGTCCCGGAAGGGTTTCGTTAATTACAGAAATATCCAAATCGCCATACAATATCATAGCTAAAGTACGAGGAATAGGAGTTGCGGACATAACTAAAACATGGGGATTAATACCCTTTTTTATTAAGTTTTCACGTTGCTTAACGCCAAACCTATGCTGTTCATCCGTTACGATAAATCCCAAATTTTTAAATATTACATTTTCCGAAATCAACGAATGCGTGCCTATTATTATATCCACGTTTCCATTTTGTATATCTCCCAAAACCTTATTTTTTTCTTTAAGCCTCATTGAGCCATATAAAACGCCAATGTTTATTTTTGAATTTTTATAAAAATTCAAAAATGTTTTATAATGCTGCAACGCTAAAATTTCAGTAGGAGCCATAATCGCAACCTGATATCCGTTTTTAGCAACATTATATGCCACAGAAGCCGCAACGGCTGTTTTACCTGAACCTACATCGCCCTGCAAAAGCCTATTCATTGAAAATCCGCTTTGTAAATCAGCCAAGCACTCGGAGATAGACTTTTTTTGAGCATTAGTCAACTCAAAAGGCAACATTTTTTCAAATTGTGAAGAAAAATTTTCCGTGATTTTCACGCCGGTGCTTTGTCGAGCTCGCTTTTTAAGCAAACGCATATTCAATTGATATATAAAAAATTCTTCAAATACCAATCTTTTGCGAGCGGATTTTAAATCAAATCTATTTTTAGGAAAATGAATATTCCTAACCGCAAAATCCAAAGAACAAAGATTAACTTCATTTAAAATTTTATCAGGTAATGTTTCGGAAATTTTTTGCGGCAAAAGTTCCAGTGCATTTTTAACAAGCCCTGAAATTTTAGAGGAAGTAAGACCTTTTGTTTGATTATATACGGGAAACAACGAAAGAAATTCATCGACTTTTTTTGTTTTCGGAGAAACAATTTCAAACTTAAAAGATGTTCCTTTTACGCTCCCTCGAAATAAATATTCTTTATTTTTAACCAAACTTTGCGGGGTATATTTATTGTTAAAAAAAACAATATCGGCAAAATTATATCCGTCCGTAGCTTCCAATTTATAAATAAATTTACCGCTCCGCAACCTCAATGTCTTTAAATCCGATAAAATTTTCAACTTTATACATCTCTCGCCTTTATTCACGGCTTCCGATAAGGTATAAATCGTTGTCCAATCTTCATAACTGCGAGGATAAAATTTAATTAAATCACCAATGGTGCTGATCCCAAGCCTGTTCAAACATTCCGCACTCTTTGGGCCAACACCTTTTAATTTTTCTATACTTATTTTAAACAAAGATGCCATATCAGGCACCCCCATAATTTAGAATCGCCCCCGTTTTCGGGGGCTGTGTTTAATTTTATCTTCAAAACCTTTAACTGTTTTCAGATGAAATAATAAAGTGGTATATCGGTTGTTGTCCGTTAATTACATTTATATCAATCGGATGATTTGCACCGGATTCGATTGAATTTTTAACGGCTTCCGCCTGTTCTTCGGAAATTCCCTCACCATATATAATAGTAACAAATTCGGTTTCTTTATCAACCAATAAACTTCCCAGCTTACTTGCCGCTTTAACTGCGTCCTTTTCAGTAAATCTTAATTTACCGTCTTCCAAAGCCAAGATATCATCTTTTTGGATTTTAAATCCGCCAAATTCAGAATCACGAGCCGCAAAAGTCACTTGACCTGTCTTCACCTTAGAAGCACTCTCGGTCATTGCTTCCATATTTTCAGTAACTCCAGATTCTGAATTATAGGCTAAAACAGCGGACATTCCTTGAGCTACCGTTTTAGTCGGAACAATCACAACCGTACGGTCTTTTACTAAAGAAACCGCTTGCTGGGCAGACATAATAATATTTTTATTGTTCGGAAAAACATATACTGTTTTTGCGGGAGTCGCCAACACAGCCTCCACAATTTTATCCGTACTGGGGTTCATGGTTTGTCCGCCGCTTATAACGTTTTCACAACCCAAATCTTTAAAAACTTTTATTATTCCTTCACCGGCAGCAACAGCAACAAAACCAACTTCATCTTCAGGTTCTTTCATTTCCAGAACCTCTTCGGTTTTTTCAACCGGAGTTTTATTTTTTTGCTGTTCTCCTGCCAAACGGTGTTGTTCTTTCATATTTTCAACTTTTACCGTTAAAAATTGACCGTATCTTAAGCCTTCCTCTAAAACTTTACCGGGATTTTCGGTATGTACATGAACTTTTATAATTTCTTCGTCATCTACCACTACGACGCAATCACCGATTTTTTGTAAATGCATTTTTAATTTTAAAGGCCTTAATTTGCAAAGCCTATTTCTTCTTACAATAAATTCGGTACAATATGTAAAATTAATGTCCTGGTCAAATTCCGCTGCGGCATTTCTGAAAACATCATCATTTTCGACGCTTTCTCCGCTTATTGTGGAATCTATAACAGTTCCGTCTTTAAAAACCGAAAGCATCCCCTCAAAAATCAAGCATAGTCCTTTGCCGCCCGCATCAACCACACCCGCTTTTTTTAAAACAGGAAGCAAATCCGGAGTTGACTTAAGGGCTTCTTGTGCCCCAGCACATACTTCTTTCCATACATAAACAACATCATTATTGGTTTGAGCAGCTCTTTGAGCTCTTTCGGAGGCCACACGCCCGACTGTAAGCATAGTGCCTTCCGTGGGTTTAGTGACCGCACCGTAAGCGGCTTTTACGCCTATTTCCAAAGCACGAGCCATATCAAAACCATTAATAACTTCATTTTCTGAAAAAAGTTGCGAAAAACCCCTGAAAAGTATTGAAAGTATTACACCCGAATTTCCTCTGGCGCCTCTTAAAAGTGCAGGAACAAAAGCTTTGATAACCTCACCCGCGGTGGCACTATCTTCAACATTTTTTAAAGCTTCCACAGCAGAAGAAATCGTCATAGACATATTTGTACCCGTATCTCCATCAGGCACAGGGAAAATATTAAGTTCATTAACATGACTTTTATGTTTTAATATATTGTTAGCACCGGAAATAATTGCGTTTTTTAAACACAAACCGTTAACCAATTGACACAACTCCTCAATTAAAGTTTATTATTTTTTTAATTTAAAATCCATGCACATTTTAACTCATATAAAGTTCATATGCAACAATTATTTTTAAACAATTCTAAAACGCTCCACCGAAGTGGTTTTCCCGCTTTTTTCATCCACATCAAAAATGACGCACTCCATTTTGCATTTTCCCTTGGCGTTTTCAAATCTTATGGGCATTCTGTTTTTTAATCTTCTTATTGAAAGTTCTTTTTTTACTCCCAATACCGAATCTATAACCCCTGTCATACCCACATCTGTAATATATCCGGTTCCTCTTGGCAAAATTTCTTCATCAGAAGTCTGAACATGAGTATGTGTTCCGAAAACAGCTGAAACTTTTCCATCGGAATAAAATCCGAAAGCCCTTTTTTCCGCTGTGGCTTCAGCATGAAAGTCCACTATCCTTATTTTACAGTCATTGCACTGTTCCAAAACTTCATCCAGGGCATTAATCGGCAAAATCAAACTTTCCAAATATGCCACTCCCAGAATATTTATGACCGCTATGTTCACGTCCTTAACTTTCACTTTACAAAATCCAACTCCGGGAGTATTTTTGTCGGGATAGTTATAAGGTCTTAAAATCTTTTTTGACTTGTCATTGATGTTGTCATTTAAAAATGGAAATATTTCTTTACGTCTAAAAGTATGATTGCCATTTGTAATTACATCCACGCCACTATCAAAAATACTACGGGCCGAATTCGGCAAAATGCCATTTCCTTCAGCGGAATTTTCTCCGTTGGCTACAACAAAGTCTACATTATGGTCTTCTTTAAAAAGCCTGAGTTTGTTTTTTAAAAAATCCGTACCGTTTTTTCCGACTATATCCCCTATAGCTAAAATTCTCATTATTCCCTCACTGCGACTGTTACTTTATTTAGCATAATCTACTACACGATTTTCTCTGATTACATTTACTTTTATTTGTCCGGGATATTCTAATTCTCCCTCTATTTTTTTGCATATATTTCTTGCAAGAGAAATCATACATTCATCATCCACTACTTCCGGTTGAATCATAACCCTTACTTCACGGCCGGCTTGAATGGCATAACAACTTTGAACTCCGGCAAAAGAAGAAGCAAGTGTTTCAAGTTTTTCAAGCCTTTTTATATAATTCTCAAGATTTTCTCTTCTTGCACCGGGGCGACCGGCTGAAGCGGCATCAGCGGCTTGAAGTATAAACGCATATGCCGTTTTAGGTTCTATATCACCGTGATGAGAATGAATTGCATGAATAACATCCTCATTTTCTTTGTATTTTTTGGCAACATTAACGCCGAGCTCAATATGAGAACCTTCAATTTCATGGTCAAGTGCTTTTCCAATGTCATGCAAAAGACCTATTTTTTTTGCCAAAGATGCATCTAAACCCAACTCTGCGGCAATCATCCCGCATAAATATCCCACTTCCATGGAATGATTTAAAACATTTTGACCATAGCTCGTTCTGTATTTTAACTTACCCAAAAGCTTTATTAATTCGGGATGAATTCCGTTAATTCCCATTTCTATTACTGCACGCTGACCTTCTTCTTTTATTTCTTTTTCAACGTCTCTACGTGCTTTATCAACCATTTCTTCAATTTTAGCGGGATGAATTCTTCCATCTGAAATCAATCTTTCAAGCGCAACCCTTGCAATTTCCCTTCTGACCGGGTCAAAAGCCGAAAGTGTAATGGATTCAGGCGTATCATCAATAATTAAATCAACACCCGTTAAATTTTCAATTGCACGAATATTTCTGCCTTCACGTCCTATAATACGACCTTTCATATCATCATTAGGAAGCGGAACAACCGAAATGGTAGCCTCTGCAATTTGGTCGGAGGCGCATCTTTGTATAGCGACTGAAAGAATATCTCTCGCCTTTTTTTCGCATTCTTCTTTTAATTGTTGCTCAAAAATAGTAATTTTTAAAGCTTTTTCATGAACAAGTTCGTCTTGCAAACTTTCAAGCAAAAAATTTTTTGCCTGCGTTACTGAAAATCCGGAAATCTTTTCGAGCATGTCAAATTGATTTTTCTTTATAACTTCAACTTCATTATACTTGTTTTCAATTTCTTCCGAGCGTTTATTCAAAGCCTCTTCTTTAAGTTCCAAATTTTCTATTTTCTTATCCAAATTTTCTTCTTTTTGCAAAATTCTTCTTTCTTGACGCTGAACATCTTTTCGGCGTTCGGAAAGTTCTTTTTCGGTATCATTCCTAAATTTGTGTACTTCTTCTTTACCTTCCAAAATTACTTCTTTTTTTTGAGTTTCTGCGAGTTCTTTAGCATTAAGAACTATCTTCTCCGCTTCTTTTTCAGCAGATAAAATAGATTTTTCCGCTTTAAATTTACGATATAACGCACCTAAAACAAAGGCAATGACGGCAACAATTACTGCTACTAATGATGTCATAAGATTCAAATTACTACACAACCTTCCAGATACATTAAAACCGATGCAATAATTTATATTCAACTGATTTTTTAATTAAAAAAATAAATCATTAATACAAAAACACTAAAAAGCCAATGACAGCTTTTTAAAGTTTTTTGATGTTTTATTCACAATATATATTTAAACATTACATTCGGCTATAAAGTACTTATTTAAAATTTATTTTTAAAAAAATATATCATTAAAAATACAACTTAATTTTATTACTAAAGCAGGTATTATGTCAAGAAATATAAATATTAGAATTCTCGATTCAAAAATGTAATTATTTCACATTTTTGAGTAAAATTTAATTAAAGTATTGAAAAACAAAAAAAAATATGATAGCATTAATACTTGAATTTTAAATATAATCAGTAAAGGGAGTTTAGATGGAAAAGATTGAAACAAAAATTCAAAAAACGAATGATAAAAGTATTAAATCTAAAGAACCCAAAACAAAAAAAGCTACCAAGTCAAAAAAAACAAAGAGTTTTTTTGAATACAAAGGTAAACCTTTGGTAAGATGCGGAAATACTATTTATTATGGAAACATGAATGACCGATATATAGTAAAAATCGAATCTAAAGAAACAAAAAGCTTTTCAAATTTAAATATTTCAACTCTTATGAGCGTTGCTATGATAGATACCGATTCCGAAGATTCAACCGCAAAAAAAATAGTTAAAATAAGCGAAAAAAACGGATTATATGAATCGTTGGATATTGCAAACATTTGGCTGGAAAGGGCATTGGCAAAATAAGTAAGTTAAAAGAGGTGTAAAAATTGAGCAATTTAGAAATCATTTTAGGAGTAGTACTAATTTTATTGGCAGTGGCCGTTGTGGCGGTAGTTCTTTTCCAAGAAGGACATGAACGAAGCATGGGTGTAATTACAGGGGAAAAATCAGACACATTTTTAACAAAACACAAATCTCGCTCTATCGACGCTTTCTTAGAACGTTGGACAGCAGCTATTTCAATTGGTTTTTTCGTTATAGTAATGGCATTTAACGCTTTGCTTTATTTTCATGTAATATAGTTTTTATCAAAAAAGACACACAGTACTGTGTGTCTTTTTTTGTGTAATAATTTAACATACCACTTTAACTAATAACTTTAAGTAAACTCTGATATTACATAAGCTATAGTTTTTTCATAAGAATCATTATTATTACTTGCACGAAATTTTAAACCATACCCTGTCAATTTCTTTTTTATTTGCGCTTTTAATTCCGAATCCTTGCTAATAACCTTATTGATTTCATCTTTATTTTTAAAAAACATATCTTTAAGATTTTCTACTTCTTCTTCATTATAATTTTTATGCTGTATAAGATCATCTAACAAAGCACAAAACTCATCTAAAGCTGTTTGTCTATTAGATTTCTGTATTTTCAATTTTATTTCTTCTCTATTCTTTAATACTTTTTGCCAAGTATTTTCAATTTTTTCATATTCTTTTAAAATTTGATGTGCTTGTTCAAGCTTCTCCTTATATTTATTGTATTCCAATTCAATACTTCTAATGCATCTATTGGAATCCAGTAGAAACTTATCACCAAGCTTCTTTTTAGAATTTAACCTAAATGTAAATTTCCATTCTTTTAAAAATTTCTTGACCAATTCATCAAATATTTTTTGTTTGATTCCACTGTTTTTATGCTTTTTGTTAATTCATCCATAAACAATGTCCCTCCTGTCACTTAAATTTAAATAAATTATATATATATATATTGTCAAGCAAAATTTAAAAACATTTGACAATAATTTATTCATCGTTAAAAGTATCAAATATCTTACATTCCCGCAAAGACACATAATCATGGTCGGCAACTATAATATGATCTAAAAAATTAACGTTCATTCCTTTAAAAATTTTATTTAGTTTAGCAGTAGATTCTATATCTTCAGGCGACGGAACAGCAAAACCGCTCGGATGATTATGCGCCAAAATAATTGAACTGGCGTTATACATAACTATAAATTCAATTATCTTTCTAATATAAATATCCACTGAATTAACGGTACCTTTATTTACTATCCCTTCATATATAAGCTTACCTTTTGCATCTAAAAGGGCAATTGCCACTACCTCTTCACTTCTGCCGATAAATTTAAACATTAAATTGTCGTTTATTTCTTCGGTAGTTAGTACCTTGTTTTTAGAAGAATATTTTCTTTCCATATACAGGCGAACGACACCTGAAATAATTTTCAAAAACAAAGCCGTGGACTCACCTATGCCATCCACATTTTTAAGAGCGTTTACAGGGGCATCAAAAACCGCATCAATAGTATGGAAACTTTCGAGCAATCTGTGAGCAATATCATTTGTGTTTTTTCGTGAAATAGCATAAAATAAAAGTAACTCTAAAATTTCGTGATCTTCCAGATTATCAATACCGTTTAAAATAAATTTATTCTTCAGTCGTGACCTATGCCCTTCGTGCAATTTATACCCTCCGTTCCGCTTTATTATTTTGCTAACAACTTTATAATAATATTAAAACTATTTCTTAATATTTTATCATAAATCTTACCACTTTTCAAACAAATATTTTACATAAGGATTTTCAAATGAAACAACTAATTATAAATAAAAATGATGCGGAAAATCGTTTGGATAAATTCATATCCAAGGCTGTACCGTCTCTCCCACCTTCATTGATATATAAATACATACGGAAAAAAAGAATAAAGGTAAATCATAAAAAATCAGAAGGGTCCGCAAAACTCAAAACAGGAGACATCGTTGAACTTTACATAAACGATGAATTTTTTGAAAATCATTCTTCTGAAAATAATTTTAAAAACTTACCAACTGCATTAGACATTATATATGAAGATGAAAATATAATTTTAGTAAATAAAAAACCGGGATTAATCGTTCACCCGGATAAAAATTCCAAAAATGATTGCCTAATAAACCGAATAAAAAACTACCTATTTAATAAAAAAGAATACAATCCCGAATCCGAAAATTCTTTTTCTCCTTCACTTGTTAACCGTATTGACAGAAACACTTCGGGAATAGTAATTGCCGCAAAAAATGCGGAAACCTTAAGAATCCTTAATCAGAAAATGAAATCCAGAGAAATTCACAAAAGTTATCTGTGTATAATTTGCGGAAAACCCAAAAATAATACCGCAACATTAACCGCCTATCTTGAAAAAAACCATGAACAAAATAAAGTTTATATTACTAAATTAAAAAGCAATACAAAATTCAACAAAGACAACTTAAAAACTATTATCACGCAATATAACGTGATTGAAAGTTCAAAAAACTTCAGCCTTTTGGAAGTCAATCTTTTAACAGGAAGAACTCATCAAATACGCGCACATTTATCATCCATCGGTCATCCTATTTTAGGGGATGGAAAATACGGAAAAAACAATATAAACCGTATGGCAAAATATAAATATCAAGCACTATGTTCATATAAACTTTGTTTTGAATTTAAATCAGATGCAGGAATTTTAAATTATTTAAACCATAAAAAATTTATTATCCCCAACGAAAAAATATGGTTTATAAATGACTTTTATACCAACTTAAAATCAAATAATTTTTAAAATTCAAAAAATCTTGAAAACAAAGCTAAAAAAGACATATCTATAACCGAAGAAACAAGTAAAATTATTAGCGCATATGATATTTTTTTAATGTGAACTTTAAATTCGCTCCATAAATATTCATTATCCGATTTCGGTAAAATTTTATTTGCAAATTTACAAGAAAATTTAAACGATTCCGCCGCAAAAACAACTATGCCGATTGATGAAATAAAAATCCCGGGTAACAGTATAAGAATATAAAAAGCAATTCCCTTTAACCCATATATTAAATAAAGATATCCTGCTACAATTCCCAATCCCAACCCCCTGAAAGTTACCAATAAAGGAATAACAACCGCTCCCCAAAAAGAAAGGGCTGTAACCTCAATAATCAAAGCAAAAACAAGAATGGAAAAAAATGAGGATATAAAAATATCCAATCCCGAACAACCGATTCGCTCTTTAAAATCATTTAAAAACAAAAAATCGAGTTTATGTAAAAATTCCATATTCACAGTTCCGACGCAAAGTGCACCGCAAACCATTCCAAATGCAATAAAAATCGCTAAAACTATAATTACTTTATTGTTTTTATCAAATCTTATAAGTTCATACTTATTAAAAAACGATATTAATTTATTAAAACTTTTTTTCATACTAAGTCTCCCGGTTTAAACATCTTTAAAAATAGATATGAAAAAAAGCTTTTAAATATTCTTAAAATAAGAAACTCACACCCAATTAAAAAGGTATGAGTTTTTATTTTTTTATAAATCAATGTTTATTTATTGTTGCATTTTTTGAATTTCAAGAGCCTTGGAAAGTAAAGATTTTCGAGTTTTCACTTTTTCCGGTTTGACATTTTTACCCTTATACTTCAAAGCCGCTGACCAAGCTTTTTTTAATTCATCGCTTAAAACTGATTCCATTGCCGAAATTGAATTTTGCTCTTCAATATTATTTAAAATTACCATTGTAATTATACTTCTTACATCCAGCGTACCGTTTTTATAAAGGTCATTTAAAAGTTTCCCCAGTTTATTTATCAGAGCTTTTTCCCCTGAAGATTTCAATAATTCCTGTACCTTAGGTAAAATATTTTTTTCGGCAAACATCACTGAACGAAACTCTTCATAAGAGTTTTTTTCATTTTGAATTTCTTCTTTTAATTCCGGAAAAATATTTACCATTCTGTTGGCAAAAAACAATCCTGTAATATTACTCTCATTTTCCACTTTATTTTTTCTTTTTATTGATTTATTTTTAGATTTTTCTTTTCCCGCCATAGTATCCACAAAATCTTTTGTAATCATATTTACATCTTTTTGTGTAGCGGATTCTTTATCTAACAACCATGAAGATAAATTTTTAATATTTTTAAAATCTTCATCAACCAAGTTAAGTTTGACTTGACGACTATCTTCATCATAAGTTATTTCATAACATTCCTCATTGTTCTTTAAAATAACTTTATTATCATCTTTTACGGGATTAACGAATTTCTGCATTCTTTCGTTACTTAATACAGATTCACAAATTAAACCAAAATAATCTTTAACCAATAAATTTCAACTCCTAAAATTTTTAAAAATAAAATTTAATCTTATAAATCTATTTTAATATAAATTACAAAAAATGTCACTCCATTAACCAATATTTTCTTTTGTGAAATTTCATCAAAATGCAAATAATAATTATTACTACATTTTTAAACATTATTTTTCTCAAATTTACAAAATCTAAATTCTTAAGATAATAACAATCTCTTCTTTTTTAAATATCGACAAAAATCGCTGAAAAAAATTTGAAAAATCTTAAAACCGGGAGGCGAATAAAATTGAAAAAACACTTAAAAAACATACTCTTCTTTTTGTTAAGTGCTATCTTGATTTCATACGGATATATTGAATATAACGCACTGAAAATGCCACAAAACTATTACATTTATGACACGGACATTAGTTCTTTCAATATGTTCCCTTTTTATATAGATATAAAAAAACATTTCAACAAAGAATATACCGAAAAAACCAAACCCGTTTTTTCAAACGGCAACTGCAATACATGTTATAGTGCCGAACTTAAATTTTTAAATTTTTTACCATTAAAAACAGTTCAAGTCAACGCCATACCGCATCAAAAAGTTATACCTTGCGGCACCCCTTGTGGAGTTAAAATATATACCGACGGCGTTGTAGTTATAGGAATATCCGAAGTTTATACATCAAACGGTCCGGTATGTCCCGCACAGTCATGTGACCTTAAAAAAGGAGATATAATCACAAAAATAAATAGCCAACCCGTTAAAACTAATGAAGAACTGGAAAAAATAATTGAAAACTCAGAAGGAAAAAAATTACAAGTTTCAGCTATAAGGAACGAAAAAAATTTTGAAACTTTTTTAAAAGCCGAAAAATCTTGTGATGACAATAAATATCGCGCGGGAATATGGGTAAGAGACAGTTCTGCGGGAATAGGGACATTAACTTTTAAAAATAAAAATAATATGTCATTTGGTGGTTTAGGACACGGAATTTGTGACGTAGATACAGGAAAAATTTTACCCTTATATAAAGGTGAAATTATAGAAGCAACCATATCCAACGTTCAAAAAGGATATAAGGGTTCGCCAGGGGAACTGAAAGGTAATTTTATAAATTCAAATTCTTTGGGTCAAATATCCTCCAACACAAACATCGGACTTTACGGGGCTTTAAAAAATCCACTTGAAGATAATAATTCGGAAATAGAAGTAGCGCTAAAACAAGATGTAAAAAAAGGTCCGGCAAAATTGCTTACTACAATTGATGGCTCTAAACCCGATTATTACGATATCCATATAGATTCAATAAATTATAACCACAATCTTCCGACTCAAAATATAAAAATATCGGTAACAGATTCAAGGTTACTTGAAAAAACGGGAGGAATAGTTCAAGGCATGAGCGGAAGCCCTATAATACAAAATAACAAACTAATCGGGGCAGTCACCCACGTTTTGGTAAACAATCCGAATAAAGGCTATGCCATATTCGCCGAAACTATGGTGACAAATTCCAACAAAATAATTAAAAGCGAATACAAAAAGCTCAAATGATAATTACCATTATTTGACAAATCTAACGAATATTATTTGTTTCATGGAAAACTATTGACATATTTGGTAATATATGGCAATATTAATATCACAAGATATATTAACAGGAGGAAAAATCATGGAAAATCAGTTAAAAGTTCTTATTTCAGAGGAGTGTGCAGAATTCAACCGAGAAGCTTTGGATATGTTTAAACATTATTCAATGGATTTGTCATTTTTGCCCAAAGATGGATTTAAAACAATAGAAATAATCGAAAATTTATGTCCGGATGTTGTGGTAATGGATTTATTTATGCACAGAATCGATGCAATAGGAATAATTTCCGCAATCAAAAAAAATCATAGAATAGAAATGCCAACATTTATGGTAGTTTCAAGTTTTGGACGCCCTTCTTTGGAAAGAGAAGTTATTTCTGCGGGCGCATCTTACTTTTTGTTAAAACCTTTAAACTACTCGGATATTATAGAAAAAATTCTTCAAACAACTTATAAAAATTCTTTAAGCCAAAACTCTTGTCAAATCTCTTCGGTACATAATTTCAGTGGCTCCAATATGGAAGTAAAAATCACTCAAATTCTTCATCAAATCGGTGTACCGGCGCACATTAAAGGGTATCATTATTTAAGAAGTTCAATAATGATGTCAATTGAAAATCCCGATATAATTAATTCCGTAACCAAGCAGCTTTACCCTTCCGTTGCAAAAATTTTTGAAACAACATCATCACGAGTGGAACGTGCAATAAGACACGCAATAGAAGTTGCATGGGATCGTGGAGACGTTGACATTTTAAACTCTTATTTCGGATACACTATTCATAATTCCAGAGGTAAACCCACTAACTCCGAATTTATTGCAATGATAAGCGACAAACTAAGATTGCAACTTAAATCAGCCAGCTAAACTATAAAAAAATCCAATAAAATACCACTGATCATACCAGTGGTATTTTTTTCGGACAAAGTTATAAAAACAATAACAGTAACACACAAGTGCGTCATTAATTTTCCTGCCTGCTATATATCTTTCTCATAATTTTTGCTATAAAACTAAAGCTTGTCAAAAAATCAAACTAACAGGCTTTTTTCCATAAACCAATTTATATAAGTTATAAAAACCCTATTGAATTTAAAGTAAAAATATAGCCTCGGAACCATCTGTTTTTTCAAAACAAAATTCTAACATATCATTTTCTATTTTTAAAACCAAACAGTTTATATTGTGCTCATTAAAATCAAAAATTTCACATTTATAAATATCTTTCATATAAACCTCTTCGTAAACTTCAAAATAAAGATACTGAGCTGCATAAATTTTATATTCTAAACATGTATATTCGTTTAAATGACGTAATGCTTTAATTTTCCATGAAGTAAATTCAGAGCACATCAAATTTCTTCCGCTATTTGTGAAAAATGTATCATTAATGCTTCCGTGAGTAATCATGCGTTTGGCAATTTTTGGAGAAATGCTTCTATTTGATAAATCGCCTTTTGATATGGTCGTTTTAGATTTTAATTCCGGAAAATTTAAGTATCTGAATTTATTAACCAAACCATCTAATGTTTTTATATTATATTCACCCAAAGTTCTTTTTATTTGCTCCATGTACATGTATGTATTTGTTTTGGGCCAAATCGTTGAAGCGCTATCATATTTTTTTAATTTACTTCCCCCTCCGCCGGCCAATACCCGTGACAATAACATATTGGGTGTTAACATCATTAATACCCCCAGTATACCTGCAAAACACAGTTTTGATCTCTTTTTCATAAATATCGCTTCCTTTCTTAAATTTATTTTACTCAATTCACAAAACAAAATTAAGTTTAACATATTTTATGCGATATGCAACATATATTTCGAAAAACAATATTTGTTTTTTGAAATTTTTTAAATATGTAGCATCTAACTTTCATACAATAAATGCCCCTTGATTTTATTTAATTCAAGGGAGCATTTCAAATCAAATATTATTTTCCGTAATAACAATTCATATAGATTTCTTTTATTTCTTTTATAAGCGGATATCTGGGGTTTGTACCTGTACACTGATCCTCATGCGCTAAAGACGAAAGCATATCTACTTTACTTAAGAATTCTTTTTCTGAAATACCATATTCTTTCAAGCTCTTGGGAATATTTAAATAATCATTCAATTCATTTATAAATTTAATCAAATTATCTATGCTTTCTGAAACATTAGCGCCTGAAATACCTATCATTTTAGAAATTTCGGCATATCTTTCATCAGCTATGAATTTTTTATATTTAGGAAAGCTTACAAACTTTGAGGGCTTTTGTGAATTGTACCTTATAACATAAGGTAACAAAATAGCATTTGCTCTTCCGTGAGAAATATGAAACTCTCCACCCAGCTTATGCGCCATAGAGTGGTTTAATCCCAAAAACGCATTCGAAAACGCCATTCCTGCTATAGTTGAAGCGTTGTGCATTTTTTCACGAGCAAGCATATTATTTTCACCTTCACTATAAGAAGGTTTTAAATATTCGGAAACCAATTTTATTGCTTTTTCTGCCAAAGCATCGGTATAATCATTTGCCATAACCGAAACATAAGATTCTATCGCATGAGTCAAAACATCCATGCCGGTATCAGCTGTTGCAGATTTCGGAAGAGTTTTTACCAAATCAGGATCAATTATTGAAACGCTTGGAGTTAAATAATAATCGGCAAGAGGATACTTTACGTTTTCTTTTTTATCGGTTATTACCGCAAAAGACGTAACTTCCGAGCCCGTGCCGGATGTTGTGGGAATTGCAACAAGCGGTATTTTATGAGAATCCGGATATTTATAAATTCGTTTTCTTATATCCATAAATTTTAATTTTAAGCCATCAAAATCAAGACCGGGATATTCATAAAACATCCACATGGCTTTTGCAGCGTCAATAGCCGAACCCCCGCCTATCGTTACTATACAATCCGGTTCAAATTTTTGCATAATTTGCAAACCGCTCCATACTGTTTCCACATCCGGATCCGGTTTTACATCGGAAAAAACTTTAAAATCACATTTATCCTTACGATTATTTAAATGATATGTTACTTTATCTACATTTCCGAGCTTTACCATTGTTTCATCAGTAACAATAAAAACCCGACTAATGTTTTTCATGTCTTGAAGATAAGAAAGTGACCCTTCTTCAAAGTAAATTTTCGGAGGAATTTTAAACCACTGCATATTTACTTTCCTTTCAAAAACTCGTTTTATATTTATAAGATTCTGAACAGAGATATTCGAGGTTGTGGAATTTTTACCCCAGGAGCCACACCCAAGCGTTAGTGACGGAACAGCACAGTTATAAATATCTCCGATAGCACCTTGAGAAGCAGGTGAATTAACAATAACTCTGCCAACGTTCATTTCTTTGCCGAATTTTTCTATAATTTTATCATTTTTACTGTGTATTACCGCTGTGTGACCTTCTCCGTTATATTTAAGTACATTTTTGCATATATCAAACGCTTCATTTTCATCATTAGATTTATAATAAGACAATACGGGAGATAATTTTTCCAAAGATAATGGATAATCCATTCCCACTCCCGAAAGCGGAGCAATCAATATTTTAACGTTACCGGGTGCTTTTATGCCGGCGTTTTGTGCAATTTCCAATGCACTTTTTCCTGCTACAAATCCATTCAAAAGGTGCGTTTTGGGATTTATCATATAATCATTTAATTTTAATATTTCCTCAGAATTTAAAAAATAACATCCATTTTCTTTCATAATTTTTTCGAAATCTTCAGAAATTTCAAAATCCACAATAACAGATTGTTCCGAAGCGCAAATCATTCCGTTGTCAAATGTTTTAGAAAGAATAATGTCATGACAAGCGCTTTCCAAATCGGCATTTTTGTCCACATAACAAGGAACATTTCCCGGTCCAACCCCCAAAGCGGGTTTTCCGGTTGAATAAGAGGACTTAACCATCCCCGCTCCGCCCGTGGCAAGAACCATGTTTACCCCTTCATGGTTCATTAAAAGGTTTGTTGCTTCAACGGAGGGTTCTTCGATCCATTGAATGCAATCTTTCGGAGCACCGAACTTAACCGCAACATCTTTTAACAATTTTGCGGCTTCCACCGAGCTTTTTTGAGCACCGGGATGAAATGCAAAAATTATCGGATTGCGAGTTTTTACACATATCATCGCCTTAAAAATAGCTGTTGAAGTAGGGTTGGTAACAGGTGTAACACCGGCAATAACTCCCAACGGTTTTGCAATTTCAACATATCCCTTTGATTTACTTTGAGAAATAATTCCCACTGTTTTTTGATTTTTTATGTTATTCCATATATATTCGGAAGCAAACATATTTTTTATTATTTTATCTTCCAATACGCCACGCTTTGTTTCTTCCACAGCCATTTCAGCCAAATGTACTCTTTTTTCCATGGCTGCACAAGACATAGCGTAAACAATTTTATCAATATCTTTTTGACTCAATTTATCATACTCATCCAAAGCATGACGAGCGTTATTAACAAGCTTGTCAATCATATCTTTAATCAGATGCTCTTCCATATCGTCTTAAATGTACCTCCCTAAAATTAATGCCTATTTAATTTAAAATTATGCCCATCTCAAAAAATAAGTTCTTATTTTATCACTATATTTATTAACCTATTCGGAACATGTATAACTTTAATTATTGTTTTACCTTCGGAGAACTTTTGAAATGCAGGACTGTTTTTTGCTTTTTCAAGAACGCTTTCTTTGCTTTCGCCTTCTTGACAAGCAATTTTATCCCTCAATTTGCCGTTTATCTGCAGTACCACTTCTATTTCACTGCTATGGCACTTTGATTCATCACAAATCGGCCACGGCGCTTTACTTGCAAATCCGGAACCCAAATTACATTTTTCCCATACTTCTTCGGTTACATGCGGAGCAAACGGACTTAAAAGTAAAGTGAAAATTTTTAAGTATTCTGAGTTTATAAATCCTTCATCGTAAATTTCATTAATTAAAGTCATTAACGAGGCAATGGCGGTATTAAATTTAAGATTTTCGATATCTTCGGAAACTTTTTTTATGGTTTTGTGAAAAGCGGACTCTAATTTAGAACTGTTTTTCGTTTGGTCATCAACTAAATTCTGAAGAGCAAAATAACGTTCAATAAATCTTCTGCTACCTTTTATTCCTGCGGTATTCCATGGTGCGGGTTTTTCAAAATCCCCAATAAACATTTCGTAAACTCTCATAGTGTCCGCACCATATTCGTTAACTATATCATCCGGATTAACAACGTTTCCACGTGATTTACTCATCTTTTCATTATTTTCCCCAAGAATCATACCATGGCTTGTGCGCTTTTTATAAGGTTCAGGGAATGGGACTATTCCAATATCATATAAAAATTTATGCCAAAAGCGACTGTATAATAAATGTAAAGTCGTGTGTTCCATACCGCCGTTATACCAATCAATCGGCATCCAATATTTTATTGCTTCTTTGGAAGCCAAACAGGAATCGTTATTTGGGTCGGTATATCTTAAAAAATACCAGGAAGACCCTGCCCACTGTGGCATTGTATCAGTTTCACGTTTAGCTTTTCCTCCACATTTCGGACATGATGTATTAACCCAAGAAACAATATTTTCAAGCGGAGATTCCCCGCCTTCCAAACAGTCAAAGTTTTCAATATCCGGCAAAGTAAGCGGCAATTCCGATTCCGGAATAGGAACATATCCACATTTTTCACAATGCACAACAGGAATAGGTTCTCCCCAATATCTCTGGCGAGAAAAAACCCAATCTCTTAATTTATAGTTTACTTTTGCCTTACCGCTATGATTTTTTTCAAGAATGTTTATTACTCTTTCTTTTGCTTCTTTTGGACTTAAACCATTTAAGATATCAGAATTTATCATTACTTCTTTTCCGTTTACCGTTTCAATTACATCTACTATGGGTAAACCATATTTAACCGCAAATTCATTATCTCTTTCATCATGTGCCGGGACAGCCATAATTGCCCCTGTGCCATAACTCATCAAAACATAATCTGAAACAAAAATCGGTATTTGTTTATTATTAATCGGGTTTATTGCATATATTCCATCAAGCTTTATGCCTGTCTTATTTTTATTAAGCTCTGTACGTTGAAAATCCGACTTTTTATTTGCCTCGATTTTATACTTTTCTACTTCTGCAATATTTTTAATTTTTTCAGCGTATTTTGTTATAAAGGGGTGTTCGGGAGAAATAACCATATATGTAACGCCAAATATAGTATCGGGGCGAGTAGTATAAATTTTTAAATTTACACCTATATTCGTGTTAAAATCAATTTCCGCGCCGGTAGACTTTCCTATCCAATTAATTTGTTGCGATTTTACTCTTTCGGGATAATCCACTAATTCTAAATCATCAATAAGACGTTCGGCATATTCTGTTATTTTAAGCATCCACTGAGATTTCACTTTATGAATTACCTCGCTGCCACATCTTTCACAAACCCCTCCGACTACTTCTTCGTTGGCAAGAACACATTTACAAGATGTACACCAATTCACAGCAGCTTCGCTTTTATATGCCAATCCTTTTTTAAAAAGCTGTAAAAATATCCACTGGGTCCATTTATAATAACCGGGATTAGTGGTATCAATTTCTCTGCTCCAATCAAAAGAAAGCCCAAGCGATTGTAATTGAGATTTAAACCTGCTTATATTTTTTTCTGTCACTATTTTGGGGTGAATTTTATTTTTTATTGCGTAATTTTCCGTGGGAAGGCCGAACGCATCCCAACCCATCGGATAAAGAACGTTAAAACCTTGCATCCTTTTTTTTCTTGCAACAATATCCAATGCGGTATAACTGCGAGGATGCCCCACATGTAACCCTTGCCCCGAAGGATAAGGAAATTCAACCAAAGCATAAAATTTTGGTTTATCATATTCATTTTTAGCATGAAAAACACCATTTTTTTCCCATGCGTCTTGCCATTTTTTTTCAAAATTTTTAGGGTTATATTTTTCTGACATAATTTACACTCCGTTTTTTAATTTATTTGCTCCATAAAGATTCCAAATCGTAAAAATCTCTTGCCTCTTGCGAAAATATATGAACTATAACATCATTATAATCCAGTAAAATCCAGGAATTTGAAATTTTTCCTTCACTGCCTTTTAATAAAATTTTTTCCTTTTCCATTTGGTATTCTACTTCATCGGCTAGGGCTTTAACGTGAGTACTGCTTGTACCTGTTGCTATTACAAAATAATCGGTAATTACAGATTTTTCTTTAACTTTTAAAACACTTATTTCCAAAGCCTTCCCGGAATCTAAAATATCTTTTATTTTATTTGCTTTTTCCAATGATGTCATTTTTAAAATACCCGCTTTCCATAAATTTGAAACAATTATTTTTAATTTAGTTTATCTCATTTAATACTTGATTATACGACTCAACAGTATCTATATGAATACCTTGCTTATTATTTATACATTTTTTAATGCTCGTATAAAGCTTGGCAAAAACGACTTTGTTCAAATCTGTTTTTGCTAAATTTTGCAAATAAACCACATCCGGCCAATCTCTTTCTTCGGAAATATGATCTGAAACAAAAATTATCTTTTCAAACAAAGTCATATTTTTTCTTCCGGTAGTATGATATCTCACCGCATTTAATACATCCTCGTCTTTTATGTTAAAATGAATTTTAATATATTCACTACCCGCCGGGCCGTGTAATATCTTCGGTGACACATTTTCAAACTTTTCCAGATTTTCAGTTGAATCTTTTAATAATTTTAAATGTTCTTCGGTTGTCATTTCTTTTACTATATCATGAAGAAGACCTGCAACTTTAGCTTTTTCAACGTTTTCTCCGTAAATTTTTGCCAACTTTTCTGCCATTTTTGAAACATTAACCGAATGAACAAAGCGTTTTTCAGAAACTTTGTTTTTCAATTCTTTTTCATACAATTCAAAATTATAATTAAATATTTCCTCATCCATACCTTATATTGTTCCTTTTCGTAAATTAAGTATTACATTTAATTATAGCATTTTATAAAAATTTATAAAACTCAGAATAGTATTTAAATATTAACAAATTGTAGTGGTTATTTGTTTTTAAGTTTTGTCTTCATCGCTTATTACTCTGTCTTTATATATTGTTGAAGAGCGTATATCGCTCCACCTTATTTTACCTACGTCTAACGTTATGTAATTACTGTTACTTTTTTTAAACTTACCTACAACATGTTCCCCGCTATGCAATATAATCAAAACTCTTTTTCCTTGTTTAAATCCGTGATGTATCATTTTAACTCCATTTGATATTAATTCTATTATTAAAAATAATATTTATTTTATCATAAAATATAAACTCAAAAAATTAAAATAACCGCCAATTTATAATTGGCAGTTAAATTTTTAAAGCACTTTAATATATTTAATTTTTTTCAAACATTATATCTGCAAATTCATGAGGATTAAAGGGGCGTAAATCGTCTATTCCTTCACCAACACCAATAAATCTTACGGGAACACCCAATTTTTCTTTTATTGCAAGAATTATTCCGCCACGTGCCGTACCGTCTAATTTGGTAAGAACAATTCCCGTTATATCAAGAACTTTTTTAAATTCCACGGCTTGATTAAGACCGTTTTGACCGGTGGAAGCGTCCAACACAAGCAAAATTTCTTTTGAAGAATTCGGAAGTTCGCGGTCTATAATCCTGTTAATTTTTTCAAGCTCACCCATTAAATTTTTTTTGTTATGAAGTCGCCCTGCAGTATCACAAATTATAATATCCGTTCCCTTTGCTTTTGCGGAAGAAATGGCATCAAACACCACTGCGGCCGGGTCCGAACCTTCAGGTTGTTTGACGATTAAACAGTCTGAACGCTTAGCCCATATATCCAATTGTTCAGCCGCAGCGGCACGAAAAGTATCGGCTGCCGCCAGCATAACACTTTTGCCTTGTTCTTTAAAATTATGAGCCAACTTACCTATTGTTGTTGTTTTTCCTACACCATTAACTCCCAAAACCAAAATAACGGACGGCTTTGACGACATCTCAAATCCGCTTTCATCACTTAAAATTTCAATAATTATACTTTTTAATGCATCTTTTATTTCAGCGGGTTCAGTAAGACCATGTTTTTTTATTTCAGCCCGCAATTTGTTGCAAATTTCTTCGGAAGTTTCCATACCTACGTCACCGGAAACAAGAATTTCTTCAAGTTCTTCAAAAAAATCTTCATCTATCTTTGTAAAAGAGTTTATAACTAAATTAATTTTTTCAGAAATATTATCTTTTGTTTTTTTAAGACCGTTTTTTATTTTTTCAAAAAAATTCATAAAATCACCTTCCGAACTTATATTTTAATATCCCATTAATTTTAATGTTTCTCTGGCGGCATGTTGTTCGGCTTCTTTTTTACTTTTTCCTATTCCAACTCCAACCGGATTACTGTTAATTCTGGCTTCCATTGTAAACCTCTTATCATGGTCG
>CALDOU010000006.1 GCA_937912175.1 uncultured Clostridia bacterium
CTTTTGCCTACATTCGGTAAGCCTACTATTCCTATTTTCATAATGTATACCTCTGATTTTATATTAACTTATATATAAGTTAATAATAACGGTTTATATGATTTTAATCAATATTTTTGTTAATATAATCGGTGTAAGTAAATTTAATTTGGAAAGAAACACTTTGATTGGTAATAATGCACATGTTGTGGGCTGATTTTTATTAAAAACAAACAACAATTTACTAATTTTTTTAAAAAATATTTACAATATACATATTTATGATATAATTACGTAAATAATGAGTGAATATTTTTAATAAATATAAAAATATTCCTCAATTTATTTTTTAGAAAGGGATGATAAGATGAAAATGAGAAATTGTAATAGAAGTAAGATAAAAAGTTTATTTGGAGTTTTATTAAGCTGTTGTTTTTTTTCTTCTCAAGCATTTGCTTTTAATAGTGATACTCACAGGTTTGTTACTGAAACAAGTTTTAATTTGGCTTCCGAAATGAGTGATAAAAAAATTTTTTCGGATTCGGAATTTAAAAAATATAGGGATATTATATGTGAATACAGTTTAAAACCTGATGAAGATGAAATAGAGGGGGCTTATAAATATCATTTTTATAATCCTGCCACAGAATCAAATTTTATGGGTGAGAAAACATCCGCACTTACCAAATGCGTAACTCATTATGATAGTGCTGTTGATTATTATAAAAAAGGAAATAAAGTAATGGCATTTCAAGAACTTGGACGAGCTTCTCACTTTTTGGAAGATTTAAATACCCCGGTACATACAGGATATGATTTGCCTACGGATGCTGTAATCAGATTTCCGCTTCATGTAAGATTTGAAAAAGTTTGTGATAGAATTATTGAAAAATGTCAAATATCGGTTTCGAAAGAAAGTCTTAGGTATTTTGAAGATAACTCTGTAGAATCCATTGCCAAGTCCAGCTCAGTACTTTCGGCTGGCAATTATTATTATTTAACCGAGCTTAAAGATACCAAGGAAGAGAGCATAGCCAAGAATGCGGTACATAATGCTCAAAATAAAGTAACAGGGTTAATTTATAAATTTTTTGCTTGGATTAAAAATTTATAATTAACTTTATTCAAATATAAAATGAAAGGAAGGTTTTATATTGTGAAATTTAAAAAAATAAATTATT
>CALDOU010000007.1 GCA_937912175.1 uncultured Clostridia bacterium
AGTGCTACGTTCGGGACGTAGATGCCGCAGGTTCAAATCCTGTCACCTCGACCAGTTAAAAAATAATGTCAGACTTTGATAGATTTTCTTGTAAATATTGTGGTTGGCTTGAACCCCCCCTATTATTGATAGATTGTTTTATGTTTATATTGGTTATTTGCACGGTGTGGAAAATTGTTTTTCTTAAGTTTTTATAGATTATGTAAATACGCTAATAAAGTAAAACGTTGGTAAGTTTAATTTTATTCTAAGCTTGTAATTAACTGTAAGGCAAAGACGATTTTTACTAATATTAAAAGGGGGATGAGCTATAAGATGAAGTTTAAGTATTATATTTTTTTATTGGTATTTTTGTTATTTGTTAGCAGAAATATAACTATTGGATATGCCATAGAACCATCAAATACTATAGATGTTAGAAATATAAATATGTCCTGGACAAGCGGGTTATGTAACAATGTTAGAGTAATAAATTTTAATGATGGTGTTAAATATTTTAAAGAATGTAAAAAGAAGGTAGATAAAAAATCGGCAGTTAAACGAATTATAAATGAATATTTTGACGAATATTTATCGGAAAATTTTCCGGATGATAGAAAGCTGTTAATTGAATCGTTATCTGGTGATAATTTCGAAAAATTTGTTAATGCGGGTTTTTTATGGAATAAACATTCTAATCTTTCTAAGTATATAAATGGAGAACTTGACAGTAGTTTTTTGGGTATACCTAATTATATTGCAAAAAAATTAAAGATTGATTTAAAAAACTTCTTTCTATATGCTTCGAGGGAATTTGCAAATAGGTTTATTTCTTCGAATATTAAAGAGGGAAAACTTCAAACAAACTTAGCTATGAGACAGATTGCAACCTATAAATTGGCAAAATGGTTTGGTATTGAGAACGTAGTTGTAAAAACAAAGTTTGTGAAATTAGTTACTGACTATGGTGAAAAAGTAGGAATTCTTATAGACCGGGCGCCTGGATTTAGTGAATCGGAAATAAATAAAATGGATTTAGAAGTAAATGCTAAATTTCAAAGGGAATTAACTAATTTGCAAATTCTCGATACTATTATAGATGAACAGGACCACGACCCTAAAAATTGTTTTTTTAAAGTTGCAGATGCTCAGCTTGTTGGTGTATCGGCTTTTGATAACGAAGGTGGTTTTAATTTGAGTACTAAACTGCAAAAAGGGTTATGTTGGAATGAAACTTCTTGTTTAGTAACGGAAAGTGGTAAAATAAATTTACCCCATGTTAGTAAATCTTTAGCCGAAAAAATTTTAAATACCAGAGATGATGACATCAGGAAAATTTTGGGGGATTTACTTTCTGATAATAAAGTAAAATGTGTTATAATAAGGCTTAATTATCTTAAATCAGCATTAATTAATACTATATCTGGTGATGATGGCTTTTTGTTAACTGATGAACAATGGTGTAGTGATACAATCTTACAAGAGTTTTCAGGAAATTATGGTAATACCTATTTAGTATACTTTTTAAAACATTTGAATCTTAAAATTAAATAATTTATTTTTAACCGGAAATGTATTGTTAGTATTATTTATAATTTTTATTTTTAAAAAATGTTAAGCCGCATACGTTGTGTTTTATTGAATTTATATAATTACTAATTTTTTAAATTGACTATTGGTTAATGCATACCAATATTAAATTAGTCAATTACTTGGTAATTGGCTTTTTGCTTAATATAAAACCGACATGTATTATTTTCATGTCGGTTTTTAGTATTCAAAATTTTTCGCACTTATTTTTATATTCGGGATAATAATTTTCCGAACGTGTTACGGTTGCCGGTGCTATTGTTTTTAATGCTTTTTTATCAAGATTTAAAATAACTTCCGGTTTTACCCATGGTCTGTTTTGAATTTTACTGGTTTCTTCGTGAGTAAGGTATCCGTTATACGTTGTTAAACTTCGGCGTAAATACGAGTTATTTATACATGCTTTCTTAACCCCGTTATTCATTATATTTAAAAGGTGGGAAAATACAGAAGCAGCGTATACGGTGGATATGGAATGTGATATTAGGCTTGGTATATTACTTACGCAGTAGTGTACAACGCCTTCTTCAATGTAAAATGGATTTTTATGTGTTGTGGGGTGATATGTTTCAATTACTCCAAAATCTCCACTAATATCAGAAATTACCGAACCTTTTGGCATAGAGGCTACCATATCTCGTGTAA
>CALDOU010000008.1 GCA_937912175.1 uncultured Clostridia bacterium
GAAAATTTTGATTTTAAATAATCATATACATTTTTGGCAATAATAGCCCCTCTGCTATGACCTTTTATATGAAGAAAAATTTTTGCTGTTTCTTTTAAAGTTTTTAAAATTGTTTTTAAAAAATCTTCTAATGTTTTTTTACCTTTTGCAGTAACCGATTTAATGGTTGGTTCTTTTATATCCAAAGTTGTTGGACCGGAAAAAGTAAATTTTACCTTCCATTTATTTTCATTTTTAATTATTTCATCTTTTTCATAAATATGCTTTGTTCCGTCATAAGATTTACCTGCATTAACAGTCTTATATGCATAATGACAGGACCCCAAAAAATCAACTTTAATTTCAACAATATTTACATTAGAAGTTTTAATAGCATTAAAATTTATAAAAGACATTTAAAATCATCCTCTTTTCTTTATATTTTTTATAATAAATTTATTTATTAAAATGTCAACCTTTTTATAAGCTTTGGAATTTAGTTTGACAAAAATTTTGTAAAATTGTAAAATAAGCTTATGTTTTTGGGCTTATAGCTCAGTTGGTAGAGCGCCGCGTTCGCAATGCGGAGGCCAGGGGTTCGAATCCCCTTAAGTCCACCAAAAAGATTACAAACGAACACAGCATATTTTAAAAATTTCTTTGAAACTATTGCATATATTTTAGATTAAAAAACAAATAATAAGGTCAATTGATAAAAACCATGATCGTACCTAAAAGGCTTGATCATGGTTTTTATCTTGATTAACAATCTAAACCATCGATTAACAAATATTTCCGGTTGTTTTTTCATTTTGAAATTTATTAATAAAAGAAACAGCGTAGCCGAGTATTACCCAAAAAAATCCTACCATAAAAGTCATATCAAATAAAATGGCCTTTTCAAAAAGACAATATCCGCAATACGCCACTAAAACAGAAAATAACCTTGCATTAACACCAAAATAGTTTTTGTTCACACACAAAAACATATTTTTACAAACGTCCAAGGCAACCAAAAATGAAAATATACCGAAAATTAGCAACCCAATCGCTCCATAACAAACTAAAATAGTAAGATACCCATTATGTAAATCGGGATGAATCAATCCGCCATTTAAATACTCTTTACTGTAAATCTTAAGGTTTGCGCGACCTATACCGATAATAGGATTATGTTTAAATATTTTTACTCCCTGCTTCCAAAGAGTAATTCTTCCGCTGCTTACTTCGTAATGCTCTCGACCTATATGAATTTTGGAGGAATCGGAATCTTTGAAAGAATCAAAATCTTTTTCGGAATCCGGAGTTATCATAATTATATTTTTTGCATTAAAATAGCTATCGTCATCGGCATTCAACGTTTTACCGTTAGAATACATATCACTCATCGCTTTTTCAATAAAGTTTTGGCACATATCTCTCACCGAAAAAGACGCAGACATAAAAACAACGCAAAAACCCACCACAATTAAAACACTTTTAAAAAATTTAAGCTTTCCAAAAGGCCCGTTTTTAAAAAACATATTACAAAAAACTCTCATTGTGGCGTAAATTATCAAAAACAAAAATGATGCGTTGGAATCTGAAAGAAACAGGCATATGCAATTAATAACCACACATCCGATTAAAATCCAATTATTTAATTTTATATCTTTAAACTTATTTTTAATATATGGAGTGGAAATTATATCACAGGCAACAATTGATTCTATCATTGAAAACGCTAAAATATTAGAATTGGTGTATATTCCGATAAGCCTGTTTTTAAATATTCCCAAATGATATGTTCCTACAGTTGCTCCACGCCTCCAAAAAAGAATTAAAAGTGATAAAATTCCACATATAGTTCCAAAATAAATAAAAAATTTCAAAACAAAAACCATTTCTTTTTCTATATCTTCATGCGCACCTGCGGTATACATGCCATAAAACATAAAAAAACAAACAGCAGTATACAAAATCAAAACAATATTAGGCACAAAATAAATTGATATATGAACTAAGGAAGTCACGGTCATCAGGCTTAAAAAAGCCCATAAAATATATTTGTACTTAACTTTAAACGCTCTTTTTTCAATAAAAAAATTTTTGATTAAAATCGCAAGTCCCCAAGAAAGAACAAAGCATTTAAAAACCAATGCGGGTATATCCAAAAAAGCTATCATCTCTAAAGAAAGCGAAATTAAAAACAATTTTCTGAAAAGACTGACATCAAAAATTTTTTCTTTAAATCTTAAATTTCTTATAAGCATAGGCATTAAAAACTCCTCCTTTCTTTTCCGATTTATTCTATTTTAAAAATGCAAATTTTTTTTATACATTTCCGCAATATATTCAACTTCATCATCGGTTAAAAGAGTATGTAACGGCAAAGTAACTTCATTTTCATACATAGCATACGCATTGGGGTAATCTTTTATATCAAATCCTATATTTTTATATGCGGTAAACATAGGCAAGCTTTTATAATGCACATTAGTTGAAATGCCATCTTTAGCCATATTTTCAATGAATTTATTTCTAAAATCCAAATTTTTACCTAACAAACGAGTTATATACAAATGGCAACTTGAAAATGAATTTTCTCTTAAATGAGGCAAAGTTTGTATGTTTTCATCTTTCAAAGCATCATTATACATTTTCACAATATCTCTTCGGCGTTTTAACATATCATCATATCTTTCAAGTTGAGAAAGACCCAAAGCGGCCATAATGTCTGTCATATTGCATTTATAAGCCGGCCAAATTATATCGTATTCCCATGCCCCGGCTTTGGTCTTTGCCAAAGCATCTTTGTTTTGACCATGCAAAGACAAAAGCATATATGATTTATATACTTCTTCATTGTCAAGACCACTGAGTTTACGCCAAGTCACGGCTCCGCCTTCGGCAGTAGTCAAATTTTTAACCGCATGGAATGAAAAACAAGTAAAATCGGCTACACTTCCCGATTTTTTCCCCTTATACTCAGCACCAAAAGAATGGGCGCCGTCCGCCAAAACTATTATCCTTCCAAAGCAGCGTTGAATATTATTGGTAGGATTAAAAAGATTTTTTTTACTTTCTATTACTTCAAATATCTTATGATAATCACACATGACCCCGCCCAAATCAACAGGAATAATAACTTTTGTACGGGGGGTAATGGCGTTTGCCAATTGATCATAATCCATTTCAAAAGAATCGGGAGCAGTATCCACCAATACGGGAGTAGCCCCAACATGGCAAATAACACTGCAAGAAGCTGAATATGTATATGCGCTGGTTATAACTTCATCGCCGGGACCCACACCTAAAAGCCTTAACGTCATTTCCAAACAGGCCGTTGCGGAATTAAGGGCAACGGCACGTTCCGTATTGCAAAATTCCGCAATCTTTTTCTCAAAAAGTTTGGTTTTGGGTCCTGTTGTAATCCACCCCGAACGCAAAACTTCGGTGACGGCATTTATATCATTTTCCGAAATATCCGGCGGTGAAAATTTTATATTGTAATTCATATTAAATACTCCTTATTTTTTTATAACCGCAAAAACTGTTTTAATCATAATTTTTATATCATACCAAAAACCGAAATTTTTTATATATTCCAAGTTATATTTCATTTTTTCCGGCAGTATCTTTTGAGTATAAATTTCATCCGGATTTTCTTCGTTTTTAAGTAACTCAGCTTCATTTTTATAAAGAATGCTCGTCATAGAAGTTACTCCCGCAGGCAACAGCAATGTGGCATACATTTCGGGAGTATATTTTTCAACATATCTTGGTACTTCCGGTCTTACTCCCACAAAGGAAAGCTCTCCTTTTAAAATATTAAAAATCTGAGGGAACTCATCAATACGTAATTTTCTGAGCCATTTTCCGCTTTTTGTTATTCGAGGGTCGTTATCTTGCGTAACTTGTGCCCCAAATTTTTCCGCATTCGTAACCATAGTGCGAAATTTATATACTTCAAAAACTTTTCCGTATTGAGTAATACGTTTTTGTTTAAAAATCACTTTTCCGGGGGAATCAAATTTTATAACAAGTGAAACAATCAGCAATATGGGGGATAAAATTAAAATTAAAATCAAAGACATTATAACATCAAAAATTCTTTTTACAATAAGACCGCTTTTTCTATGGCTTAAAATATCGTAATACTTTTTAACTTCCTCGTTTTGCATATATTTCGGAAGATTATTCCATAAAATTAAAATAATAAACCCCACCTATTCATTATCTTAAAAAATTAATTATTAAACTTATATTTAATTAAATTATACTCTTATAAACACTCATTTTCAACATATACCTATTATACCTGTTATGTTTAAAGCACAATACATACGCTAAAACTCAATCCAAATAAACTCAACGCCTGATTTCCAATATCCATTTTTTTACAATTTGGAATAACATTAGAAAACCTGCCGATAATAACAATCATAAAATTAAATATTTGATTTAAAAGGCGGTATTAAAATGACAATTTCACTAATTCGAACATTGATCTTATATGTAATAATAATTTTTGCCATGAAAATGATGGGAAAACGCCAAATAAGCGACCTTCAAACTTCCGAGCTTGTAATAACAATAATGATTTCAAATATTGCCGCTATTCCAATGGAAGACTCTTCTCAACCGCTCCTCAGCAGTTTGATACCCATTGCAGTGTTAATTTGTTGTGAAATACTTGTTTCATATTTAATGCTGAAAAATTCAAAAATACGGCAAATAATATGCGGAAACCCAATAGTGGTAATAAATAACGGAAAAGTTCAGCAAAATGCTCTTAAATATTTGCGGCTAAGTACCGAAGACTTGTTTGAACAACTTCGTCAGTCGGATGTTTTTTGCTTAAATGACGTTTGGTTTGCAATCATGGAAACCAACGGAAATATGAGCGTTTTAAAAAAATCCGAAAATCAACCACCAACGGCTCAAGATATGGGAATAAATGTTCCAACAGAGAAAATAGACGCTGTTGTCGTAAGCGATGGTAACGTTTCTGAATTTTCTTTATCTTTATGTGAGTTAAATAAAGAATGGCTCAATAAAACTTTAAAAGAACAAAAAGTTCGTCTAAAAGATATTTTTATAATGACCGCAAATAAATCCAAAGAATTTAATATTATAAAAAAGGAGATAAACACATGAAAAAACTAATCTGGACAATTATTTTGGGAGGGGCTTCACTCATAATTTGCGGACTGTGCCTTTTTTATACTAACATGGTTTCCGATACAGCTACCGAATATGTAAACAACGTTTACCAATATGTGGAAGATGAGGAATACAATGCCGCTAAAACAGAACTTAATGCTTTAGAAGAATATTGGGATAATCAAAGCCCTATTTTGTCACTTATGATACATCATGAAATTTTAGAAAACATTGAAGAAACCATAAAATTGATCAACAGTGCTATTAAAAACACAACAAAAGACGAAAAAATTGAATTTGAAATTGAAACTTCACGCTCTTTAATACAACTCAAAAACCTAAAAAGCACAGAAATTCCAACTTTTGATAATATTTTTTAGCATCAATCCGCCTGAGTTTTTTACTTTAACTCAGGCGGATATTTTAATTGTTTTAAAATTAATTACATTTATTTTTTAAAATATAATTTTCTTTATTGGATTTATTTTCAGAGTGTAACGTTTTCAATAAAGTCACCAAAAAATTTTTTTGTTCTAACTGCAATAATCTTCCAAAACGGCATTTAATTCTTCTTGGGTATTAACATTTATCCCATCTTTAAGCATTTTTTTATCGGCGTTAGGTAAGTCATCAATATTAATATCAATTTTTCTAAACGGTTCTTTTTCCCCTTTTTCAAAAACTCCTATTGTACCGCGGTATTCTTTTACGGTATATCTTTTTTGAAACGAATAATCTTCTTGCCTATTAATGTCGGATTTAAAATCGGAATTCACAACGGGGTATTCCGGCATTGAAACGAACTTATTTTCTTTATTATCAGACACGGCGTCGGACTTAACCATTGATCCAAACAAAATAAACCATACGCCGCAAAAAAAGAAAACCAAAATAATAATTGCGCCAACTCGCTTTTTAAATTTATCGTCATAATTCAATGTTTTCATTACAAACCCTCTTAAAAACAATATTTAAGCTTAATATTCACCCAAATTAACACATTTATTCATAAAAACAATTTTTTAATAAGTATAAAATTGAACAAAAATATGGTTTTTGATATAATAATTAATTTAGTACAGGCTAATTTTAAAAAGGAGATTTTTATGAAAGTACATCTTTTGGCTCACACTCCGGAACCCGAAAAACTTGTTGCTTCAGCCGCAAAACTTTGTTATTCTCCATCGTCCATAAATGAAACCCAAAGTAAATTAACTCCGGAAAATATAAAAACCTTTGTAAAAATGTTGGCTAATATCGGCCATGAAAGCCCACTCGAACATATTTCATTTACGTTCGGCATTGAGGGGGTTTCAAGAGCACTTTTGGCCCAATTAACCCGTCACAGAATTGCTTCTTACAGCGTACAAAGCCAACGATATGTCAATAATTTTAATTTTAAATATGTAATCCCGCCAGAAATCGAAAATATACCAACCGCAAAAGAAGAATTTTTAATTGCCATGCAAGAAGCTCAAAACCATTATGACAGTTTAAGCCTCCAACTTCAGAATAAACACTTGAAAAATTTAATGGACTTAGGCATGGATAAAGACTCGGCGACAAAAGCAGCGGAAAAAATGGCAATTGAAGATGCACGATATGTTTTACCTAACGCTTGCGTAACAAATATTATTTGCACTTTCAATGCCAGAAGCTTGCTCAACTTTTTTTCACACAGATGTTGCAACAGGGCACAGTGGGAAATCAGAAACCTTGCCGTTGAAATGTTAAAATCAGTAAAAAAAGAATGTCCGAATATATTTGCATATGCCGGTCCGCCATGTGTACATAATCACTGCACCGAAGGTAAAATGTCTTGCGGAAAATCTGCGGAAGTAAAGGAAATATTCAAAAATTTATAATTTTTAAAACTGAAAAATTCAAACTTTACATTATTTAAAAACACATTACTTACAAAACTTCAAAAATTTTATTTTTAAAAACGAAAGTGAGTGAAAAGAGCCGATCAAAGCTCCTTATTTATGAACGGAAAAATTATCGTAATCGAAGGTTTGGACGGTAGCGGGAAAAATACACAAACAAAACTTTTAATAAATTACTTATCAAACTTAAAATTAAAAGTTAATTACCTTTCTTTTCCAAATTATTCCTCTCCGTCTTCTTCTTTGGTAAAAATGTACCTGAATTCCGAATTCGGGGAAAATCCAAACGATGTAAACGCTTATGCCGCCGCATCGTTTTTTGCGGTTGACAGATATGCCGGATTTAAAAAAAGCTGGGAAAAAATTTACAAAAACGGAGATATAATCATTTGCGACAGATATACAACCTCCAACGCGGTATACCAAATGTGTAAAATCCCGGAAAACGGATGGGACAGCTATTTAACGTGGCTTTATGATTATGAATATAATAAATTAGGTCTTCCAAAACCCGATGGCGTAATTTACCTTAATATGCCGCTCGAAATTTCTCAAAACCTAATGAAAAAAAGATACAGCGGAGACGAATCAAAAAAAGACTTACATGAATCCAACATAAGATTTTTACAAATATGTAAAAAAGCCGCTGAATATATCGCATTAAAAGATCACTGGTTTCAAATAAACTGTGCAGAAAATAAAGCGGTAAAAAGTAAAGAACTTATTCACAATGAAATAATTGATTTTTTGAAAAAATATATCCTGCAAAAAAGTATTTAATAATTTAAACACTTTAATTTTTCAGCATTTTCAAAGGAGATGTTTTTTGTGGTTCTTAATTTTAAAAAGCCGTGTATTGAAGATAAAAACCAAATACAAAAAATATTGGAAACCACAGAAAACATAAACTCCGAATCCACTTTCGGTACTTCTTATTTATGGTCAAATGTGTTTAATATTGAATTTTGTCAAATAAAAAATAATAAAAAAAATATTTTATTTAAAAAACTGAAAAAAGAAAATATTGTTTTTGAATTTCCGCAGGGAATTTCAAGTTCCCACCATTTAAAAGAAGCTATGAGCTATTTAACGGAATATATAAGATCAACTAATATACCAAACCTAAAGTTCACTAATCTTTTAGGTAAAGAGGTTTCTCAAATTCAAAAAATATTTCCCGGACAATTTAAAATCACATCTGACAGAAACAATTATGATTATATATATAAATCCAAAGATTTAGCTTTACTCAAAGGTAAAAAATATCACAGTAAAAAAAATCATATTTCTAAATTCAGCAAGTTATATAATTGGAATTATTATCCGCTGAATTCCAACGAAAAAGAAAGTTATTCGGAATTTTTTCATACTTGGTTTCAATACAAAAACCTTCAAAATAACGTCAAAAATTCAGGAGAATATAATGCTATTGAAAAAGCACTGCAAAATTTAGAAAAATTAAATTTATCCGGCGGAGTTATTAAAGTAAACAATAAAATTATTGCTTGTACAATCGGAGAGCCAATAAATTCAAAGGCTTTTTTAATTCATTTTGAAAAAGCCTTACCGGAATACAGCCTTGCTTACAGCGTAATAAATAATGAGTTTGCCAAAACTATTTTTGAAAATAATTATGAATTTATAAACCGAGAAGAGGATATGGGAATTCCGGGTTTAAGAAAAGCAAAACTTTCATATAAACCTTATGCATTAATTTCAAAATACGACGCAACTTTAATTATATAAATTCAAAGCTTGAAGGACCTATAATATGACTTTATTCACTCGTGCAACAGAAAAAACAAAAAAAGAACTGATTAACATGATGAGAATTTGTTTCAACGAACCTTTTGATTCCGTTAATTTTTTCTTTGAAAATAAAGTGGATTTCAATAATTGTTTTACATGTATCAACAACGATAAAATAACTTCGGTTTTACATGCTTTACCGTCACAAATAAAACTTGAAAATAAAGTTTTTACGGCTTCATATATATACGGTGCGTGTACTTTACCTTCTTACAGAAATCGGGGATATATGCGAAAACTTTTAAATTATTATGAATTACAGCAAAAATTAAAAAATGTAGATTTTTCAATACTTGTACCGGAAAACGAAAAACTGGAAAATTATTATAATAAACTAGGGTATCAAAATTTTTTCCGAATTAAAGAAATTAATTTTAGAAAAGAAAATTTTTTAAAAATTTTAACAGATAATAAAAAATATAACCCTAAAAATGAAATTTATGAAAATTCAAATTTCTATAATTCTTTTTCCGTTCTGGAAAAATTAAGACATAGCATATATAATAAAATAAACAGCGTTATGTATAATGCAAGCGAAATTGAATATGCGGTAAAATTATACCGGTATTTTAACGGAAAATTTATCACTGTACCAAACGGATACGCAATTTGCACCCCCATTGACTTAAAAACCGTTATAATTAAGGATTTTACATGTTCCGAAAAAGAAACACCCTTACTTTTAAAAAAAATATATGAAAATTTCAATTCATATTCCGATTTCAAAATCATAACCAATACAGAAAATCAATTTTTTAAAAATATGGGACAAATTAAATTTTTCGGAATGATAAAACCGCTCAAACCTCAACTTCGAGAATTGCTGAAAAAAGTCGAAAAAAACAATAATTATCCATATTTGGGCATTGCGTTAGATTAAAAATCAAATAAAAAGGAAAAAATATGATCAAGAACATTAAATTATTCAAAATAAAATTAAGAAAAAAATTTAGGTCAATTCGTGAAAATATGATTAGAGAAAAAAAACATATTATGGACGAAAAAATATTAAATAAAATTTCCATTTTAAATATTTATAAAAATTGTGATATAGTTTTTACTTACGTTTCCAAAGATATTGAAGTAGACACATATGAATTAATCAAAAAATGTTGGCAAGAAAATAAAAAAGTTGCAGTCCCCGCTTGTAATGCCGAAGACAAAACAATGGATTTTTATATTATAAATTCATTTAACGATTTAGAAAAAGCTACATTCGGATTAATGGAACCTATAAAATCAAAATGCAAAAAAGCAACCGATTTAAGTAAAGGAGTTTGTATTGTTCCGGGGTTTTGCTTTGATTATCAAGGTTTCAGGCTTGGTTATGGATATGGATTTTATGACAGATTTTTGCAAAATTTCAGTGGAAAAATTTTAGGAATATGTTATAGCAACTGTATTATTCCGCAACTCCCGCATGGAAAATTTGACAAGCCCGTTGATATATTATTAACCGATACTTATATAAAAGAAATAACCCCCACAAAATCCAAAAAAAATCCCCCAAAAAAGAAGGTAATTAAAAAATGAAGAGATTTGTAAAACTAAAAAAAAATAAAAAAAATTTATATTTTTTCAGAGTCGCTTGGATAGTAATGCTGTGCATAATTTCGGCATTATTGGCAAGATATGCATTGGTCGGCATCAGTGATATGCTTGCAATAGGAAAGCCTTCGGAAACCGTAATGATAGAAATCCCCGAAAACGCTTCTTTGAGTAGTATTGCGGATATTTTAAAACAAAATAATATTATTTCAGAAAAAGAATTTTTTAAAGTTTATGCCATAATTACCAAATCTTCAAAAAATTTCTCTCCCGGAATATATGAACTTGAAACCAATATGGACTATCAGTGCATAATTAATCACCTTAAAAACCAATCAAATATTAAAAACGTCTCGGAAATAACATTTACCGAAGGTATGAATGTTAATGATTATGCCGCTCTTCTGGATAAGCAAAAAGTATGTAAAAAAGAAGAGTTTTTAAAACAATGCAACTCTTCTCAATTTGACAATAAATTTTCGTTTATAAAAGACATAGAAAACTCCGACAGCCGAATTTATAAATTGGAAGGGTACTTGTTCCCCGATACATATAAATTCTATCAAGGAGAAAATCCCTCAAGCATCATAACCAAGTTTTTAAACAATTACGAAAAGAAAGTTATTAAAAAATCTTCCGTTGAAGGTTATGATAAGCAGGTCAGTATTAAAGATCTTGCCAAAGAAAAAAATATCTCTGTGGATAATTTACTAAATATAGCATCATTGATCCAAGCAGAAGCAGCAAATAAAAATGATATGTACAGCGTTTCTTCCGTTATTCATAACAGGTTGAAAACTCTTAAAAACGGCGGACAAAATTCTTTCGGCGAATTTTCAATGGGAATACTCAGAATTGATTCCACCGTCTATTATCCTTATAAAAATAAAGCCAGCGTTCCCAAATCAATGGTAAATACATTCCAAGGCACTTATGACACTTACAGCTTGGAAGGATTGCCCCCCGGACCGATTTGCAATCCGGGCATAGACGCAATTTTAGCCGCTTTAAATCCGACAGAAACCGAATATTACTATTATTGCCACAGCCCATCCGGCGAAGCTTTTTACGCCAAAACCAAAAATGAACATACTTTAAATCTTAAAAAAGCCGGGCTATCTTAATTTTAATGTATTAATATACAAAAACAATATTAGTGTTGATATTAGCACTTAAATATGTTAGTATAATACAATAAAATTTGAGAAAGAAGATGATAAATGTGTCAGAAGAAACAATTCAAAATATAATTAATGACAAAAACTTTCTCTCCAGCGTCATTTCCATGAATAAAGAAGAAGCAAAAAAAGCTTTTGCGGAAAAAGGACTGGAACTTACGGATGAAGATTTAACAAAAATGGCTCAACAAATCACAGAGCAAATCGAAAATCCGGAAAAAATCAATGAAGAGTACTTAGAAACCGCTACAGGTGGTACTTCTAAATCTGAAATTATTTTAAATATTTCGAAAAGTATTGCATATATAATAGTCGCAGGATGTGCGATTAAAGTCTCTCACGATTTAAATTTTCATGCGACTAAAATGTCTGACGATTTAAATTTTCATGCGACTAAAATGTCTGACGATTTAAATTTTCATGCGAATGATCTAAAAGAGCGTATAAGCAACGGAACATTAGGGCGTTGGATTGCTCCCGCTCCTGCGCCAAGTTCAACAAAAACCGCTAAAGATGCATCAACTCCAAAGTCAACAAAATCCTGGTGGAATCCCTTTTAACTGGTTGCAACATTAAACTGAAAATTTATATTATAAAAATTAAAATTTTGCCAACAATTATTAAAGTAAAATACTTTAATAAGGTTGGCTTTTTATGTATAAAAGATGTGTAATACTTTTCGGGATATTTATGTTTTTATTTTGCGTATCATTTTTTTCTTTGGATTATTTATCAAGTAAAAGCACTCTTTACGATGCGGCTTTGAACCAACAATCATATAAACTTAAAATTTCCGATGTAAGAGGGACCATATATGATTGCAGAAATGTCCCGCTTGTAAACAACAATAAAAAACTAATTGCAGCCGCAGTCCCCTGCACAGAGGCACTTTCTGTTTTAACTCCCATAGTACCCGAACACAAACATTCGGAACTTTACAAAAAATGTTCGGGCAATGTACCTTTCACAATAGAGGTCAACAAAAAAATAAAATGCCCTTATGTAAAAATCTTTGAGGTTCCCATAAGATACAGCGGTATTACTCCGGCTCCTCATATTATCGGATATCTTTCGGGAGAAAAAAACGGCATTTGCGGAATAGAAAAAATATACAATGACTATCTTTTTGATAAAGAACATACCATAAGTATAAAATATGATGTTGACGCTTCGGGTAAAATTCTTCCGGGCAAAAAAGAATTCGTGGAAGACAGGTCATATTATAATTCAAAAGGAGTAGTTCTTAACATAGATAGCCGTATTCAATCTTTAGTCGAAGAAATATCAAATAAATATATCAACAAAGGTGCAGTAATAATTACGGAAATTCCTAATTGTGAAATCAGAGCATGTTCGAGTTTACCCGGTTTTACTCCGAATAATATTTCCGCATATTTAAATGATAAAAATTCCCCTTTACTAAATCGGGCTTTTTGCGCTTTTAATTTGGGATCTATATTTAAACTTGTAACCTCGGCGGCGGCACTTGAAAACGGAATAAGCGAAAATACACCTTATAACTGTCAAGGAGTTAATAAAGTTGAAGACGCTTCATTTAAGTGTTTTAATTCCAAAAAACATGAAATCGTTAATATGGAGCAAGCTTTAGCGCATTCTTGCAACGGATATTTCATAGAACTGATTAAAAAAATGCCAAAAAACTCTTTATTAAACATGGCTCAAAAAATCAAACTCGGCTCTTCGGTTAACCTTGCACCCGGTATGAATTCCTGTGCCGGAATTTTACCTTCCGCAGAAAGCCTGGAAAACATAAAAACTTTAGCAAATTTTTCGTTCGGTCAAGGTAAATTAATGGCTACACCCTTACAAATATCCGGGCTTATAAATACGATTGCCTCTAAAGGTATATACAGCAATCCCAAACTTATTAAGGGACTCACGGATGAAAATATGAGAATAATAAAAAAAAGTACACTGCCCAATGAATCCGAAAGAATTTTTTCCGAAAGTACGGCTTTAAAATTAAAATCACACATGAAAGCTTCCGTAGATTACGGAACAAGCGAAAAAGGTAAACCCGAAAAAACCGAAGCCGCCGCTAAAACATCTACCGCTCAAACGGGTATAATCGAAGACGGGAAAAAAGTAGAGCAATCTTGGATTGCCGGTTTTTTTCCATACGATAAACCGAAATACAGCATTGTTATTTTATCGGAAGCGGGTTCGGGGGGAGGAGAAAGTTGCGGACCCGTTTTTAAGGAAATTGTGGATAAAATGATAACCGAAATACCGGATTTATTCATTGAATAAATGATTTTTTAATTATCATGATTTTTAAAAAACGAAATTATTTCAACAAATTTAGCTTCGGATGTTGAATAAATATTTTTTATTCCGTCTTTAAGCCAAAGCGCATGATATTTATCTTCCAAAACATTATTTTGATACCAAAATTTGAAGTTGTCGTAATAACACCGGCTGCTGAATTTTATAAACAATGTTCCAAGTAAAATTATTATGCTTATTACAAATCTTACGGCAAATATACCTTTACTATTTTTTGTATTTGATTTATTATTGGAATTTATTTTTTCTGAAGTATTAAAATTCTTATTGATATCAATTTCATTCATTTTATTTTTTCTCCGTCTATTAATATTTTACTACCTAAATAATTATTGATATAATATATTTATTAAAATATATTTTTTTTAGAACTGACTTAAGTAAAAAAGAGAGGAAAACATGAACAACACCAAATCTAATTCGGAACACTTATTACATAGCATAGACTCAAAACCGCAAACAGTAAAAAAAATAAGCCCTAAAATGCGAAGACAAAAAAGATTAAAGGTTATTTTGGCTTTAATAGGTTCTTTACTAATGATAAGTGGCCTTGTGGGCTCTATTATTTGTTATTTAAGATAAAAAATCATGAAAATCTGTGCCATTATTTCAGAGTTTAACCCCTTTCATTTAGGACACAAATTTATTATTGATGAAATAAAAAAACAAAATTTCACTCATATAGTAGCTATTATGAGTGGAGATTTTGTGCAACGCGGAGAACCCGCTATAATTTCAAAAGAAGCACGGGTAAAATCAGCTCTTTTAAACGGCGTTGATTTGGTAATTGAGATGCCCGCATGCAAAGTACTTACCACAGCCGAAAAATATGCATGGGCGGGTATTGAAACAGCCGAAAAATTAGGGTGTGTGGACTCTCTTGCTTTCGGCAGTGAATGCGGAAATATTAATATTTTAAAAACTATTGTAAATGCTTTAAACTCAGAAGAATTTAAGCTGTCTTTAAAAAAACATTTATCCACGGGAATTACCTTTGCCAAAGCCGAAGAATACGCCCTAAATGAAATAATATCAAATCCAAAAATAACCTCTTTAATAAAATCACCGAATAATATTTTAGGGGTGGAATATCTTAAAGCATTAAAAAAAATCGGATCAAAAATTAAACCTTTAACTATCAAAAGAACGAATAATTTTAAATCCGCTTGTGAAATCAGAGAGCTTATAAAAAACCAAAACAATGAGTTCAAATCATATATACCTCTATCTACAGTTGACATTTTAAACAATGAAATAAAAAATAAAAAAGCGCCCTTAATGTTATCAAACGCCGAACAAGCAATATTGTATTCTTTACAAAGTTCAAATGAAAATGATATTTTGAATTTTTCAGACGTAAGCGAAGGTTTGGAAAACAAAATTTTGAATGCGGCATATAAGTCAAATTCGCTGCCAAATTTAATAAATAATATAAAATCAAAGCGTTATACTATGGCACGTATAAAAAGGGCTGTTTTGACCCATTTTTTAAAAATAAATGTAAGTATGCAAAACGCTTCCATACCCTATATCAAAATTTTAGGAACAAATTTAAAAGGTACGGAGATACTGAAAAAAGCAAAAAAAACAGCTTCTGTTCCAATAATATCAAGGTTTTCTCAAATAAAAAAATTAAATTACGAAATCGTAAATTTTTTTGAAAACGAAAATCGGTTTTCCGCTCTTTGCGGTTTTTTCGCTCCAAAACCGAATTTTTCTCCAAAAAATCAAATCTTTAAAATAATAAAAGGTGAAAAAATTGACCTATGAAACCGCTATCTCTAAAATAAAAAAAATACAAAATCTGGGTTCAAAACCCGGACTTGAACGCATCAAAAAACTTTTAAGCTTAATAAACAACCCTCAAAACAATTTAAAATATATACATATTGCCGGAACAAACGGAAAAGGTTCCGTTTCTTATATGACGGCCTCGATTTTAAAAGAATCCGGATATAAAGTCGGGCTATATACTTCACCTTCCATAACGGATTTCAGAGAAAGAATACAAATAAACGGAAAATTAATATCTAAAAAAAAAGTAAGCGAACTAATAGAATTTTTTGAACCTTTTTTAAATGAATTTGAAAAATCAAAAAACCCTATAACCGAATTTGAATTAACTACGGCAATGGCATTTAAGTATTTTAACGATGAAAAATGTAATATAGTTATTTTGGAAACGGGTCTCGGAGGAAAATTAGACGCAACAAACGTAATTGAAAAATCTTTATGTTCCGTCATAACCTCCGTATCTTTAGACCACACACAAATTTTGGGTGATACTTTAGAAAAAATATCTTCTGAAAAATTGGGAATTTTAAAAGCCGAAAGCCCATTGGTGCTTGGACCGAATGTAGACAAATCCGTTTATAACCAATCTTTAAAAATTGCAAAAAAATTAAATTCCACGGTATATTTATCTCAGGTTTCAGATTTAACAAACATAAATTTATCATTAAAAAAAGGAACTTCATTCAAATATAAAAACTTAAATTTAAAATCCCCTCTTTTGGGATTACATCAATTGGAAAATATTTCTACGGTATTAAAAATTTTCGAAACTATTAAAAAAATTTTTTATATTTCCGAAAAATCTTTGAAAAACGGATTTTTAAAAACCAAAATACCTTGCAGGTTGGAAATAATAAGTAAATCTCCGTTAGTAATTTTGGACGGAGCACACAATCCCGCCGGAGCAAATACTTTAGCCGATTTTATCAAAACCTATTTTCCAAAAAACACAAACTTAATAGGAATAGTAGGGATATATAAAGATAAAGATTATATATCAATAATTTCAAAAACCGCACCTTTATTTGACAAAATCATTGCTGTTTCTCCGCCTTCCGAAAGAGCATTACCGCTTGAAATAATTACAAATGAAATAAAAAAATATAATAAAAATGTAACTCCGTGCCACACAATTAAACAAGCTTTTCAAACAGCACATGATTTAAGCAAAACAAATTGCTGTAATTCTCCAATTATAGCTTTTGGTTCATTTTCAATAATGAAAGAAATCAAAGAAATTAAAACTTGACTTTTTTGGAAAAATGTTTAAAATAAAATTATATAAAGTTTTTTAAAACTTTATGGGGGTATAGCTCAGCTGGGAGAGCGCTTGAATGGCATTCAAGAGGTCAGCGGTTCGATCCCGCTTATCTCCACCAAATAACCTCACATAAGTATTAGCTTATGTGAGGTTTCTATATAAAAAACTTCCTTTCATAAATCTTTATTTCTCTCGTCGAGGGCAAAAAATTTTAATCTTTCTATTAAAAACCATGATTCTTATGCCAATTAATGCCGTATGTATCGTCATCATCAAAGTGTTCTCTTAATATAGATGGATCGCCTTCCCAGTTATTGTAGTAAAAAAACCAATTTTTTGCAATCCGCTCTGATACACAATATCTTCGTTTTTCATCAGGATTTTGATTAATCCAAAAATAAGTCTTATTATCATTGGTAACTTCTCGAATCTCATCATATTTGGAGTCTACATACAATGTATTTATAGGAACATCTTGGCTCGTGTAATAAATTCCCCAATCTTGCCCCCAATACATAGCCATACTGTAATTGCCACACATAAATACTACTATATCGGCAGATTTTTTAAAGGTAGGCGGTACAAGATGGTTCGCATATGAGATATCTAATATTTTATCCATAGTAATTCCTTTGGAAGAACGCTTTTTTAATATCAAATCTTTATTTTCTTCTAAAAGATTTTTATTTTCTGAAAAATAGTTAGACACGTCTTGTCTTGCTTGTTTGAAATTTCTATAAGAATCATCTTGTTTGCATGCAGACAATAAACAGATAACTAAAACATTAAACAATAGCATTATATACTTTTTCACTTTAATCTCCATATTTAAATCACACTTCTAATTTATTTTACTATACTTACTTTTTAAAGCAAGTTTTTTGTTTTTTAAATGGAGCTACTGGGCGGACTCGAACCGCCGACCTGCTGATTACGAATCAGCTGCTCTACCACCTGAGCCACAGTAGCAATAAACTTATTATATAAAACAATAAATTAATAGTCAATTCTGTGATAAAAATTCGTAGGTAACGAATTTTAAAATCAAAGTTTTTATATATTTTAAAAATTATAACTTAATTTTAATAATTTTGACAACCTTTACCGAATAATGTATTTTAATATATAGCAAATAAAATACTTAATTTGAGGTGCAAATATGAGTCTTGTCAATACTAAAGAAATGTTCCAAAAAGCATATGCGGGAAAATACGCAATCGGTGCTTTTAATGTAAACAATATGGAAATAATCCAAGGAATTATGGAAGCCGCCTGCGAACTTTCATCCCCGGTAATATTACAAGCCTCAGCCGGAGCCAGAAAATATGCAGGGTCTATTTATTTACAAAAACTTGTGGAAGCCGCCGTATTGGAAAACGATGTTCCCGTTGCGCTACACTTAGATCACGGAAATTCTTTTGAACTGTGCAAAAATTGTATTGACAGCGGATTTACATCAGTAATGATTGACGGGTCTTCTTTAGAATATGAAGAAAATGTAGAACTCACAAAAAAAGTCGCCGATTATGCACATAAATACAATGTCACCGTTGAAGGTGAGCTGGGAAGTTTATCAGGTGTTGAAGAACATCTAAACATTTCAGCTGAAAAATCTTTTTACACAAATCCCGAACAAGTACAGGATTTTGTAAAACGTACAAACGTGGATTCTCTAGCTATAGCTATCGGTACAAGCCACGGAGCATACAAATTCAAACCCGACCAAACACCTCAATTAAGATTTGATATTTTAAGTGAAATCGAATCTAAATTACCAAACTTTCCGATTGTGCTTCACGGAGCTTCCAGCGTTATACCTGAATTTGTAAAAGAAATCAATAACTTCGGCGGAAACTTAAAAGAAGCCATCGGAATTCCGGAATCAATGCTTAAAAAAGCCGCTCAAATGGCAGTTTGTAAAATAAACGTAGATTCGGATTTAAGGTTGGCCATGACAGCAAAAATAAGAAAGAGCCTTGCGGAAAACCCTGAAAATTTTGACCCAAGAAATTATCTTTCCCCTGCCAGAACAGCTATAAAAGACATTGTAAAACATAAAATTCAAAATGTAATGTGTTCCGCCGGCAAAGCTTAGTGTTTATTCTTAATCAAACAGAAACTTAATAAATTATAATTTTTAATATGACAAAACCTACCGTAAAATATTTTACGGTAGGTTTATTTTTACATAATTAAATTCAGAATATTTGTAACCGATTTAAATTTTGCACTTAAATAAATCATTATATTTATTACTTTTAATGCAATAATTTAACCTTTTGATTACATATTTTAATTTATCCTAAGTAGGAATAATTGGGAGATTCTTTGGTAATTTGAATGTCGTGTGGATGACTTTCGCGTAATCCTGCTCCGGAAATTCTTACAAACCTTGTTTTTTCATGTAAATCGTTAATTGTGGCACAACCCGTATATCCCATTCCTGCACGAAGCCCTCCGATAAGCTGATAAATCGTATCGGAAAGATTACCTTTATATGCCACTCTTCCTTCAACGCCTTCAGGAACCAATTTACCGTTTTTACCTTGAAAATATCTGTCTGCACTGCCACGTCCCATAGCGGCCAAACTACCCATGCCACGATAAGTTTTAAACTTACGACCTTGATAAATTTCATTTTCTCCCGGTGATTCCTCACATCCGGCAACCATAGAACCAACCATAACAACATCGGCTCCTGCCGCTAACGCTTTTACAACATCACCGGAATACTTAATACCGCCATCTGCTATAACTTTAATTCCTCTTTTTGCTGCTACTTTGGCTACATCATATACGGCGGTAAGTTGTGGAACTCCAATCCCCGCAATAATTCTCGTAGTACAAATAGATCCGGGACCAATACCGACTTTAATACAATCTGCACCGGCGTCAATTAAAGCTTCGGCAGCTTCAGCAGTAGCCACATTACCCGCTATGAGTTGAACATTTGGAAAAGCTTCTTTTACTTTACGAACTGAATTTATAACATTTATATTATGCCCGTGTGCGGAGTCCAACACCAAAACGTCAACATGAGCAGCCACTAAAGCCTCTACTCTTTTTAAAACATCCTTTGTGGCACCTATTGCCGCCCCACACAAAAGTCTTCCTTCCGAGTCTCTGGCGGAATTGGGATACAAACTTGATTTTTCTATATCTTTTATGGTTATAAGACCGATAAAATCTCCATTTTTATCAACCAATGGGAGTTTTTCAATTCTATGAGCACGAAGAATTTCTTTCGCTTTACTCATAGAGGTTCCTTCGGGTGCGGTAATCAAATTTTCTTTTGTCATCACGTTCTTTATTTCTTGTTGAAATTCCGAAGATGTCATAAACCTCAAATCACGATTTGTAATTATCCCAACCAACTTTTTATTTTTACATATCGGAATTCCCGAAATTTTATACTTATCCATTAATATTTTAGCTTCTTCAACAGTATTTTCGGGAGCTAAAAAAAACGGACGAGAAATAATTCCGTTTTCAGAGCGCTTCACCCTATCCACCTGATCAGCTTGTTTTTCAATAGACATGTTTTTATGAATAATTCCAATTCCGCCTTCACGAGCAATGGCAATCGCCATTTTTGCCTCTGTTACAGTATCCATTGCCGCTGTCATAACAGGAATATTAAGGTTGATTTTCGAAGTTAATTTTGTTTTTACATTTACGGATTTCGGTTCAACATCAGAAGCTCCCGGAATTAATAAAACATCATCAAACGTAAGCCCTTCTTTTGAAAATTTTTCTGATTCTGGCATCTCTGTCATAAAAAAACTCCTTTATAAAAATATAGCATAAAACCAATAACCAAGCCAAACACGGCCCGGTATATTGGTTTTATATTTACTTGATTATATCTGTTCCAAGATAACTTTGCAGTGCTTTCGGAACCGTAACAGTACCGTCTTCGTTTTGATAATTTTCCAAAATAGCCGCAACAGTACGTCCGACCGCAACTCCTGAACCATTTAAAGTGTGTACTAATTTAGCTTTGTCTTTTACATTGTCTTTATATCTTATCTTTGCTCTCCTTGCTTGATAATCTTCGAAATTAGAGCAAGAAGAAATTTCAACATATCTACCATAAGACGGCATCCAAACTTCTATATCATAAGTTTTGGACGAACAAAAACCAATATCCCCCGTTGACAAACACACCACTCGATATGGAAGCTGTAAAAGCTGTAAAACTCTTTCGGCATCATTCGTTAATTTTTCCAATTCATCATAAGATGTCTCGGGTTTAACAAATTTTACAAGTTCAACTTTATTAAATTGATGTTGTCTTATAAGCCCTCTTGTATCACGGCCGGCCGATCCGGCTTCGGAGCGAAAACAAGCTGAATATGCACAATATTTAATAGGCAATTTTGAGCCATCTAAAATTTCATCACGGTGAAAATTCGTAACAGGAACTTCTGCTGTTGGGATTAAATAATAATCTGTGTTTTCAAGTTTAAATTCATCTTCCTTAAATTTCGGAAATTGCCCTGTCCCGTAAAGTGAATCACTGTTTGCTATATATGGTGGAAAAATTTCGGTATATCCGTTTTCCGAATGAGTATTTAAATAAAAATTTATTATTGCTCTTTCTAATTTTGCGCCAAAGCCTTTGTAAAAATGAAATCTTGTTCCCGTTACTTTAGCGGCTCTTTCCGGATCTAAAATATCCAAATTTTTACCGATGTCCCAATGGGATTTTACTTCAAATGCAAAATTTCGGGGTTCACCATGTTTTCTTATTTCAACGTTCTCGCTGTCATCTTTACCAATCGGAACACTTTCATGAGGAATATTTGGGATAGTTAAGATTAAGTCTCTTTGCTGAGTTTCCAAAGAGGAAAGCTCTTTATTTTTTTCGGAAATTTTATTTGAAAGCTCTTTTAAATCTTCCATTATCCCCGAAATATCTTCTCCTGCTTTTTTCATTGTCGGAATTTTTTTATTAAATGAATTCTGCTCGGATTTCATATTTTCCACATCAGAAATAATTTTTCTTCTTAATTCATCAATTTCAACAACTTTATCTATTACACTATCTAAATTTGCATTACGAGTTCTAATGGCTTTTTTTACGGCTTCAGGGTCTTTTTTTATTGTTTTAATATCCAACATTGTTTAATATCTCCCCTCGTATTTACGTGATTTATATCTTGATCTTGTTTTTCGTTTTTTTGAAAATTTTAAATTACCGAATATAATATAAAAAATTAATCCCATGCAAAACTCTACAAAGGATATTAAAATATCCGATACCTCTAAATTTGAGCCGCCAAAATTTTTTAAATAAACTTCTAAAACAGAAACAGCCAAACCGATAAATAACGGAAAACATATATTTTTAAAAATATTTTTTGAATACATTTTAGCAATTGACGTAATCATTATACCAAAGACACAGTATTCTGTAAAGCGTACAAACCTTGATACATCAATTACAGTGAACCTATATTTCAATCCTATATTTTCAAAAAATTTGTTTATATTCCAAACAATTTCACTGTTATTTGAAAGAAAATTAATATCCCCAAAAACAGTAAAACATATTAATCCACCAAGCGCCAAAGAAACCAAAACCAATATAAAACGGCTAATTTTTTTCCACATTTTTTTCATTCCTTTTGTTTTTTAATCAACAGCATTTGCAAGCAAGTTATAAATTTTTGACAAATCTTCTTCTCCGCAAAATTCAATCTGGACTGTACCTTTTTTACGCCTGCCGGATACTATTTTTACTTTTCTTTTTAGTTTTTTATGCAAATCAGATTCGATTTTATTAAAAAACGCATCCTTTTTTATAACTTTCAAAGATTTAGGTTTTTCCAATTCTTTAAAATTCATTTTCTTAACAAGTTGTTCCAACTGACGAACATTTAGTCCCTGAGAAAGGGTAATGTTTAAAGCTCTTAAAAGATCATCTTCTGAACTTAACGCTAAAAAAGCTCTGGCGTGACCTGCAGTTATTTCCCCGGTTTTTAATTTTTCGATAATAAAATCCGGTAAATTTAAAAGCCTTAAAGTATTTGTGATATAAGAACGGGATTTTCCTATTGTTTTAGCAATATTTTCTTGAGTAAATCCATAATTTTCTATAAGTGATTTATATCCTTTAGCTTCTTCTAAAGAAGATAGGTTTTCTCTTTGAAGGTTTTCCACCAAAGCAAGTTCCATTATTTTAGAATCGTCAACATCTTTTATTATTACCGGTATTTCATTAATGCCCGCCATCTTACAAGCTCTGAACCTACGCTCGCCGGCTATGATTTTATATTTACCCGATGCCAAAGGTTTTAACACCAATGGCTGAATAAGCCCATGAACTGAAATTGAATCCGCCAATTCTTTTAAAGTTTCATCATTAAAATCGGTTCTTGGTTGAGATAAATTTGGTTCAATTTCGGAAATTTTTAAAACAGTGGGTTCATTTTCGGTTTCCATATTGTTTTCCATAAAAATCATATCCAAACCTTTGCCTAAACCGCCTAATTTAGTTGCCATATTAATCTCCTTTATGCATTATTTTTTATAACTTCTTTAGCTAAACTCTTATACGCCCAGTTTCCTTTATTTATTTTTGAAAAATACATAACCGGTTTTCCGAACCCGGGAGCCTCCGAAAGTTTTACGGAACGTGGAATTGTGGTTTTAAATACTTTATCCGGAAAGTTTTTCTTAACCTCATCCATAACTTGACGAGTTAAATTAAGACGGGTATCACACATGGTCATAAGTATCCCTTCAACGTCAAGTTCAGAATTATGATGGCGTTTAACCACTTTTATGGTGCTTATAAGTTGAGAAAGACCTTCAAGCGCATAATATTCACATTGAATCGGAATTAAAACACTATCACTGGCACAAAAAGCATTAATTGTAATTATCCCAAGAGAAGGGGGACAATCAATCAATATATAGTCATAAGTGTTTTTTAAATGATTAATTTTATTTTTTAATTTTGATTCTTTTCCTGAAAACAAGCTAATCCCTGCATCCGCCGAAGCTAAATTTATGTGTGAAGGAATTAAACTCAGGTTTTTAAACTCGGTTTTAACTGTTGCCTCTTCAGCCGTAACATCTTTTTCAAGAACATCATAAGCCGATATTTTTACTTCTTTTTTATTAAATCCCATTCCGCTGGTAGCGTTTCCTTGAGGATCCAAATCAATCACCAAAACGTTTTTTCCCGAAGCACCCAACGAAGCAGCCAAATTCACTGTGGTTGTGGTTTTACCGACTCCGCCTTTTTGATTTGAAATTGAAATTATCTTTCCCATAAAATCCCCCTTTTAGGTTTTTTAATATAATTGCAGTTTATTATAAAATGTTTTATTTTTTATGAGCTGTTATAATTGTTAAACTAAATGAATTTACAGTTATTATAATATCATCTGTGCTAATATACAGATTTTTACCGCTTTTTATAACCTTTGCATATGGTAACATGATTTTTTTCTTGCACCATGAAACTATATTTTCTTCATTTAAACCCAGGTTTTTCTTAACTCTAACTGCACCCAATTTAGTTGTGTGTAGGTCATTTATTCGATTTAATAAATATTTTTTATCATACATTTTTTTCAACACACAATCTCAAAAAAATTAACTTTAACAGTAAACTACCGTTAAAGTTATTATATCAATTATAATTATATTTATCAATAAATTTATCATCACTTGCTTGGTTAATGTTTCACGTGAAACATATCAAAGCGGTTTCTTGGAAATTTGAGAATTATGACGTGGATATTTTGCGGGTGTTAAACTTGTTTTTTGAATTATTATAATACTTCGAGAGCCCTTACCTTCGGGAAGTTCTAAACTTTCTATTGATTGTATTTTTCCGCCCAATATTTTTATTGCTTCTTGAGAACTTTCCAACTCGTTTTCTATATTTCCGCCTTTAAGAGCAATAAAATACCCGCCTTTTTTTACATAAGGCAATATATATTCGCACAACACATTTAAAGAAGCAACAGCTCGGGAAACACCTAAATCAAATTTTTCTCTGTACTGTGTTTTTTTACTTAATTCTTCAGCCCTTGAATGAATAATCTCTGATTCTGAATTTATTTTATCCATCAACTCATTTAAAAAAACAATTCTTTTATTTAAGCTGTCCACTAAAGTAAGGTTTATATCTTTTTTCAAAATTTTAAGAGGCACCCCGGGAAAACCGGCGCCGGTGCCAACATCTATTACTTTTGCATTAGTTGGGATTTGAAAATAATTTGTTAAAATTATACTGTCTAAAAAATGTTTTATCATAATATCTTCAGGTTCAATAATAGAAGTAAGATTGGTATGAGTGTTATATTCAAGCAGAAAATCCATATATTTTTTAAATTGTTCCAATTGAGTATCATTTAAATCTATATTTAATTTTTTTGCTTCTTCAAATAATTTATTCATTAGTTCACCTTTAAATTATCGTTTTTTTGTTTTTGCGGAAAGCCATATTATCAAAACAGATATGTCCGCAGGACTGACTCCTGAAATTCTTGAAGCTTGTCCTATATTTTGGGGTTTTATTTTTCCGAGCTTTTCAATCGCTTCCAAACGTAAACCTTTTATATCTTTATAATTTATATCTTCCGGCAAAACTTTTTCTTCCAATCGTCTTAATTCTTTGATTTGACGGTTTTGCCTTACAATATATCCTTCATATTTTATCTCAATTTGCACTTTTTCAAAAACAGAGTCGTCAATGTTTGGCCTACTTAAATCAAAAGGCTTCAAATCTTTATATGTAACCTGCGGCCTTTTAAGTAATTCACTTACTTTAACACCGGTTGTTATGGGTGATGTTTCACGTGAAACCAACATTTCGTTAAGCTCTTCACTTGGCGAAACAACTGTGGTTTTTATACGATTAAGTTCTTCTTGTTTAAGTTTTTGACTTTCTTCAAACTTTTTAAAACGTTGTTCCGAAATAAGTCCGATATTCCTTCCGATCGGGGTTAATCTTTCATCAGCATTGTCTTGCCTCAAAACCAAACGATATTCAGACCTGGAAGTCATCATTCTGTAAGGGTCATTAACTCCTTTTGTTATTAAATCGTCAATCAGAGTACCTATATATGAACTTCCCCTGTCCAAAATAAGAGGATCTTTGTTTTTTACTTTAAGTGCAGCATTTATTCCCGCAATTAACCCTTGTGCCGCCGCCTCTTCATATCCGGAACTTCCGTTAAACTGTCCCGCACCGAAAAGACCCGGAAACCTTTTAAATTCTAAAGAAGCATTCATTTGTAAAGGGTCTGCAATATCATATTCAATTGCATATGCGGGACGCATTATTTTTACTTTTTCTAATCCCGGTATTGTTCTGTACATTTTTATCTGAATTTCTTCCGGAAGAGATGTAGACATCCCCTGAAGATACATTTCTTCAGTATTCATACCACATGGCTCTATAAACAATTGATGACGTTTTTTGTCCGGAAACCTTACAATCTTATCCTCTATACTGGGACAATATCTTGGCCCGATACCCTCTATTTTTCCGCTATACATCGGAGCACGGTGTAAATTTTCAAGTATTACTTTTTTTGTATCTTCGTTGGTCCATGAAATGTAACATTTCACCTTGTTTTGTCCCGCGTTTTCCGAATCATAAGAAAACGGTACGATTTTTTCATCGCCGCATTGTTCTTCCAAATTTTCAAAATTTATACTTGATTTTAAAACACGTGCCGGCGTTCCTGTTTTAAATCTTCTGAGTTTAAGCCCCAGCTTTGCCAGCGATTTACCCAATAAGACAGCAGGAAAAATGCCATCAGGACCGCTTTGATATGAAGTTTCGCCAATATGAACCACGCCTTCCAAAAATGTTCCCGTAGCCAAAACAACACATTTAGAACTATATTTCATGTTATTTCTGGAGGTTAAAATCCATTTATTTGTTTTTTCATTGAAGGAAATATCGACTATTTCAGCTTGTTTTAAGTAAAGATTTTCTTGAAGTTCAAGCTTGTGTTTCATTATTTCCTTATATTTATTTCTGTCAATTTGAGCTCGCAAAGAATGAACAGCAGGACCCTTTCCCAAATTAAGCATGCGACTTTGCAAAAAACACTCATCGGTAGTTTTTCCCATTTCACCGCCTAAAGCATCCAATTCTCTAACCAAATGACCTTTTGCCGTTCCTCCGATTGAAGGGTTACATGGACAATTTCCCACGGAATCCAAATTAACAGCAAAAACAATGGTTTTACAGCCTAAACGTGCGGATGCAAGTGCTGCTTCAATTCCCGCATGTCCGGCACCGACAATACTTACATCACAATTTTCTATATTACTTAAATTATCTTCTGTTTCTATGTTCAAAACACTTTTTCTCCTTTAAAATTTATATTTAATTTCTTATTTTCCCACACAAAATTTAGAAAAAACCTTATTAACTACCGCCTCACTTACGCTTTCTCCGGTAAATTCCATAAACAATACAAGAGCGTCCTGAAGCAATACCGTAACCGCATCAAGAGTTATTCCTATTTCCAATTCTTTTATTGCTTCCTCTAAAATACTTTTTGCTTTTTTTAAAGAAGCAAGCTGCCTTTCGTTTGAAATCACCGTTTCAGACGGGTCAACTTTTGAAATACCGACAATTTCTTCAATATATTCTTTAAGTTTTTCGGTTCCTTCGCCTTTTAGAGCAGAAATTTTTATGATTTTTGGGTTTTGGTCTTTAAATTCAACATTTTCTTTTAAATATGTTGATAAATTATCAAGGTTTTTGGCATTCGAAATATCACATTTATTCAACAAAAATATTGTTTTTTCCTCATTGATTTCTTTTAACAAAAGCTTATCTTCTTCGCAAAATGGGGAAGATGCATCTATCATAAACAAAGTTATTTCCGCTTCATTCATATGTTTTTTTGCTCTTTCAACGCCTATTTTTTCAACTTTATCATCTGTTTTACGAATTCCCGCGGTATCTATCAAAAGAACAGGAATATCTCCCACCATAATAGTTTCTTCAATTGAATCCCTTGTAGTGCCGGGAATATCCGTTACAATAGACTTCTGAGAATCCGAAAGCAAATTCATAAGAGTTGATTTTCCTACATTAGGGCGACCGACAATAGCCGTTTTTACACCATCTTTAACTGATTTAAAAACATCATAGTTTTTTATCATCTCATCAAGTTGAAAAATTATTGCTTTAATATCTTTATTTAACACCTTTTCATCTACTTGAGGGATATCTTCTTCCGGATAATCAGCCCAAACACTTAAACCGGCAGAAACATCTATTAGTTTTTCTTTAATTTGATTTATTCTTTCGGATGAATGTCCTTCTCTCATTTGAAAAGCAACCTGATTGGCTCGCTTTCCTTTGGCTGATATAAGATCCATAACAGCTTCGGCTTGAGAAAGGTCCATTTTTCCGTTTAAAAAAGCTCGCTTGGTAAATTCTCCCGGCAACGCAGGTGTTGCTCCTGCATCCAAAACTGCTCTAAGAACACGCTTTGTAAGAAACAAACCACCATGACAAGATAATTCCACAACATCTTCGCCTGTATAACTATATGGTGATTTAAACACAAGCGCCACGGCATCATCAATATAATCACTTTTGTCCAAAATTTTACCGTATTTAGCGCTATATCCTTTTAAATTTTTTAAACAACTACCGGCTTCTCCCGCAAAGGGCACAAAAACCTTATCCGCAATTTTTGTTGCATCCTTGCCCGATATTCTTATAACACCTATTCCACCAACCCCATGCGCAGTAGAAATAGCCGCAATAGTACTCATTTTTTTACCTTCTTTTTTATAATAATTATAATAGTTCTTTAAAGTTTAAATTGCCCCCTTTAAAATCAGGGAGCAAAAGTTTTTATTTGTTTTCTGTTTTAATTTTCTTTATTTCTATCCAAAGCAACTACTATATGTCGTCCTTCTCCTGTACCTTCAGACCAAGATTTTACACCGTCCACATCTTGAATTGCGGTATGGATTATTTTACGTTCATAAGCTCTCATAGGTTCTAAAGAAAACTTTTTACCGGTTTTTAAAACTTTTTCGGCAATTCGTTTTCCCAATGTCTCTAAAGTTTGTTTGCGTTTTTCACGGTAATCTCCTGCTTCAAGCCGTATTCTGTAAAAACTATCCGAATTTGAATTAATAACAAGCCCGGTAATGTACTCCAATGAATCTAAGGTTTCTCCATGCTTTCCCAAAACATAGCCTATATCGTCACCCGTTATTTGTATTTCAGCAGATTCAGGGTCTTCCTTAATAACTTTTGTTTCTAAAGAACTCAACCCCATATAAAACAAGACTTCTTTTAAAAAATCAATCGCTTTTTCAGCAGAGGATTTTTTTAATACAGCCTTGACTTGAGCCATTTTTCCGCCAAACATACCCAAAACTTTTTTAGAGGGATGTTGAAGAACTTGAATATCAACTTTATCCTCTGTTACCCCAAGCATTTTACACGCCTTTTCTTTCGCTAAAGCCACTGTTTCTTCAGAAGCAAAAACTTCACTTATCATAAAAAACCAAGCACCTCCATAGTATGTGCAAAACAAAAAGTTTAATCTTTGTCTTTTTCATAAATAAATATAAATTAAAAACACAAAAAAGTCTATACAATATTTGCTTTTCGTTTACAGTTACATCAATCAACGGTTTTTAAACATTTAATATCTTTTTCTTGAATTTTCAATAAAGCGAGCCTTGCGGCTTCGTCATGTGCATTCAAAGTATAACTGTTATAAAATTTATTTAAAATAACACTTTGAATAAAACCGAATATACCGTTTATTACCCAATAAAGACCAACAGCGCCGGGAATTGTATACGCTATGTATGCAGTGAATATAAGAAGTGTATAGGGAAGAATTTTATTGCAGCCTTGCATTTGGGTTTGCGTTCCCATCATTTTTTGACTTATAAACATAGAAAGCGCAGAAGTTACAAAGCATAATACAGGTATAAGCCAAAGCATGTCAGAAAAGTTTGAATACTTAGGTGTTTTTAAAAGATCTATACCCATAAAATTAAATCCGGAACTGTATTCTTCAATATCCGCCATTTCTTCGGAATTAAACATTGTAAGTTTATCTTTTATTTTTGAAAAGTTTCTTACAAGTTGAAGTTGCTCATAATTTTTTTGTGTGGCTTCTCCTGAGTTTTCAGAAAGAACGGCTGTTGCCGAAACAATTTTTTCCGGTGCTATATGTAAGGTGTTTTGAAGAGGTTTTGTAACCGCACCGAAAATTCCACTCCACAAAATAAGCGGTAATATCATCGTTGAAAAACAACCGCTCATCGGGCTGGCGCCTTCTTTTTCATAAAGCTTGGCAACCTCTTCGTTATATTTTTTCGGGTTTTTTTCATATTTTTTCTTTAACTCTTGTTGTTTAACCGCAAGCTTAGAGGTTTTTGCCATATTTTTTTGTCTTTTAACCGCAAGAGGAAACATTATTATGTTTACAGCCAAAGCAAAAAAAGTTATTGCCAAACCATAATTACTTACAGCATCAAAAAAGAACCATAAAACATAGCCGAATGTACTACTTAAAAAATCAAATAAAGCTCCCAATTTAAAATCTCCTTTAATAAATAAAAATCAATTTATATCATAACATAAAAAAGCCAAACATAAAACAAAATAAAAAAACCGATTTTATCTTAAAACTTTTATTTTTTTGGTGGAACAGGGTCGTAACCACCTTTAAAAAAGGGATTACAACGTATAAACCTTTTAAAAAAAAGCCATAAACCTTTCCACACTCCGAATTTAAGCACAGCTTCATAAGCATACTCCGAACATGTGGGAGTAAACCTGCAACAAGGTTTTTTTATTGGAGAAATTGACTTTTGATAAAAAACAATGCTTTTTAAAATTATTTTTTTAAACATTTTTTATTTAATTACTCCAAGCTTTTTTAAATGATATTCCATATCTTTAAGAATGTCTTCGGTTTTCACCAAACCGGTTTTTGCCCGCGAAACAAAAACAATATCAAAACCGTTTTTTATCAAGGGCTTTAAAGAAAAATACGCAGCTCGAATAATTCTACGAGAGCGATTACGCTTTACGGCGTTCCCTGTTTTTTTGCCGGTAGTGATACCGATTCTCGTAAACTTAAATCTGTTTTTTACAACATAAGTGATTAAATTAGGGGAGGATAAGAATGCGCCTTTTAAGTAAGCCCTCTTAAACTCCTTGTTTTTTCTTAAAGATATAATGGATTTCATAAACAAAATAACCTTTTACGGTAAAAAATAAAGACCCGCCAAGGTCTTATTTTTAAAAATTAAATTTACTTGACTTTGTTAAACTTCAACTTAGTACAAATTAATAACTTAATCTTTTTCTTCCTTTTGCTCTTCTTCTTGCAAGAAGCTTAATACCGCTACGGGTTGACATTCTTTTTCTGAAACCGTGTTCTTTTTTTCTGTGAAGCTTCTTTGGTTGGTATGTTCTAAGCATTAAGGTATCCCTCCTGAGTCCTATAAAATTACACAAGTATGTAAAAACTACACTTTTACCAGTTTACTGATTAAGTATACATTAATTTTTTCAAAATGTCAACCGCTTTTAAAGCCCCGCTCGTTCAAACAAGCGGGGGTGTAAATATTATTGTGTTTTTATACTTTTTGTGCTTTTATACTTTCAACCAAATTTTCTATTTTTTTATCGGTTGTCGTTATTTCTTCCTCTTTAACGGTTGCACGAGGGAACCATTCTTTCGCTTTATCAATATATTCTTCCGGGCAAATTACTTTTTTGATGTTAGCTCTTGAATCAAAAGCACCTTTTTCTATATTTAAATCTTTGCTACCTGTCCTTTTTCTTATAATTATTTCTGAAACATTGGTACAATCTTTGAAAGCTTCTTTTCTTATGAGTTCAATTTTTGGCCCTATACTCACTGTTTTTATTGCTGTAATACCTTCAAATTGCCCTTTTTCTATATCCGCATGATGAGTTCCATCCACGTAAAAAATTTCATAAAGTTCGTCTCCTTCTCCACTGCTGCGGCCTTTAAACGTGCCTCTGTTTTTACAATCCGTAACTTGTAAAACCGCAACTCTGTTTACTTTTTCCATGTTAAGACACAGTTCCGCTATTTTCTTTACTCTTGGGTCATCTTTACCGAGTTTTATATACTCTTTACACAATTCTGTTATTTTCTTACGAACGTCAGGGTTAAGCAAAACACCTTCTCCTAATTTACCCCCGGGAATAGATTTTGTTTTTATAATTTCTAAAACTTTTTCCAAAAAATGATCATAATTACCCTTAATTGGATTAGGCAATTTTGCTTTTAATTTTTTGATATATTCTACTATATCAACACCATAACTCATTAAACCTTCACTTTCTTTACCCTCTTCAAACGGCGTTATTTTTATCGTTTTAATATCTCCTCCAGCATACATTTTTCCCATTATTATCACCACTCCTTTTTATTTTTTTGTTTATATTATATATTATTTTTATTAAAATGTCAAGCATAAAAAAGCGAAAGCGTCAAAAAACTTTATTTTGTGTTTGTTGAAAACTTCTGTAAAAAAAAGTATAATAGAAATAAATAAATTATAAATCGGAGGTTTTATTTTATAATGAATTCTTTCAACGAAGCGTGGAGCCTCATTTGTGATTTTTGTAAAACCAGAATCACAGATGTGGCTTATAAAACGTGGATCAGCAGGATAGAACCCATTAAATTGGATTTTGATGAGGGAAAAGCTGTGCTTATGGTTCCTAATGAATTTCACAGGCAAACTCTTAATCGGTGTTATTTGCCGCTCTTAAACAATGCTTTTAATGAAATTTTTGGTTCCGGTATAGATATCTGCTTCTCTATTCCCGACGAAATAGAACAAGTCGGCAAAAAAAGCGACCAAAATTTAGCTATAGATTCCGACTACGAATTTACTTTTGATACCTATATAGTCGGTTCTTCAAATAAATTTGCTCATGCGGCGGCATTAGCTGTTGCGGCAAATCCCGCCGGAGCATATAACCCACTTTTTATATACGGAAACTCAGGGCTTGGAAAAACGCACCTTCTTTACGCTATTTGCAACGATATAAAAAAAACCAATCCCAATAAAGTTTGTTTATATATAAAAGGGGATGATTTTACAAACGAACTTATTGACTCCATTCGAAAAAACACAACAAGTGAGTTTCATCAAAAATATCGTCAAGCTGACGTTTTACTGGTGGATGACATACAATTTATTGCAGGAAAAGATTCCACTCAAGAAGAATTTTTCCATACCTTCAACTCTCTTTACGAAGCAAAAAAACAAATAGTCCTTACTTCCGACAGGCCACCAAAAGAAATTCAAACACTGGAAGACAGACTCCGCACGAGATTTGAATGGGGTCTTATTGCAGACATTCAACCTCCGGATTTTGAAACAAGAATAGCAATAGTAAAAAGAAAGGCAGAACTTTTAGATATAAAAATGCCAAATGAAGTTTGCGAGTATATAGCAAAAAAATTAAAAACCAATATTCGTCAACTTGAAGGGGCCGTAAAAAAAATGAAAGCACATCACCTTTTAGGTGGTGAACCTATGGGTATTCAAACCGCTCAAATGGCTATTTCGGATATTTTAAACAACGACCAACCCCCTCCGGTAACCGTAGAAAAAATAATAGAAGAAGTTGCACGTACATTCAGCGTAACGGCTCAAGACATACGCTCTTCAAAACGTTCGGCTTCTATTTCTACCGCCAGACAAATCTCAATGTATGTAGTACGTGAAATAACACAGCTTCCATTAGTTTCAATCGGGGAAGAGTTCGGGGGAAGAGATCATTCTACCATAGTTTATGCGCTCCAGCAAGTTGAAAAAACCTTAATAAAAGATCCTAAAACAAAAGCCATGGTTGAAGATATTATAAAAAATATTCG
>CALDOU010000009.1 GCA_937912175.1 uncultured Clostridia bacterium
AAGCTTTCGAGCGGTTTAAAACTCGAAAGCTTTGGTATTTATTCTTCAATATCATCTGAATAACCGTCAAACATATCCAGCGTTTTAAGATAAGCGTATGCTGAATCTACATTAAGATTTTTATTGTATGTTGTATTTTGATAAGTTGAGTGAATAAAAATATTCATTGATTCGTTATTAAGAAGTTTTGCTTTTTCTTCTTGCCTTTTGTCTTTATTGGTGTAAGATGCAATTTCAATAATACTTGATTGATTTGTGATATTATTTACACTGACAACCCGATGATAGGTTGTTACAATTCCGTTTTCCAAAGTTATATTTTTAATTAAAGCCATTATTTATTCCTCCGTTTTTTAATATTTATATCCTACTATTTTGTTTACTCTGACTCCCGCCCCCGCTGTTGTTGAAAGTGATATACTTGAGTCTGTATTGACAGTTACTAAACCGTTTTTAGAAAATGTAGCAGTTGTTCCGCTAAAATTTAAAAGTGAACTATGAAAATATATTCCGTTCATAGCGTTTTTGATATATGTGGTTGTTATAACTGCAGTTGATGAAATGCTTGTATTTATTTTTGAAATATTGAAGCAGTTGTCATCATTAAAATATATTTCTATATAATCATAGTTTGTATAATTATCAGATAAAGTTATAGTGCCGTACGTTCCGCTTGAGTTGGAGTAAAGTGTTGTTATGGTTATTTTTTCGTTAATTGTAGAAAGTGTGGAATTTACCTCGTTAATTGCACTTATTAAGTTACTTTTATTTGTTGTTGTAAGGGTGGAAAGATCACCAATACTTTGTGAATATGTGTTGGCTTGATTAAGTGCATCGATAAGGGTGTTATATTCCGATGTACTTTCAATGGCATCGGAAAAATCCAATGTTTGACAAACTAAAATTTGAAGCCCGTTTACTTTTAACAGAAGGTCTTGATTGTCAAAAATTTGAAATTCACAATCTACAACCCCTACTTTACTTAAAACTTGTGATGTTAGCTCAACGGTAGCTGTATTTTTTAATGTATCAACCGTGCAAGAGCTGTAAACTTGTGTGTTAT
>CALDOU010000010.1 GCA_937912175.1 uncultured Clostridia bacterium
GGGCTTGACTTTTTTTGGTGTGTTATATATACTTTAAATGTAAGGACGTTTAGCTCAGCTGGTAGAGCATTCGCTTGACGTGCGAAAGGTCAGCGGTTCGAGCCCGTTAACGTCCACCATTTAATTTAAAGCTCCCTCATTTTAGGGAGCTGTATTTTTTATAATTTGAGGAATAAATTATGACGTTTAATATAATTACTTTGGGTTGCAAAGTTAATTTGTGTGAATCCGAAAATATTTGCTCCGTTATGACAGAAAGCGGATTTGAATTTACGAATTCTTTTGAAAATGCGGATATAGTAATAGTAAATTCTTGTACCGTTACCGCTGAAAGCAATAGAAAAGTAAGGCAAATTCTTCATAAAGTAAAAAAAGCAAATAAAAATTGCGTTTTGGTATTAGCGGGATGTATGCCTCAAGCCGAGCCCGAAAAAGTCAAAGCTCTTGAAGAAGTACAGATCATTGTGGGCAATTCCGATAAGATGAATATCCCTCAAATTTTAAAAAAATATTTTTCAAATCCCCAAAAAATATTCGATGTAGCGCCCATTAAGAATATAAAATGTTTTGAAAGCAACTCTGTGAATTATAATCCGCATCGCTCAAGAGCTTTTTTAAAAATTGAAGATGGATGCAACAGATTTTGTAGTTATTGTATTATCCCATACGCCAGAGGACGTGTTAGGTCAAAAAGTTTGGAAAAAATAATAAACGATGTAAAAAAATTGTCGGAAAATGGCTATAAAGAAGTGGTTTTGGTAGGGATTAACCTTTCTTCTTATGGTTTGGATTCGGAATTTGATATTGGAGATGTAGTAAAAGAAACAGCCAAGATTTCGGGTATAGAAAGAATACGTTTGGGTTCATTGGAACCTGATTTAATGACAGATGAATTAACGGAAAAGCTTTCCCTTGAGCCAAAATTTTGTCCGCAGTTTCATCTTTCCCTTCAAAGTGGATCGGATAAAATATTGAAAAATATGAGACGCCTTTATAATAGAACCGAATATATGGATTTAGTTAAAAAATTAAGATTAAAGTTTAAATATGCAACTTTTACCACGGATGTTATGGTTGGTTTCCCCGGCGAAAGTGAAGATGATTTTGAGGATACGCTGAATTTAATAAAAGAAGTAAAATTTTTGAAAGTTCATGTATTTCCTTATTCTCCTCGTCCCGGTACTCCGGCGGCAGTTATGGAAAATCAAATAAGTAAAAAATTAAAATCTCAAAGAGTTAAAAAAGTGATTGAAATTTCAGATAAAAGTAGTAAACTTGTTTTAAAAGATTTTTTAAATACAAATGCGGATGTACTATATGAAACCCAAGATGATGACGGCTATTTTGAGGGGTATACTTCAAATTATATTTTAGTGAAATGTAAAAGTAAGGAAGATATAAGGGGCAAACTATTAACAACAAAGTTGGTTAGAGTGGAAAATAATTTTTGTGAAGGTGTACTTATATAATCCAATAATGAATAATATTTATTTAAATGTAAAAATTAAATTTATAAATTAAAAGTGAGGAGATTTCAGATGGAAAAAGTATTAAATGCAGAAGAGTTTAAAAATTTAATCGAAAATACTTCCAAACCCGTTATAGTGGATTTTTTTGCTTCATGGTGCGGACCTTGCAAAATGTTGGCTCCTGTATTGGAAAGTGTGAAAAAAAATTTTGAAGATGAAGTTGAATTAATAAAAATTGATATAGATAAATGTTCGGAACTTGCAAGTGAATATGATATAATGTCTGTTCCGACTATAATGTTTTTTTCGGACGGAGAATTAGTTCAACGTGAGTCCGGATTTATGCCTCAAGAAAAAATTGAGGAGTTAATAAAATCAAATTTTTGCATATCTTCAGCCAAATAATTAGGAATATAGAGGATTAAATATAAGATTATTTAAAAGGTGTAAAAATTATGATTGATGTAGTAGTAATAGGTGCGGGACCCTCGGGTATAACAGCTGCAATTTATGCTTTGCGCGCCGGACTTGATGTTGCAATAATAGAAAAAAACATTTACGGAGGGCAAACTTCCATTATTGACAGTATTGAAAATTATCCGGGATTTATTAAAATTTCCGGAGCGGATTTTTCTAATGCTCTTTATGAACAGGTTAAAAAATTAGGAGTTAAGTTTGTTTTTTCGGAAGTTAAAGATGTGAATTTTAATGAAAATTTGAAAACAGTATATCTTTCCAACGGTGAAAAATTAGAAGCACGGTCAGTTATTATTGCCAATGGGCTTAAGAGAAGAAAGTTGGGCTGTGAAGGTGAAAAAGAATTTTTCGGTAAAGGGGTTTCATATTGCGCAACTTGTGACGGGGCTTTTTTTAAAAACAAGTCGGTTATTGTGGTCGGAGGTGGCAATACCGCTTTGGAAGATGCGCTATATCTTTCGAATATATGCAAAGATGTTTCTTTAATAGTAAGAAAAAATTATTTTCGTGGCGAAAAATATTTAGTTGATATGGTAAAAAACACCAACAATATAAATGTTATGTTTGAAAGTTCGATAAAAAAGATAATTGGTGAAAAATCCGTTAATTCGGTTTCTGTGTTGCAAAAAGATAAGAGTTTAAAAGAGATAAAAACAGACGGCGTATTTATTGCGGTAGGATATCAACCTGATAATGAAATTTATAAAAATAAAATTGATATGGATGAAAATGATTACTTTGTTGCCAATGAAACATGCAAAACAAATGTTTCGGGAGTATTTGTAGCAGGAGATTGCAGAGTAAAACCTTTAAGACAGATTGCCACGGCGGTATCTGACGGAGCTGTTTCCGGCAACGGTGCGGCAGCGTATGTTTTAAAACAGAATTATTCTTAAAATAAATAAAAAAGTACCTTTAATACAGGTACTTTTTATTATTATGTTTTAGCTGAAAGAAGTAAGCGAAGCGTACTTTAAAAATCACATGCTAAGTACGTTGGATTAAAACTCAAGTAAAAACAGAATTGCAAATCAAATTTATAATTTAGTGTTGCTGTGTTTTTACTTTTTATAAACGTATCCATATTTTTTTAAGAGATAGGTTCGC
>CALDOU010000011.1 GCA_937912175.1 uncultured Clostridia bacterium
ATGAGTATCCCATAAGGCTTTCGGGCGGACAAAAACAAAGAGTTGCCATAATTCGTGCGCTTATTATGAATCCTAAGCTTATGCTTTTTGATGAGCCTACTTCCGCACTTGATCCTGAAATGATTAAAGAGGTAATTTCCGTTATGTCCGATATTGCCAAAGATGGTATGACAATGGTTGTTGTAACTCATGAAATGAGTTTTGTAAAAGAAGCGGCAAGCAGGGTTTTGTTTATGGATCAAGGAAAGATAGTTGCCGATGAAACTCCCGAAGAATTGTTTAATAATTGTCAAAATGTAAGAGTAAGTAAATTTTTAAGTAAATTAGTTTAATTCAAAAAGGGTTGATTATGAGATTAATAAGTAATTCGGTTAAGGAAACCGAAGCTATCGGAAAAAAGCTGGCGCAAAAACTTAACGGTAACGAGATAATTGCTTTTTATGGAGATCTTGGCGTTGGAAAAACGGCATTTACGAAAGGGATTGCCGATTATTTCGGTTTAAAAAATGAAGTTTCAAGCCCCACGTTTGCAATAATTAATGAATATCAAAATGAAAAATTTAAGATTTATCATTTTGATATGTATAGGGTTAATTCTTTGGAGGATTTAGAGTCCACGGGATTTTTTGACTATTTGAATAACGGATTGTTGATAATTGAGTGGAGCGAAAATATTGAACAGGATTTGCCCAAGGATATAATCAAAATAAATATTGAAAAAACCGAAAAAGAAAATGAAAGAATAATAACCATAGAAGGAGTGGAATTTTAATGAAAGTACTGGCCGTTGATTCTTCTTCCGCCACTGCTTCTGTGGCTTTAACAGATAACGAAAAACTTGTTTCGGAATTTTTTATTAATGCCGGTCTTACCCATAGCGAAACGTTGGCACCTATGATAGAATCCGTAATAAAGTATGCCGGGTTTAAAAGTCAGGATATAGATTTATATGCCGTGACTTGTGGGCCGGGTTCTTTCACGGGCCTAAGAATAGGCTTGGCTATTGTTAAGGCTATGGCTTTTACACATAAAAAGCCTTGTGTGGAGGTATCATCTTTAGAAGCTTTGGCATATAATTTTTTAGAAATCGGCGTGAATAAATATGCAAAAAGAAAAAATGAAGATATTATTTGTGCTTGTATGGATGCTCGTCGCGGAGGGGTATATAATGCTTTATTTAAAGCTGATTTTAAACCTCAAAATGAAAAAATTGTAAGATTGAGCGAAGATAGGGCGATTTTTGTCGAAAATTTAAATGCGGAATTGCAAAATACTTATTCAAATATTTATTTTGTTGGCGATGGAGCTTCAATGTGTTATAATGATATAAGAGAAAATTACAAATATGATAATATGTATTTGATTTCCGAAAAAAATTGCCATATAAAAGCTTCTAATGTAGCTATTATAGGTAAAAAATTATATGAAAGCGGAACTTATGTTAACGCTTGTGATTTATCACTTAATTATATAAGAATTCCGCAAGCGGAAAGACTTCTTAAAGAAAAAAATTTAAAATTCAGGTGAAATTATGATAGCAATAGGTTCTGATCACGCAGGATATGAATTTAAAGAAAAAATAAAAAAATATTTAGAAAGTAAAGAAATTTTATGTAAGGATTTTGGAACTTTTAGCAAAGATTCTTGTGATTATCCGATTTTTGCGGAAAAAGTTGCAAAGTCGGTTTCCCAAGGCGAAAGCGAGTATGGTATTTTGGTTTGCGGTAGCGGAATAGGAGTTTCGATTGTTGCAAACAAGGTAAAGGGTGTGCGTGCTGCACTTTGTTATGAACCGGAACTTGCTTCAATGGCCAGAAAACATAATAACGCTAATGTGTTATGCTTGGCGGCAAGGACAACTGAGTTTGAAAATATCAAAAAGATTGTGAATGTGTTTCTAAATACTGAATTTGAAGGCGGAAGACATCAAAATCGTATTGACCTTATTTCAAAAATGGAAAACAACTGAAACTCAATAAAAAATAAAATGATTTATGGAGGAAAATATAATGGAAAATAACATTATGGTAATGGACCATCCGCTTATTCAACATAAAATATCTCTTTTAAGAGATAAAAATACAAGTTCAAAAGAATTTAGAGAATTAATAAGCGAGGTCACTCGGCTTATGTGTTATGAGGCATTAAGAGATTTGCCTTTAAAGGAAGTCGATATTGAAACGCCAATTACTACAGCAAAGACAAAAGTCTTATCTGAAAGGCATTTGGCATTTATCCCCGTTTTAAGGGCCGGACTGGGTATGGTTGAAGGTGTTATGAGTCTTATGCCTACCGCGAGAGTTGGGCATATAGGTCTTTACAGAGATCCCGGAACATTAAAGCCCATTGAATATTATTGTAAGCTTCCTATGGACGTAAGTGAGCGTGATGTTATTGTTCTTGATCCGATGTTGGCAACCGGTGGCTCTGCAATAGATGCAATCAGCAGTATAAAAAAACAAAATCCTAAAACTATAAAGTTTATGTGTATTTTATCTTCTCCCGAGGGCATAAAAGCACTTACCGAAGCACATCCGGATGTAAAAATTTATTGTGCGGCCAAAGACGAAGGTCTTAACGAAGACGGATATATTGTTCCCGGACTTGGAGATGCCGGCGATAGAATTTTTGGCACTAAATAAAAAATAATAAAAAAGGAAATATAAAGTAATGGAAAAAATAAAAGATGCTATATGGAGATTTGTAAAGAAATACAGAAAATATGCTTTGCTTTTTTGCGATTTTATCATATGGAATCTTTCGTTTTATGTTTCTTTTGCAATTAATAAAAACAGCTTGAATTTTATAGCTGTTGACGAGTTGTTTTTAAAATATGTTCCGTTGGTTAATGTTTGTTTTTTAGTGGTGTTTTTGGCTTTTAAGCTATATGATAAAATATGGCGGTATGCTGAAGCTGAAGATTTTTTCTACGTGGCTTTGGCTACATTTTGCGCCAATGTTATTTTTTGTGTGGTTACTGTATTTATGTCGATGAAAATGAGTCCCAGGATGTATTTTATTTTTCTTTTAACATCGATGATAAGTATTTTTATGTTTAGGATTTTATATAGGATCAATCGTCTTATTGATAATGTTTCTCATGAAGATACCGCTAATAAAAAAAGAATGCTTATTGTTGGGGGCGGAGATTCAACCGCACTTTTACTTAGAGAAATTTCAAAACATTCCCTAAGAGAGTATTATCCCGTGGCTATTGTGGATGACGATAGTGAAAAAATCGGACGTACCTTAATGGGCGTAAAAATTGAAGGTTCGACGGATAAAATTCCTGAAATTTGTGAAGAATTTAAAGTTGAAGTGATTTTATTTTCAATAAATTCAATTACTACTTCTCAAAGACGCAGAATACTTGATATTTGTTCAAAAACGAATTTAGAAGTAAGAATAATTCCCAATATTTATGAAACAATGACTTCGGGTACCTCTATTTCTTCTGCTATGAGAAAGATTAAAGTGGAGGATTTACTTGGAAGAGAACCAATTATATTCGACAAAAATCAATATGGCGATTATTTGATAGATAAAACCGTTTTGGTTACCGGTGGTGGTGGCTCTATCGGTTCGGAACTTTGTAGGCAAATTGCAAAGCTTGAACCTAAAAAATTAATAATTTTGGATATATATGAAAATAATGCTTATGATATTCAACAAGAATTAAAAATGGGATTTAGCGATAAGCTTAATTTGTCTGTTGAGATTGCTACGATTTGTGATAAAAAAGAACTTGAAGAGATTTTTGAAAAAGAAAATATAGATGTTGTTTTTCATGCAGCGGCACATAAACATGTTCCGCTTATGGAAAAGAACATTGAAGAAGCGGTAAAAAACAATGTTTTCGGTACGCTCAATCTTTTAGAGTGTTCGGATAAGTATAAAGTTAAAAAGTTTGTTCAAATATCTACTGATAAAGCAGTAAATCCTACCAATGTTATGGGTGCCACAAAGAGAATTTGTGAAATGCTTGTACAAATGAAAAGTCGTGAAAGTCAAACGGAATTTGTGGCCGTAAGATTTGGAAATGTTTTGGGTTCTAACGGTTCTGTTATTCCGCTTTTTGAAGAGCAAATAAAGAGGATGGGCCCTGTAACAGTCACTCATCCCGAAATAATACGCTATTTTATGACTATCCCGGAGGCTGTTTCCTTGGTTCTTACCGCAGGGGGGTTGGCAAAAGGCGGAGAAATTTTTGTTTTGGATATGGGGGCTCCGGTAAAAATAAAGGATTTAGCTGAAAATCTTATTCGTCTTTCAGGGTTTATTCCGGGCGAAGATATAAAGATAGAATATACCGGATTAAGACCAGGTGAAAAGTTATTTGAAGAATTACTTATGGATGAAGAAGGAATTCAAAAAACCAAAAGCGAAAAAATCTATATAGGTCATCCGATTGATGTTGATGCACATGAACTTAGAAATTCGTTAGAAAAATTGGAAGTATTGTGTAATTCTGAAGATAATGAGGCTATTGAAAAAATGTTGTTGAAAATAGTACCTACTTTTACACATAATAAGGTGTGCTAATAAAATTTAACTTTTTGATTATATTGGAATTATTTGTTTTTGTGCGGCGTTTATAAGATTTGAAAGTTGATGATATAAAATAAATTCACTGTAAAAATATTTTACAGTGAATTTTTTATTTTTTGGATTTCATCAGTTGCAAGCTTATCACAAAGTTCGTTTTCGGGATGACCGTTGTGTCCCTTTATCCAATTTATTGTATATATATGTTCTCCCAGTAGTGTTAAAAGCTTTTCCCATAAATCCGAATTTATTGCGGGTTTTTTATTGCTTTTTTTCCAGCCGTTTTTTTGCCAAGATTTTGCCCAGCCTTTTTGTATTGAATCACATACATATTTGGAGTCCGTAAAAATTTCAATTTCACATTTTTCTTTTAAAGCTTCTAAAGCTTTGATTAAAGCTGTTAGTTCCATGCGATTATTTGTGGTGTTGATTTCCGAACCTGAAATTTCTTTTTTATGGCTTTTATAAATCAAAACAGCGCCCCATCCACCCGGGCCCGGATTTCCGCTACAAGCTCCGTCTGTATAAATTTTTATTTTTTTCATTTTTAGTTTTTTCTCCTTGACTTTTCAAATAATATGGTTAAAATTGGAATTTGTATTGACATTATTTTAAAGAACGGCTATAATTAAAATAATGTTTGATGTACGGATTTAAGTTTATATTTTTTTAGTCGGTTAATTTTATAATTTTAAAAGCAATCAAATTTTATAATTTGATATTATTTTGTTTATTTATAAAAATTTAAAATTTAGGAGGTAATTGCTATTTATGCCGGAAAATTTGAACAATGAAAACAAGTTAAAAACAGAAAAACGTAAGCCAATCAAAAAGGTAATTGAAAATACAAAAAGCAAAAAAACCAATAAAAATTATAACACAGGTTCGCATGTAAATAAAAGTGAATTAAAAACGGATTCCTTTAATAAAAATATTAAAACAAAAGAGGAAAAAACGCTTACCCAACGTCGTACATCTAACTATTCAAAAAATACTAAAGAAACTTCAAAAAAGTCATTTTATTCCAAGAACACAAAATCTATGAAAGTAGTATTTTTGGGAGGTCTTAATCAAATAGGAAAAAATATCACGGCGTTTGAATGTGATAACGATATTATAATCGTAGATTGCGGAATGTCTTTCCCGGATGGAGAAATGCTTGGTATAGACCTTGTTATACCTGATTTTTCTTATTTAGAAGAAAACAGAGAAAAAATTCGTGGTCTGGTTATAACTCATGGCCATGAGGATCATATAGGAGCTATACCTTATCTTTTAAATAAAATTAATGTTCCTATTTATGCAACTCCGCTTACCATGGGATTAATTAGCGGTAAACTTAAAGAAAATCGTCTTTTAAATAGTACCAAGTTAACCACTGTGGTGCCGGGAAACCGTATTAAACTTGGGTGCATGGATGTTGAGTTTATTAATGTAAATCATTCTATTCCCGATGCTGCGGCTTTAGCAATACATTCACCGGCCGGAACAATTGTTCATACAGGGGATTTTAAAATTGATTGCACTCCTTCGAGGGGTGAGATGATTGATTTAGCTCGTTTTGCAGAGCTGGGTAAAAAAGGTGTTTTAGCGTTAATGGCGGATTCCACCAATGCTGAGCGGCCCGGATACACAATGACTGAAAAAAAGTTGGATCAATCTTTTGAGCGTCTTTTTCAAAAGGCCAAGAACAAGCGGATTATTATTGCTACTTTTGCGTCTAATATAGGGCGTATACAGCAGATAATAAATTGTGCCGCCAATTACGGAAAAAAAGTTGCTTTCTCCGGCAGGAGTATGCTTAATTATGTCACTATTGCGCAACAGATGAACTATCTTGATGTCCCTCCCGAAACCATAATAGACATAGATTTAATAACCAAATATGCTAAAAATGAAGTTGTTTTGGTCACTACAGGTAGTCAAGGAGAGCCTATGTCGGCACTTCATAGAATGGCTTTTTCAGAACATAAAAAAGTCGATGTAGGTCCTGAAGATTTTATTATCATTTCTGCAACTCCAATTCCGGGAAATGAAAAAATGGTCGGTACGGTCGTAAACGAACTTATGAAATCCGGGTGTGAAGTGGTTTATGAATCCATGTACGAAACTCATGTTTCCGGTCATGCTTGTCAAGAAGAGCTTAAAATTATTCAGGGGCTTGTAAAACCGCAATATTTTATTCCGGTTCATGGTGAAAGAAGGCATCTTATAAAACACGCCGAACTTGCTACTTCTATGGGCATGCCTGAATCAAATGTATATGTCGGTGATACCGGAGATATTTTGGAAATTAACAAAAAGCATATGAAAAAAATAGGCCAGATTCCGTTGGAACTTGTTTTGGTAGATGGAATCGGAGTGGGTGATGTAGGTAGTATTGTGCTTCGTGATCGCAAGCATTTGGGTGAAGATGGACTTATTGTTGTTGTTGCTACGCTGGATTCTTCCGATAAGCACGTTATTGCGGGTCCGGATATTGTTTCCAGAGGATTTGTGTATGTTCGTGAATCAGAGCAATTAATAAATGAGGCGCGTTATGTTGTTCTAAAAGTTTTGGAAGATTGTTCTGATGCTAAGTTACGCGATTGGGGATTGATGAAAAATAAAGTAAAGGATGAATTATACAAATTGTTCCACAATCGTACTCGAAGAAATCCTGTTATATTGCCGATAATTATGGAAGTTTAGTATTTAAAAATAAAAGGCTGGAGAAAAATTCAATTTATGAGTATAATGTTTTTATACTGATAAGAGAATATTTTTCGGCTTTTTTGTTTATGAGGAGTGAAGGAATTGAACAGAAAAAAATTTTCGGTATATGGCGTTTTTTCCGTGGTTTCAATATTGCTTTTTATTATGAGTGTGTCTGTATTTATTTTTAACCCTGTTTTGGCGTTGATAAATACTGCAATTACTCTTATTTTGGTTTTAATTGGGTTTGCTGTTTTAAAAAATTATGATGGGTATTTAAAAAATATTTCCGATAATGTAAAAAAGTTTATAGACAGTGATTTTAGTAATATATTAGATGGAATGCCCACTCCGATTGCTGTTGTAGAAAAAAACAATTTGGGGAATATGGTGTTTTGCAATTCCGAGTTCAAAAATGTATTTATAAATAATACTTTTGAATTTTCCTTAAACTCTGTAATAAGTATAAAGGCCTTGAGTGATTTTGTGAATTCTGCTTTTAGAAATTCTGATTATTCCAATGAACATATTAGAATTTCTTATAATAATAAAAAATTTAAAATTTATATTAAAGCAATTAATAATTTTGTTGTCCTGTATTTTACGGATGATACGGAGTATAGAGAACTTAGAAAAAAATATATTGATTCACGCCCATGTGTGGGATTTGTTCTTTTTGATAATAAAGAAGAGCTTAAGCGTTATTCAACCGATGAGCAAAATTCTCAAATAGCTATTTCCGTGGAAAATATGCTTAGGGAGTGGATGAATGGCATAAATGGAATTCTCAAAAAGCTTAATGACGAAAAATACTTTATAATTTTTGAGGAAAAATTTTTAAAACAATTTATAGATGATAAGTTTAAAATAATAGATAAAATTCATAATGCCAAAATCGACGAGCATCGTTTTGCTACTGTTTCAATCGGAATAAGCAGAGGGGAAGAAAATTTAGAAAAATCTAAAGACGAAGCTAAAAGCGCCCTTAACATGTCTTTGGGCCGTGGCGGAGATCAAGTAACTATAAAAAATAAAAATTCTTATGAATTTTTCGGCGGTACATCACAAGGTATTGAAAAAAGAAGTAAGGTTAAAACTCGTGTTGTGGCTATGAATTTGTTAGAAAAAATTCAAAACAGTGATTCTGTTTTTATAATGGGACATAAGTATTCTGATTTTGACAGTATCGGTGCTGCAGCGGCTATTTGGAGTATATGCTCCAAATTAAAAAAGAAGGCTTCTTATATTGTTGTTAATAAAGCGCAGTCTTTGGCAAATTCGGCTATAAATTATTTAGAAAAAACAGTTTCTGAAAATATGTTTATTTCTACTTCACAAGCAAAAAATTTAATAATGCCGAATTCGTTATTAATTATAGTTGATACACACTCATTGAACTTTTTAGAAAGCTCTCATTTATACTCTAAGATAAACAGAGTCGCTGTTATAGACCATCATCGTTTGGCAGTCGATAAAATCAGTAATGCGGAAATATTTTTTCACGAACCCTTTGCATCTTCTACCTGTGAGATGGTTTCGGAATTAATACAGTATATGGGAGATAAATGTTTAAAAAAACCTGAATTTGAATGTTTATTAGCCGGAATTATGCTGGATACCAAGAATTTTACTTTAAAATCCGGCGTAAGAACTTTTGAGGCTGCTGCTTATTTAAAAAGAAGAGGTGCAGATAATTCAAAAGTTAAAAAAATATTTGCAAGTTCTTTTGATTCATATAAATTGAAATGCAGAATAATTGAAAACACAAAAATAATTGAAAATTGTGCTATTTCAAGGTTTGAAGAAAAGTTATCCGAAAGCATAAAAAAGAATATACGGATTTCATGTTCTCAAGCGGCGGATGAATTGTTGAATTTACAAGATGTTAAAGCCTCTTTTGTGATTTTTGAAAGTGATAATAAAGTGAACATTTCCGCAAGATCTTTCGGAGAAGTTAATGTTCAAGTTATTATGGAGCTTTTAGGAGGTGGCGGACACCAAACCATGGCGGCGGCTCAAATTTCCGATATGAGTTTCGATGCTGTGGAAAAAAAATTAATTGAAATAATAAAAGAAAAAAACAATAAATAATTTAAGAATGGGGAATTAGTAATGCAAGTAATTTTATTAAGTGATGTAAGAGGAAGCGGAAAAAAAGGAGAGGTTGTTAAGGTTTCTGACGGATATGCGAAAAATTTTCTTTTTCCGAAAAAATTAGCCAAAGAAGCAAATAATCAATCCCTTACAGAATTAAATGCTGCCAAAGAAGTGGAACTGCGTAAAAAAGAATTAGAAAAACAAGAAGCTTTGAAAATTTTTGAAGTGATAAATGGAAAATCTGTGGATGTTCCCGCAGAATGTGGTGAAGGCGGAAAATTATTCGGTTCGGTGACTTCCAAGGATATAGTTTCAAAAATTAAAGAAGTTTATGAGGTTAATGTTAACAAAAAGAAAGTAAGTTTAGAAAAATCGTTGGGAAATTACGAGGTTAATGTTAACAAAAAGAAAGTAAGTTTAGATAGTGATATAAAATCGTTGGGAAATTACACGGTTAAAATAAAACTATATCGTGATGTTACGGCGACCATGCAAATTAACGTTGTAGATTGTAAAGTATTAAAAAACCAAAAATAAAGATTATAAAGATTTAAGTTTTAAAGTATAGCAAAAAGCAGCTTAATTTCATAAGCTGCTTTTTAAATTATCGTTTTTTAACATTCTTTTTGCACTTTTTATGTCGTTTGATTTTATTGCTTTGCGAATGCGTGTGGAACTTATAGCCTCTTTTTTATAAAGCACGGGTTTGACTATATAAGTTTTTATATTGTATTTTTTGCAAATTTTTTTTAAATCTTCACTTCCCGCCGTTCCTCCATATCCAAAATGATAGTTAAATCCGCATATTACAGCCCCGGCATTTAATTTTTCAAACAATATTTTTTTTACGAATTCTTCGGGAGTTAATTTATATATATCCAAAAAATTTATTAGATAGAGCGATTCCACCCCCAAATTTTCTAAGTATTCTATTTTTTCTGAATTACTCATCAGCTTTAAATCTTTAGTATGGGTAAGTATTGATTTTGGATTTTCGGTAAAAGTAAATACAGCGGGACTTAAACCTTGGTTTTTACAAGATATTGTTTTTAAAATAACTTTTTTGTGTCCTAAGTGCATACCGTCAAAGAATCCTAATGCTACGGCTGTTTTTAGGCTTTGAACTTCTGATAAATCGTTGTATATTTTCATAATCACCTTTTCCGTTCAAATTTTTTAGTTTATTTGGCATTTTAAAATTTTTAATTCATCGGAGCCCAAATTAATTTCACCGAGCCCTATAAACTGTTTTTCACTATATAACCTTAGTTTTTGTAAATTTTTAAATTCGTTAGGCAATTTTAATCTTTGAAGCGATAAATTTCCGCCGTTTTTAAATCGGTTTGCTTGAGCCGGTGAAATATTTATTTCTTTTAAGTCTTTAAAAAGAAAATCAGTGGGTAATATATATTCTTGTAAAATTTTTTGTTCATCTGTATTTTTCAAATCATCCAATGATAGACTTTGTGATAAGTTAAATCCGTTTGATTTTGTTCTTTTCAATTCGGTTAAAACAGCTCCCACTTTAAGAAATGACCCTATATCTGCACACAACGTTCTGATATATGTTCCTTGTGAGCATGTTACCTCTATAACTGCATCCTGGTTTACTTCATCAAAATCAAGTAAAATTATTTCTTTTATTTCAACTTTTCGGGCGTCTCGTTTTGTTTCTATGCCTTTTCTGGCCAGTTCATAAAGTTTTTGACCGTTCTTTTTTATTGCTGAGAACATGGGTGGGATTTGGCTGATATTTCCCTTGAAGTTTTTTAAAGCTTGTTCAAATTGATTTTTATTTATATTGGATTTTGTAGTTGAAATTACTTTTCCCGTGATGTCTAAAGAATCCGTAATAATTCCCAGGTGCATTTTAGCAATATATTTTTTTTCATGAGCGGAAGAAAATATTTGAAATTTTGCGGTTTCACCAAAAAGAATAGGCAAAACGCCCGTGGCCATTGGGTCCAAAGTGCCCATATGACCGATTTTTTTTTGATGAAATTTTTTTCTTAAAATGGCTATGATATCAAAAGAAGTATAGCCTTTGGGTTTGTCTATAATTAAAATTCCGTTCATTTTTTTCCTTTTTGTTAGTTATGATTTTTGTTTTATAATTTACCAATTTAATTCTGATTTGATTTTTTCGAGTATGCTTTTCGTAATATGTTCAATACTGCCTTCCATGCTGAATCCTGCGGCTTTGGTATGACCCCCGCCACCAAAAAGATTACAAAATTCGTTTGCATCTACATCTGAAGAAGTGCGAACTGATATTTTGTTTAATCCTGAACTTTTTTCACGTATCGTAACGCCTATTTTCACTCCTTCGATTTTAATGGGGATAGAGGCTATACCATCCAGTTCATTTTCTTTTATTCCGATTTCGTCCATTTCTTTTAGGGTTATGTACGTTATTGCACATTTATCATTAAAAAAGAATTTTAAATTTTTGTTTATTATTTTTTCTGTTTCTATATTTTTTTTCGTTTTTATTGTGAATAATTTTTCGTTTATTTCATCTATTTTTGCTCCGTGATTTATAAGTTTTGCTGCAATAAAGTGTGTTGTTGCGGTTGTGTTTGAATATTCAAAACATCCCGTGTCTGTTGCAATACCTGTATATAAGCATGACGCAATTTTTTCATCGATTTTGATGTTCATTTCCAAAAGAAGTTTATAAATTATTTCACAAGTTGATGCCGCGGTAATATCCACAAACGAAAGAGAGGCGTAATTTTTATTGGATAAATGGTGATCAATACAAACGTTTATTTTTTGAGATTTGTATTTTTCCAAATTTGGACCCAAAAGTGTGGTATCGGCTAAATCAACCGAAATTATATATTGTGGGTCAAATTCTTCTTTTTTTATATAGCTTTCCAGGTATCGGAACTTGAGGGGAACAGGGTCATTACACAAAACTTTCGCGTGTTTTCCGCATTTTTGAATCGCCCGGCATAATGCAAAAGAAGAACCCAGTGCATCTCCGTCGGGATACATATGAGTTAATATATAAAAACAATCTTTATTTTTTATTATATTTGATAAATTTAATAATGACACCATAATTATCCACCATTTTAATTTAATATTTAAAAAAGGGGAGAAGAGCTGATTATTTTGAAATCAGCTCATCAATTTTTTTAGACATATTAATTCCATATTCTACTGCATCACTTGGAATAAAAGTAAGATTTGGAATATACCTTAAACTTAATTTTTCACCAAGCTCTTTTTTTATATGTCCACTTGCTTTTGTTAGTATTTTGACGGCCTCTGTGGATTTTTCTATTCCGTTTAAAGAACTTATAAAAATTCGACAGCTCGAAGCATCATCAGATATATCAATTTTTACTATATTGATAAAGCCCGAATTTAAACGAGGATCTTTTAATTTGCTTATTATAGTGTGAATTGCTCTTTTTATATTTTCAAAATTATGTTGGGCTCTGTGACTGGACATTATATTTTTACCTCTTTAATCTTCTCTGTATTCTTCCATGGTAAATGCTTCAAATATATCCCCTGTTTTTATGTCGTTAAAACTTGCAAGGCCGATACCGCATTCAAACCCTTGAGCTACTTCTTTAGCATCGTCTTTAAATCGTTTTAAAGATGAAATTTCATCTTCACAGATAACAATTCCGTCACGGACTACTCGAATTTTTGCATTTCTTGTGATTTTGCCGGAAAGTATATAACATCCGGCGATAGTTCCTATGCTTGAGATTTTATAAACTTCTCTGCATTCGGCACGTCCAAGTTGTACCTCACGATATTTTGGTGCAAGCATTCCTTTCATTGCGGAGGTTATTTCTTCAATACATTCATATATTATCCTGTAAAGTCTAATGTCTACGCCTTCGCGTGCGGCGGTATCTGCGGCGTTTGGTTCGGGCCTTACATTAAATCCTACAATAATAGCATTGGAAGCATTAGCAAGCATTACGTCTGATTCATTAATAGCACCGACAGCACCATGAATTACTCTGACTCGTACTTCATTATTGGATATTTTTTCAAGCGATTGCTTTACAGCTTCAACCGAGCCTTGAACATCACCCTTAACAATTATCTTAAGCTCTTTTACATCCCCGATTTGCATTTGGTCAAAAAGATTATCAAGCGTTACTTTTGTACGACTGTTAAATTCAGCTTCTTTTTGAGTATTTCTGCGCTGTTCAACAAGCTGGCGTGCCAATTTTTCATCGGATACGGCATTTACAATGTCGCCACCGGAAGGTACGGTATCCAATCCGGTAATTGCAACCGGTACAGAGGGTCCTGCGGTTTTAACTTTTTCTCTGCGTTCATTGGTCATCGCCCTTACTCTTCCGACCGCTGTTCCCGCTACTACTATATCACCGATGTGAAGGGTGCCGTTTTGAATAAGAATATTTGCTACCGGTCCTCGGCCTTTATCCAACTTTGCTTCAATAACGGTTCCTTTAGCACGACGATTTGGATTGGCCTTAAGTTCTTTTACGTCTGCTACAAGTAAAATCATTTCCAAAAGTTCATCAATACCGGTTTTATTTCTTGCCGAAACTTTAATGCACGGAATGTCGCCACCCCATTCTTCAGGTACTAAGCCATGCTCTGTAAGTTGTTGCATGACTTTTTCCGGATTTGCGCCATCTTTATCCATTTTGTTAATAGCTACTATAATAGAAACTTCAGCTGCTTTAGCGTGATTTATGGCTTCAATGGTTTGTGGTTTAATTCCGTCATCTGCGGCCACAACCAATACTGCGATATCAGTAATTTGAGCTCCTCTGGCACGCATTGTTGTAAAAGCTTCATGCCCCGGGGTATCTAAAAATGTTATATCCCTGTTATTTATGTTTATACGATAAGCGCCGATGTGTTGAGTAATTCCTCCGGCCTCGGTTGATATAACGTCGGCGTGACGAATGGCGTCAAGGAGTGATGTTTTACCATGGTCAACGTGTCCCATAACTACAACTACCGGAGCACGTTGACTTAAATTTTCCTCCTTGTCTTCGCTGTCATCTATAATCATTTCTTCTATTGTTACGGTTTCTTCTTTTTCGATTTTGGCATGAAATTCCATAGCCACTAAACTTGCGGTATCAAAATCAATAGTATCGTTTATGGATGCCATTGTTCCCATCATCATTAATTTTTTGATAACTTCAGCGGCGGTGGCCTTTAGTCTTGATGCAAGTTCACTTACTGTAATTTCATCGGGAATTGAAACTGTAATCGGTTTGGCTTTTCTTTCTTCTGCAATGCGTTTTAATCTTTCGGCTTCGGTTTCGCGTTTGGAATTTTTAAATTTATTTCTTTGTTGTGATTTTTGAACAATCTTTTGTTTATTTGAAGAGGTATCGTTTTTTATTTTTTCGGAAGCTATGCGGTCATATTTTTCATTGTACTTATCTATATTAACATTTTCTATTCGAGTGTTGATAACTTTTCCTTGAGTTTCTGCTTCTTTTTGAATAGTAGAATTGGAAAATGTGGTTGTTCCGGTTAAAACAATTTTGTTTTCAAAACGAGGTTTTGCGGGGGCCTTATTTGTTTTTGCTTTTTCTTTAGATTTGTTTTTTTCTAAAGTATTAAGTTCGGAATTTTTAGGTTCCGTATTCTTTGATGTTATGGATTTTTCTTTGCTCTCTGTGTTTTTTGGCGTAGCTTCTTTTGCTTTTTTTGTTTCCGGCTTTTTCAAATCTTTTTTTGATTGATCAGCTTTGGAAGGGGTATTATCTTCTTTTAAACTGTTTTTTGATGCAAAATATTCATCAAAATTTTCCACTTGATTTTTTTGAGTATAATATTCAAATATTATATTAAGCTCATCTTCAGTTAGCGCCGTCATATGTTTTTTTTCTTCCCCAAGATAATCTTTTAAAAGTTGAATTATTTCTTTACTGGCAACGTCCAAGTCTTTTGCAACTTCATGTACTCTGTATTTTATCATCATAGATTGCATTCCTCCTGATTGAGTTGTGTGTTTAAATAGCTTGAATTTAGTATACTGATTATTTTATTTGCAAAATTTTCGTTTGAAATTCCTATTATAGCGGAATATTTTCCTACTGAATTATTTATATCATCCTTAGTGTTTGGAATTTTTAAAATTTTTATATTTTCTGAAAAAGCTGTGTTTTTTATTTCTTTTAATGAGTGTTCGGATATATCACATGTTACTAATATCAATTTTATTTTTTTACCGGCGGATTCTTTTTTTACCGAATCCATTCCAAAAACAATATTTCCCGATTTTCGTGTAATTCCCAAAAAAGAAAGTAATTTATTTTCCATTCTTCTCCTCGAATTCTAAAATCATTTTTTCAATTTTTTCATATATATCGTTATCTATTTGGCGTTTAAAGGTTTTTTCGAGTTTTCTTGACTTTTTTGTTTTTGCGAAACATTCAAGATTTTTACAAATATATGCACTTCTGCCATCTTTTTTTATAATTCCGTCAAACACTTCTAAATTTGAAATTTCTGAATTTTTGGGAGAACGTACAACAGCTATAAATTCTTTTTTTGATTTTTTTATTCCGCATCCTATACATTTTCTTAAAGGAAAATTTTTTCCATCCAATATACACACTATCCTTAGTTTTTATTTTAATCTTCGCCGTAAAAACCGCTTTCCGGTCTTATGTCTATTTTATATCCGGTTAATTTTGCCGCCAAGCGCACATTTTGGCCCTTGTTTCCTATTGATAAAGATAATTGATTATCGGGAACGGTCGCTTTACATGTATTTGGTGAATTTGGGTCAAATTCAATTTTTAAAACGTTCGCCGGAGCGAGAGCCGCAGCTATAAATTTTTCCGGATTTTCATTGTATTCTATTAAATCTATTTTTTCGCCACCGATTTCGTCAATAATGGCATTCAAACGATTACTGTGAGCGCCGATACACGAACCGACTGCATCAATGTTGGGTTCATGGCTTTGAACGGCCACTTTGCTTCTGGAACCCGCTTCTCTTGAAACTGATTTTATTTCGATTGTTCCGTCTTGAATTTCGGGGATTTCGCTTTCAAAAAGCTTTTTAACAAAGTTGGGGTGAGTGCGTGAAATCATAATTTTAGGACCCTTGTCAGTAATTCTGACGTCTGAAACATAAACTTTTATATGGTTTCCTTCTTTAACGGTTTCGTTTCCTATTTGTTCGTTTTTGGGTAATGTTGATTCAGCTTTGCCTATTCTTAATGTGAAAGACCCGGTTTTTTCATCTATTCTTTCAATTAAAGCGCTGACTATTTGATTTTGTTTACTTTGAAATTCTTGGGCAATTTGGTTTTTTTCTCCGTCTTTTATTCCTTGTCTTATAATATTTCTTGCTGTTTGAGCGGCTATTCTTCCAAACTCTTTAGTGTCTAAAACGATTTTCACCTGTTCGCCGATTTTTATTTTTTTATTTATTTTTTTTGCGTCTTTTAAAGAAATTTCTTTTCCCGGTACGGTTACTTCTTCTACAACGGTTTTAAGTAAGTCTACTTCGAATATATTTTCTTCTTCATCGAAGTTTACTATTACTTCTTCGTTACCGTCATATGTGTTTTTACATGCGGTAACAATGGCTTTATTTATCTTTTCTAACATAAATTCCATTGATATTCCACGTTCTTTTTCCAGTAATCTCAGTGCTTCAAAAATTTCGGTATTCATTATATATTCTCCTTTATTTTATATTGTTATCTTCCAAGTTTATATGGGATATATTTTTCCTTTCTATAATTATTTTTGATTTGTAATCGGTATTTTCCGAATTATTTAAAACATGCTCAAGAGTTAATGTGCCTTTGTCAAAACATTTTAAAGTACCCATGATTTCTTTTTGACCGTTTTCATTAACTCTTATAAGCCGTACTTTAACTTTAAAATTGAGATATTTTTTAAGGTGTCTGTCTTCGGAAAGTTCTCTTTCTATCCCAGGTGAGCAAACTTCCAAAAAATATGAATCGGGGATAGGGTCTAAAATATCAAGCGGTTCATCGAGCGCTCGGCTCATATTTTCACAATCATCAAGAGTTATTCCGTCGTCCTTGTCAATAAAAATTCTAAGATATTTATTTGGCCCCTCTTTTACGAGTTTTATATCCCAGATTTCCAGGCCTAATTTTTCGGCCAAAGGTTTTGCGATAGGATAAATGACGTTTGCCACGCCGTGATTTTTATAATTTTCAGACATTTAATGCCTCCCTTAATACAGACAAAAGAGCGGGAAGTCCCACTCTTTTTACTGTGTCCGAATAACTACTTTTAAGAAGTATAACATATATCAAATAAATAAGTCAATACATTTTTGAAATTGTTTAAAAAATAAATTTCTAACAATGATTTTTTTGTATTAGATTTTTATAATGTTTGTTTTTTACGGATTCCAATATCTTATAAGTTATTTTGTCTTTTTGTATGATTTTATTTAATAATTTTTCATATTCTCGGTACAAAAAATAAAGTTCCTTCGGTGTTAAGTTTTTTAAGACCTCCAGTCCGTTTTCAAATACTTTTTGATTTTGAAAATTATAAAGACACATGGATACCAAACACGCTTGTTCGCATATATTTTCGGAAATAGTTTTTTCTAATCCTTCCGATGTGATTTTTTCGGTTAATTCCTTTATCATTTTTGAACACTGTATGAATTCATAAGCGGAGAGTATTTTTATTCCGAAATATTTTCCCGCGATGATTATCGGTTCTTTAAGGTGCGCTCTTCCTACATATTCTTTGTTATGTTTTGGTTTATACATTTTAAAAAATCTTCCTTTATATAAATTGATTTTAGAAAAACAGTATCAAGGTGTTTGTCGCTTAAAACACCTTGATATGGTTTTTATATTTAGTTTGGAGCTTTTTCCAACACTGCTCGTTCGTACATTTGAGTATTTGAAAGATAGACACTTTCGGCTTTTTTTATAATATAGCTTTGCTGGCCTGAAGTTATTATAGTAGTATCGGGGTAGGTGCTTATGGGGCACTCCGGGGGTCCGATATAAAGGAATTGTTCCGTTCCTTCGGTTTCCATATAATCTTTGTAAAGTTCGCTTTGGTAATCACATCTGAGCGGTTGAATAAAAGCTTTTGTATAAATGGGTTCGTCGTTTTGGCTTTTCATTATTATGGTTTCTTGACCAAATTGTTTTATTATGTAATTTATTTTTGTTTTCATAATTTTAAATTATCCTTAAAAATTATTTGCCGCTTAGATTATGGTTTGAAAGACGAAATTTTCATCTTTTAATAAGTCGCTTATGGAATTTTTTGCATCTTTCCAGACGTTAAGTGCTATTTTAGAACTGTTTTTAGGGTCTGCTTTTATTTTTATTTCACCGGCGGTAAAAGATTCCATTCCTCCGCAAGAAGCCATATATAGTGTGTGCCTGTAAAAAGCAAGAGCTGCCGCTGCGGCGCATAATCGTCTGGAATGTTCGCTTTCAACAACATCGTCTCTTAAATGTCTTTTTATATCTTCTCCGGCATCTTCACAAAGCGAGTTCCAAGGAAACGGTTCGTTATCGGAAACGTTTGCCAGTATTGCAAATCTTTTGATTATTTCTTGTAGTTCCAAAGTTATTCACTCCTTTTTTAAAACTATACTCCCCACCCGTTTTGAAAAAGTGGGGAGAAGAGCGATTGACTGAAAATATAATATTTTTATTAGGTGGAAGATGTGTAATCCAATACTTTTACTGCATCTTTAAATAATCTGGAAAATCCTGCGGTAATGGAAATGGCGGCTTTTTCAAGCTGTTTTTCTATTACTTTGTCATATTCCACCATTACATTTCCCGATTGAATCATTTGAAGAGCAAAGTTTTTGTCCAAACCTATAATTTTGCTGTCTGTAACGCTTGAATTTAAAATCAGTTGTGCTCCCAAAGGAGTGGCAATTTTACCTGTACCATGGAAGCTTAAACCCGCTTCTGCATCTTGCATTGCAGTAAGTCCCAAAATATCTTTTATTGTGGTTCCGGAAGCAATCATTACATTGGGTTGATATGGTGCAAGACCTGACCACAAGCTTAAAAGGTCACCATATGTAAGAGTTCCTGCTGTTGCAGAAGAAATTTCCGTTGCTGCGGAAAGACCTGACGAAAGTAATGCTGTTATTGCATCAGTGATTTGTTCGTTGGCAATATCCATTCCGATTTGTTTGAATATTACCGCTATTACGTCTAAATTTTGGAATCTCATAGCCTCATAAGAGGAGTTGAAATATCTTCCGTATTTTTTAAGAGAAACCAAGCTGCTGTTTGTGCGTACACTTACAGCTCTTAAAGAATTTCCTTCCGTTCCGTCATCGTTGGATGCAACTGCTGTCGTTGAAGTGATTGCTCTGTAATCTATGCCGTCTATTATTGTGTTTGCTGCGGTAATTGAAGGAATTATATTGCAAGCCATAAGACCTTGTTTGATAGCCCTGGATAAAAATTCCGGAAATAATACCGCGGAATCGGTTGTGCTGAAGAATTTTTCAACTTTATCACATTCAGGTCCGCTTACTTTAATGTCAAACCTTTTTAATTGACGTTGATAAGCATCTAAGTTTTCTAAATCTGTGCCTTTATAATTTTCGGAAGGGTCTAATTCTTCCAAAACTCTTGTAAAATCTTTTCCGCTTACGGAATACATACCTTTTTCTAATTTTATTGAATCGCAAAATGCCATTATACATACTCCTCCGTTAATTTTATTTTTATATTTTGAATTGAGTGTTTGTTGTTTTTGAAAAATCTGTTTTTTCTTGAGAAAATTGGGGTTTTGTCGGAATTATTTCAGATAGCTTTGATTTAAAAGAATCTCTGAAAGATTTGAGTTCTTCAACGTTAAGTTTTTCCGTTACGCTTTTCATAAGAGTCAAACTTATTTCAGGTTGGACTATTGCCGAAAGCTTAATAACTTCTTTTTTTAATTCCTCTTTGTAAAATGAACCGACCTCTGCTTTTTCTTTTAAGTTTTTAATCAGGTCAAAAAGTTTTGAAGCCTCTTGCTCCGTAAATGTAACGCTTTGTCCGGATTTTAGATTTTTAATAATTTCTTCCAAATATATTTCACCTCCGTTCTGAGCAAGGGTAAGAGCTTTTATAACCCCAGCTTCTTTTTGAGCGGGAATTGCCACAAAGGACCATTCATAAGCATCGGTAGGGTTGTCCAAAATTGTGTGGCAGATTTGATAGGTGTTGTTCTTTTTATATTTTCTACCTTTTATATGGTTACAAATTTCCTTATTTAAGTTTTTGCCGCAAATAGAGCAAATTTTGTCTTCAACAGTGCATCCCACGCTTACTTCTTTTTTTATACCCGAATCAATTTCCAATATTATGTTTTCGTTTTTTGCGGATATTGGCATATATGCTTTTGCGACAAGCCTTTTATAAGGTTCATTTAGGCGATTTGTTTTTTCTTTTACGATCTCGGTGTGACATTCATAAATTCTGGCGGTTTGATTTCCGCTGGTGGGATTGTGGTCCAAAATTCCCGTTTTACCGACATATAATTTTGCAAGTTTTTCAAGCGCTTCATTTGTGAAACGTTCGTTGTCTCGGTCTATGTCATTATCACAGAGTATTACGGTAAAGGTATAAACCTCATCTGCGGTGAGGTTTCGCCTGGTTAGCTTGTTGATAAGTTTTAATTCATTTTCTGTGATTTTTGATTCGGATTTGGTTTTTATTATGTATCCGCCTTTATGTTCGTTTTTATTGTTTTTCATTTTTGCTCTCCTTTTAATAACTTGTTATGGAATTTAATATTGGTCATCGAATGATTGGCCGTATTCTTTTTCCAGTTTTTTCTCGATTTCTTGAGCTTTTGCGTTGATTAGTCTTGCATTGGCAATATGAACATGGTCTTTAAGGTCGATTTTATCCCAAGTAATTGTATAATCCGACGTAATTCCGTGAAGCTTTAGCCACATATCACAGATTTGGCTGATGACGGGATTTAATAATCTTCTATATGCTTCAAGTTCGCTACTCAAAATTTCCGCTTGCTGAGTAGACATTGTTTCTGTTGTAGACCAGTTGATTCCAAGTAAAAATGGGGGAATGGAGAGTTTGCTGATAATTTGTTCAAGGAGTTGGCGCACAGGTACATGGCTGTCTAAAATTTGATTATCCGCTCCTATAACTTTAATTCCCACATCACCCACTGCAATAAAATCACTTGGGTGAGGACCGCTATGCATGGCTTTACTCCATTCCGTGGCTATTTGAGTGGCTCTTTCACGAGAATAAGCTCGTTCGCCCGCGTCGTTTGAGGGCTTGTAAGTTACTGCAAATCTTACATTTCCGACCCTTTCCCAATTAATACCGATACTGTGAAAAATTTTTAAAAGTATGTTGCTTATAAATGGTAATCCTTTCATTATTGAATTGCCGTAAATTTTTCCCGGATCCGGATTTAAGGAGGAAACTAAAATTAATTCGGGGTATGGTATGGGCTCGGAAGAACCATCGGGCTTTCTTTTGCAAACTTGCAATTTTAAAGGATTGTTTTCGTTTTTAAGTTCCACTTCCGTAAGAGAGGCGTTGTAAAGCGCCGCTATGGTATTGTTGTTGTAATCGACTACCATTTCTCCGACAGCCGTGCCGTAAGTTAAAAGTTGATCCAGATGATTCATTATAAAATTGTTTACTCCGCGACCACATGAATTTACTTGGACAGTTGAAATGAATTTGTTAAGGCTGTATTCAACATTTTTGTTACGTGATTTGATTTTGAATTCACCGGTAAGACGTAAAATTTTGGATATTGCTGCATCAATTATAGGTACAGCTTCTTTTAATGTTTTATAAAGTTTTATTTCCGGACTGGAAACCGAATTTTGCTTTTCGAGTATTCCAAACGGATGCGTGTTTTTGATGATTGATGGCGCTGTTTGTACAGCTATGGGTTGTTGTTTTTTCTTTTTAAAAAATTCCACTTTATTGCTCCTTTAATTATCTTCTTGCAGCAAGAGCGAAAAACGGATCTTCGTCAGCTGCCATTATTGTTGTAACAAAGTACCGTATGTCATCCATTGCGTGATCGTTTTCTTTGACAGGGGTGTCACGGCTTCCGTTATCTTGCCAACGGTAAAGAGAAAATTCTCGAACGGAGTTGGTGCAATTTTTGCAAATTTTAATATCTCCTTTTTTTAAAGCCGTGGAAACTTCTCTTATTCCGTCTACGACATTGTTTTTTGCCGGTATTACATTTATTTTTCCGTGCCTTTTGATTAATGTAATAAAACTTGCGGCGGAAGGATCCACCGTCATGCAACTTATGTTTTTTTCATTTATCATGTCGCATATATATTGATAGTGTTCTTCGTCTGTTCGTGTCTCACCTTCTTTTCTGGAGTCATAGTAATATTCGTCTATTCGGTACCATATTCCGTTTGATTCCCCCCATAATCCGCATGACGTTGGGTTTACTATTCCGTAATCGCATGATAGAGCATAGCGTGAAAACTTTGTGTTCGGAATATCATGAAACGAATAGTCAAAAGTCATATATGGGTATATCAACCCTTCAACCGCTACCCATTTACCCTCGATAAAACGTTGATAAAATGTTCCGCTGTATAATCTTTTGTAACGTTCTTTTAAAGCGGTGGATAACGAGGGATTGTCATCCATGGTAAAGTGAAGATAAAATGCATTTCTTAATGTGGTTTTTAAAATCCATTCTTTGTAAAACCAATGTCCGGGGTACTCGGGGTTGCAATTAAACCAAAATTTTGAACCGTAAACTGAACATCTTGCCAATGCTTGGTCTACAAAAGAACGGGGCATTAACGCCACCTCGTCAAAAAGTACCCCCGAAAGAGTCATTCCTTGAATAAGCGCGGCGGAGGATTCGTCCTTCCCTCCGAATAAATAAAAAAGATTTGTTCTTCCGTTGTAAGAAATTTCCAATAAATTTTCTGAGATTTTTTGTTTGCAACTAAATCCCATGCTGTTTAAAAGCGGTAAAATAGGTGTTACTACATTTCTTTTAAGGGAGCGAATTGTTTTTCCGCAAAGTGCAAACGCTGAATTATTAAACTTGTAAAAAGACCACAGTATAAATGAAATTGACATGCAAACTGTTTTTCCGCTTCTTATGGAACCGTCGCATATTATGGCGTCAAAATTTTCATATTTTGAATCTTTAACCCACCATGTAAGGGCAAGTGTTTGTTTTGCTGAAAATGTTTCAAATTTCATGATTGGTATTTATATATCTTTTTAAGTTTCTGTGGATAATTTTTCGGAGTTTTTTAATTTTTGCATGCCCTTTTCCAGCACCGTATAAAACGGTTCTTTATCGCTTTTTTGTTCCATGTCTATTTGTTCCAATTTTT
>CALDOU010000012.1 GCA_937912175.1 uncultured Clostridia bacterium
GGCACGCTGATTGTATTATGACCGTCGGTGCTTCCTTGCGGTACGTTATCTATTGAATATTCCAATGTACCGATGCTGCTATCTATATGTGGGAGCGTGACTTTATATGTGCCAATCATACTTTGGGCAAAAATCCATATTCCGCACAGTATGACTCCTGCTAAGGCAAATGCCCAAACTCCGAGTTTTAAAATTTTTTTGCTATTTTTGTTTAAGTTTAGTTTAAACATATTATTATTCCCTGCCCTTCTTTGTATATAAAATATGTTTCTTATTGTAATTATACTAATTATAATATTTTTTTCAATATATTGTATAATAATTTGCGATTTTTTTCAATTAAAATTTAAAATATTAATAATTTAATTCGTTTAAGAATATATTTAAAGTTATAAATATATTCAGGGGGTAGGCAAAGTGTATATAATTCCGGTTGAATCACAAAGAAAGAAAAAAATAAATTTTTTGATTAATAAATATAATTTTTTGAAAGTTGAACATTTGGGGAAGAGTTGGTGCGAAAGAGATATTATAGGATTGAAAACGGGAAACTCTAAAGAAATGGTTTTGCTGGTCGGGGCCTTTCACGGTATGGAGTGGATGACGTCCCTTTTACTTTTTAAGTTTTTAGAAGATGTATGTAATGTTGTTAAGGCAAATAAGTTGATTTGCGGAGTTAACATTTCGGAAAAAATAAAAAATAGGGGCATTTTTGTAATTCCGTGTATAAATCCCGACGGTGTGGAAATTTTTCTAAAGGGGAGCAGCGCTGCTTACGAATATAAAAAAGTAGTTGAAAAGTCATATGGTAAAAAAAATTATAAATGGCAGTCAAATGCACGGGGTGTGGATTTAAATCATAATTTTAAATCCGGTTGGGAAGAGTTAAAAAAGCTTGAAATAAAAAATAACATTGTTGCGCCTTCGTGGACTCGTTACGGGGGAGAGTTTCCCGAAAGTGAAAGAGAAACTCAAGCAATAACACGTTTGTGTAGAAATAATAATTTTAAACGTGCGTTTGCTTTTCATAGTCAAGGTGAAGAAATTTATTGGGATTATAACAATCAAAAACCCGAAAACTCTGAATTTTTAGCTATGGTATTTGCTTTAAGTAGTGGATATGAATTGAACAGGCCTGAAGGATTAGCTGTTGGAGGCGGTTTTAAAGATTGGTTTATAACTGAATTTAACAGGCCGGCGTTTACCATTGAAATTGGGAAAGGTAAAAATCCACTTCCGTTACAATGTTTTAATCATATTTATAATAAAATTTTACCGATGCTGTGGCTAAGTATATTGATATAATTTACATTAATCAAAAGTAAAGATTGACTTTTTTGCTGCATTTTGATATAATTTTCCAAAATATAGAAAGGTGTGATAATTATGCCACTTCAAAAAGAACATATATCTGTGGAAGATAAAGATTTTAAGTATAGGATATTTAATAGAAAAACTGAATTTAAAGAAGATGCGGATTTATTTCCCAACCCCGATAAGACAAAACTATATTTAGATATTAAGCAAGGTTACACGGATTTAGATTGTTATTTTTTATCAGTAGTTTCTTCTTTGGCTAAAACAGATCCGGAAGCATTGTTGCACTGTTTTGAGGCATATAGCAAAAAATCGGGCACAAACAAATTAGAAGCCTTGAACGATTGGTTTAAAAAGCCCGATACAAAAAAGGTTGGTATAAGATTTTTCAAATTGAACGGTAGAGGTGTTCCTTCGGGTAAAGTGGTAATAGAAGTTGATAAAACTGCTTTAAGAGATAAAGGCGCGCCTTGGGTAAGACTTTTGGAAAAAGCTTATGCTGTTTACCGCCACAATAATTATGATCATTTTATGTCAAATGATGAATATAGGAAATATAAAATGAAACACAAAACTATAAATTCCGGAATTATTGATGGAATTCATGGCGGTGATGCCGGTGCGGTAATGGCTACATTGACAGGAAAAAAATCTGGCTGTGTGGTAGTTAGTGAAGACTTGAGAAAATCAAAAAGTTTTTCTGGATATAGTGAACAAGCACTTTCCATTTATTATAGAATAGAAGAAGCTTTAGATAAAAAACAAATTATTACGGCAGACGCAGAAAAGGGGATTCAATTATATAGTAAAGGCTTATTTTTAAGTCATGTATATTCTGTTATAGGTGCCGGTGAGATGTCTAAAAACGGTAATAAATATTTATATATTGAAGTCAGAAATCCTTACGCCGGACGGACAAGGGAGTATGATGACAAAGGAAAAAGCAAGGTAAGAGTTCCGAAAGCTGAAGCGGAAAAAGGAGTTTCAAAATTAGAGCTTAATGATTTTTTAAAGTATTTTGAATGTATCAATATAGGGTCCACGAAACATTCTTTATAAAATTAAAAGTCCATACATTATCGTATGGACTTTTAATTTGGGTTTATTATCAATAAAATGTTTGAAAACGATTATTGTACTAATCTTTACGGCTGTTTCCCCAAAAGAAAAGTGCGACGGTTCCGGGACCCGTATGGCTTCCGATTGTAGGTCCGATATTGTTGATTTTAACTTTTCCGTTTAAATGCTTGAATTTTTGTTCTATTTTTTCGGCAAGTTTTGTTGCATCCTCAAGACAGTTAGAATGAGAAATAAAACATTTTTCGGAATAATTTATACTTTTATCGGCATTTTGTTCCATCTTAGAAACAAGTGTATCTATGCAACGTTCTTTGCTTCGTACTTTTAGCCTTGGTACAAGTTTTCCTTCTGCATTGACGTTTAATACAGGACATATTTTTAGAAAAGTTCCTATAAATCCTGAAGCTTTAGAAATTCTTCCGCCTTTAATAAAGAATGAAAGATTACTTGTGAAAAACCAATGATTCATTTTTAACTTGTTGGTTTCTAACCAGTTATATATTTCATCAATATTTTTACCATTGTCTCTCATTTCAGCCAAAGTGTCTACCATAAGGCCTCCGCCCGAAGAAGCGCTTAAAGAATCAATAATATAAATTTTTCGCTCGGGATAAGTTAGTTCCAGCTCTTTTTTTGCTATCATTGCAGAAGTATATACTCCTGATAAACCTGAAGAAGTGCAGACGTGAAGAATATCTTTTCCTTCTTTAAGAAATGGAGTGAAATATTTTATAAATTCCTCTGAGTTGACTTGAGAGGTTTTTAAATCTGTGTTTGGTTTACTTATTATACTATAAAATTTTTCCGGGCTCATTGTTTGCCATAAATCGTCATTATATTGTTTTTCATTTATGGAGTAGTGAAAATATATGCAGGAGATATTTTTTTCTTCTAAATACTCTTTAGTAAGGTCAAATGTGGAGCAACAACTTAAAATAAACGAATTCATAATTATTTCATCTCCGTAATTGTTTTAAAATATAGGATTTAATTATAAATTAAAATGGTTTAAAATAAAATTACATATTTATATTATTGTATATTTATTTATACAGATTAAAGGATGTGTAAATTAATGAAAGAAGATAAGAGAATTATTAAAACCAGAAAAAACATAAAACAGACTTTTATCAAAATACTTTCGAAAATACCTTTTGAAAAAATAACAATTAAAGAGTTGTGTAAAAAAGCTAATGTGAGCCGCATTACTTTTTATGCTCATTTTAATGATAAATATGATTTGGTTGAAAGTATTTCCAAAGATATGATAAATTCAGCGCAGATTAAATATCAAAATCTTCAAAATGAAAATAACAGTGAAAAGGATCCTATAAAAAGTTACTGCAATTTTTTGGATTGTATTTTGAATTTATATTATGAAAATTTTGAATTTTTTTCTCATACAGGTTCTTACGAAAATCCTTATTTGAATTTTTCTGTTTATGAATATATTTTGAAATATTTGGAAATTCATACCAAGAGAAGAAGTAAAATGTTAAAACCGAAGTATGATGTAAAAAAGATTGCGGGGTTTTTGTGTTATGGTGTTTGGGGATTTATAAAAGAAAGTCATTTTAAAACCGAATCTATTGAAATGGTGAGAATGGAGTTAAGAAAAATATTGGAAGGAATTTTAAAGTCTGAAATTTTGACTGAAAATTTTTAAACTAAAAAGCACCTAATTTGTAGGTGCTTTTTTATAAGAATTTTTATTTTATAATTTCATCAAATAATTTTTCTTCTTCTTCGTTTAAATTTCCTGTTAATGCATATATTTTCATTGTTTTAAGGGCTTTTTTAATAAGTTTACCGTGTTTTTTTATTTTTTTTGAATTCATATTTTTTATAATTTCTGTACATTCGTTTAAATAATTGCAATAATCTAAATTTTTACAAATTGTTGATTCTGATTGATTATGATATAAGCTTAATTTGTCATTTTGCAAATTTTGATTTAATAAGCTTTTGGAAATGTTTGTAATATCATCGTCTGAAATTTCCAATTTTTCAATGAATTGCGGAATAGTTTTGACAATGTCAATTGTTCCTTTTAAATTTGGGTTGCTTGTAGAAACAAATACAATCTTATTTTTTTCTGGTACAGGAATAATTTCGCAATGGTATGCTCCAAGTTTTTCTCGAATTTGAGGAGCAAAAAATTTATTGTTTAATATCTGACATGTAACGTTAAATCCTGCGTCTTTACTGAGTTCTTTCGAATTCATAGAGCAAATAATCGTTCCGTTGGAACAAGAAGGTTCCAAGAAATCTATGTTTTTGTCGGATACTTCATATAACTTTATTTTTGTATTCGGATTTACACGCAAAGAACTAAAGTTTGAAATGAATTTTTCTAATTTAGATTCGGCCAAAGATTTATTTTTTTCTGAAGAACATATTCCTATTCCGACTAAAGAATTATAATTGATTATTTTATTTTTTATATTTTCAAGATTTTGGGATAGTTCTTTTAAAAAGTTTTTATCATCGATTTTAGCTGAAATTTCTTTTATGAAATTTTTTGAATTACCCAAATCTTCATACATATAACTAAATAATAAATTTAATAATTTTCCGGCACAACTGCCAAACTTTGCGGCCGGCGTATTGCAAGAAGTTAAACTTTCTTCTATGCTTGATATAATATTTTTTAAATTGGTTTTATCATTAAAGTCTATATTATTAAACTCTTCATTAGCCAGAGCCAATGATTTATCTAAATCGTTTTCTTGGCATGTAATGTCTATAATAGCATAAGCATTTTTTTCTTTTTTATTATTTTCACAAACATTAAAACTATAATTTGTAATACATTTTTGTGATTTTAAAGCTTCCAAGTCCGTTCGTGAATGATTTTTTGTATTCATTAATTTTAATGCTTCATTAAACAGCGGCAAATACATTTTATCATCTTCGCAAAGATGATTTACTTTAAATACAAATTTATAAGATATAAAGTCCTTAATATCTTGAGCGGAATAATAATACGGCTTACCGTTGAGTTTTTTATTTTGCAAAGGACATTCTAAACTTGGTACTTTAATATCGGATAATTTTTTAAACATTTTTTTGATTGTATCTAAATTTTTCGGAGAATTTGGTGATTCCGACCACTTTTTTTGTTCTTCGTGATTTTGAGTTAAAATATCTTTTTGTGATTCTAATGATTTTATTTTGTCTTTTAAAATTTCCGAATGGCTTAACTGAATATTACTACAAGGGATGAAGGCTATAATTGTTTTTTTATTGTTTAAAATTTTATTGATTATATCATTGTAGTTTTTTTCTTTTTTGCTTTCGGTAGAGTAATCTTTAAAATATTTTTCGGAACATGGTTGATTAAATCTTATAAACGATTGCATATAATCATTGGTAGAAATATATTTTTCGTATGAGGAAGATGCTTCTGACAATTGGCGCTCGAATTTGTCATTATTGCATATGGTGTCAATTTCTTTTTGTGTGATTGGATATTTTTCGAACACTTCTTTTAATGTTTCTTCTATGTTTTTTTGGGATATGGATTCTTTATCCTTCGATGAAAAATATATTTGAAAAAGCGGGTCATAAAGAGTATCGTAAAATGCAAACTCAGTTTTATAGCCTTTACTTTGTAAATAAATATTTCGTGGAGATGTAGGGTTGTTTAGTATGGATTTAATATCGTCCAATTCAGAAAGATATTTATTGTAAGTGGAAAAATCAAGTATATAACTTACTACGCCCGTAAATAATTGGTCACTTGATGAAGGAACGTAGCAGTCGAATGTTTTATATTCCGGCAATTTTGAGGGGGCTTGAGATGTATATTTAATATTTTCAGTGTTTTGCTTTTCATAATTTTGAAGATAATCCTCATTTAACCATTTCATGAATTTTTCATAATCAGCATCGCCCTTGAGCGTTATTACCATATTTGACGGATGATAATATTTTTTATAGGTTTCACAAACTTCTTTATATGAAAGTTCAGTTATGTCTTTCGGAATACCTCCTGATAAATTTTTGCCTTGGGTATCCGGAAAAAGTGTTTTTAGCATAATGTTTGGTTGTTCGTTGAATGATTGTTGCATTTCATTGAAAACGGTACCGTTTGCATTTAACGCACCGGTTTTATCGAGTTCAAACCTAATTCCTTCTTTTTTGAATATTCGTTCATCGTTTAAAAAAGAAGGCTTAAGAACACCGCTTGTATATATTTTAGCTAAAGAAGTTAATTCTTCTTCATCTAAACTCGCAACAGGGTAAGTAGTATATAATGGCCATGTTTGAGCATTTAAAAAAGTATTAAAGGAGTTTTGGCGTAGTTCCCATATCATATTTTTACAAGGAAAATCTTTGCTGCCGTTAAGCACGCAGTGTTCAATTATATGGTTAATACCTTTGTCATTTTCCGGAGGAGTACGTACGCTTATCTCAAAACATTTGTTTGGATTATTATTTTTTTCAATTACAAACCATGCTCCGGATTTTTCATGTTGGTATTCCATAACATGGTGATTATTAATGTCTAGAGTTTTATTTAGTAAAAAGCCATGTATAGATTGATTCGCTTGGGAATTTTCCGAAACTACTGTTTTCGAGGTGTTGGGTAAAGCGTAAGTGCAATTTCCCAATAAAGGAAAAACAGTTAATATTCCCAAACCGAAAGACAGTATTCTTGATTTTAATTTTTTAAAATGCATAATAAGTCCCCTTTAACAATTGTTGGTTATATTCTATTACAAACAAAATCTAAATTCAATCAGAATGTTTTTATAAGCAAAAAATAATATTAATAATTAGTATTAAAATCTTATTAAGTGAAAAAATTATTATGTATAAATAATATAATTTGTTAAAGATAGGGGTAAATAGAAATGAAAAAAAATAAAGCAAAAGAAGAATCGGTTTTTGAAAATTTATTTAATATAAATGTGGGTAATCATATTGAACAAAAAAATGGGTTAAATTATCTTTCGTGGCCGTACGCATGGGCAGAAGTAAAGAAAATATTTCCTGAAGCTCAATATCAAATAAAACTTTTTGGGGAAAATAATTTGCCGTATGTTTACGATGAAAATACCGGATATATGGTTTTTACAACCGTAACGATTGAAGGTTTAACTCACGAAATGTGGCTTCCTGTTATGGATAATTCCAATAAAACCATGAAATCCGTTAAGTATACCTATGATTCAAAATATAAAAAAAATATTCCTGTTGAAGCCGCAACGATGTTTGATATAAATAAAGCTTTAATGCGTTGTTTGGTGAAAAACCTTTCTATGTTTGGTTTGGGATTGTATATTTATGCCGGAGAAGATATTCCCGAATCGGAGTCGGAAAAAATAAATGATTCAGATGTTAAAAATCTTAAAAAGTTAATTAA
>CALDOU010000013.1 GCA_937912175.1 uncultured Clostridia bacterium
AGTGATTCCACTCAGCTCGGCAAGTTTCCATAATGAAAGTATTTATATATGAATCGTTAGGTTTAATGGAGTTTAAGTTTCTTTTTGAAAAACCATCTTTTGCTACATATTGGGGGAGTTTATCTTTCCATTTTTTTATTTTTAATTTTTTCACATAGAAGTTTCCGTTTTTTTCCCAATTATATTTTCTATATAAAAATTTATTTGGGTTAAAAAATGAATCCGGAAGTATATGGCATAGAAATAATATAATCAAATGCCATAATATTATAAGAATTAAATTTATTAAAATAATATTTAAAGGTTTTAAATTATCAAACACAACTTTTACTTCCTTAAATTATTGTAAATTTTTCATTTCTTTTTGGGCTGCTGTTAATTGCTCTTGAGCCTGGTTCATTAGAGAAGTTCTTTCTTCCCCCAAATTTTTAGGTACGGCTTTTTTATATAATTCTATTGAATCAATATACATATTGTAAGCTTTTATCATACCTTCATAGTGACTTTTTGAATCGCTGGGGACTTTTGGGCCAAGTTGTTCTTTTAAAGCTTCTGTAAAACGAGTTATTTTATTAGCGGAGTTTTCCAGTTGGTCGATAGATTCTTTAGAGCCACTGTAAGAGTCGACTTTATCTAAAAATTCATCTAATAAGTTATTGAAATTTTGATTTTGAATTACAACCTCTTTAATATATTCACTGCGAGTGAAAACACGGGTATTATTTTTGTAATAGAAAAAAATTATTCCGGTAATACATAAAACTATAGCGGTTATAATAGATATAGTCCATTTTTTGTTTAAATTTTTGGTTTTAAAAAAATCCATTTTTTACTCCCCAATCTATTTTATTTTATTGAATTTATACCTAAATCTTATAATAACACATTGAAATGATTATTACAATTTTTATAAAATATATTTTTTATTATATAGACAAAATAACAATAAATATCCACCCGCATAGCGAGTGGGTGTTTATTGTTCCTCTCCGATTTGCTGCTTTTTTAAGAAAAATATTTTTATACGGGAATACCCTCATATATAGCTTAAATTATCAATATATTTTATTGGGAAAATTATACCATTTAGAAGTCACCTATGAAATAGTGGGTTTTAAGTTCAAAGTTGTTTATTTCTTTGACAAAATTCCCATTGCTTTCATATGGGTTAAGGCGCTGTAATAATCACATAACGTGGGAATAAATCTAATCTCGCAGTACACGAGAATATATCGTTCCGATAAACCGGGATTTGTCTTTTGGTTAGTTTTCTTTAATTCCAAAATAAATCCAACGCCCGTCAATGTCTTCAATGACAAATTCTTGATTGCGATAATCTGTTTTGTGCAGTCGTTGAATGATATTAA
>CALDOU010000014.1 GCA_937912175.1 uncultured Clostridia bacterium
AAGCTCAGTGATGCTGAAGATACTTGGCTGGAGACGGCCCGGGAAAATAAGGAAATGCCAACACTTTAAAATAAAATCTGTGTTGATTATCTTATTCAATATAGATTTTATTTTTTTATTTATAATATTTTTTAAAAGACCATATACAAAAAATAATTTTTTTCAATCAAACACATTGCTTATAAAATTTAAGACACAATATTATAAATCATTACTATTACTTAGTACAAAACTTAACTATCATTCGGTCATAATTAATTTTATAAAAATTACATTGTGTTATGGTATAGTACGTTTATGAATGTTGACCATTTAACTTATGGCCATTTTCTAAATCACAAATTACAGTTTATAAATTCGGTAGCTTTCAAATATACAAGTTACCATTAAAAACATCTTTAAAACCAAAGGAGCCCACATATGCAAAAACAATTCCATTTATTTTTCAAAAAACTTCTTGCATTTATATCGGTATTTATATTATGTTCAGCCTTTTTCCCAAAAATCAAAGCTGTAACATTTCCAACTCAGATAATACAGGGAATGCAGGAAATCCACACTATGTCTTTTTCACTTGCAAAAGAGTATACAGAAAACTTAATTCACCGAAACCCTGATATTTCATATGAGTCTTATAATAAAAGTTTGATTGATTGGAGAAGAAGTATTGTAGAAATCTACAACGAAATTTTGCGATCTCCATACGGAGAGATTAAGGCGACCTACTTTATTTACTTTGTATGGCACTATAAATTATATCCACTGGATTTCATATCATTATATAGCGATAGCGTACCTTATTTAATAAATTCATCTGTGGAAATGCTTGTAACTGAAGAGTTTCAAGGAGGCTGTATTAAATTCAAAGCAACTCTAATTCAACCAACAACGAAATCATCCACCAAAATAAAAATTTATGTATAATCCAAAAGCCGTTCCGCTTAATTAGCGGAATGGCTTTAATAATTTTAAATCAAGTAACCATATTCACCAAAATCGTTTTTGGAAACTATTTTTCCTTGTTTTTTCATTTCATATTCAAGCGCTTTTATAATATGACACATTTTAATTTCGGAAGATTCCGAAGCAGCCATAAAAGTTGCCGTAAGTACTACGTTTTTTATATTACCTCCGGCAATTTCAAAATTTTTTGACAAAAAGTCAAAATCCACATCTTTTGAAACCGGAGTTTCTTTAGGAAACATTTTTATCCAAATTTCTTTTCGTAATTTTTCATCAGGGAAAGTAAAGTGAATAACATAATTAATTCTTCTGAAAAACGCTTTATCTATATTTTCAATAAAATTGGTAGTCATTATGGTTATGCCATTATATTCTTCCATTTTTTGCAACAAATAAGATGTTTCCACATTTGCATTTTTATCGTGTGAATCTTTTACCTCCGTTCTCTTTCCGAAAAGTGCATCGGTTTCGTCAAAAAGTAAAATAACGTTGCTTCTTTTGGCGCTTTCGAAAACTTCTCCCAAGTTTTTCTCAGATTCTCCGATATATTTTGAAATAACTTTTGAAAGATCAACTTTATAAATTTCCAAACCCAATTCGCTGGCAACAACCTGTGCCGCCATTGTTTTACCCGTGCCCGGTGGCCCGGTAAAAAGCATGCTAAGTCCCCTGCCGTATAGAATTCTTTTATCCATGCCCCATTTATCGTAAACTATATGTTTATATTTTATTTGATTACAAGCTCGGCGAATAATCTCTTTTTCACTTTTCCTCATAACCAACTCATCCCAAGCATGCTTTTTTTTAATAAGCGTAGCTTTATCCGAAAGCTGCCATGTGATTTGCTTGTACGCAACATCACAAAGAAGTGGCATGTCAATTTTTAAATTACTTTCTTTTGAAGTTGAAGTTTTTGAACCTTTGTTCATGTTCCATGCAACCTGTCTTTGAGCTTGGACTACGGTATTGTTTATTTGTTTTGGCGTAAATGTAAATTTGTTTGCCATTTCATGAATATCGAGTTTATCGTCAACTTCAACTTTATTAAGCGCATTTTTCCAAAGTATAAAGCTTTCTTCGTTATCAAGGTCATCAAGCGGAATTTCAATAAAACAATAGTTTTCAAAATATTTTCTTAGTTTGTCAAACTCATCTTGAGATTTATTTGCCAAAACAAAAACCACTTTTGAGTAATTAGAAGCGGAACTTAAAATAAAATCAATATAGTTATCATCGGCAAAATTATTTTCCGATACTTTTTCGAAATTTTGTAAACATATATATCCTCTTTCAAACAAAGTTTCTC
>CALDOU010000015.1 GCA_937912175.1 uncultured Clostridia bacterium
CGAATTATGGCAACTCTTTGTTTTTGTCCGCCCGAAAGCCTTATGGGATACTCATTGGCCTTATCACGCAGTCCTACTTTTTCCAAAAGGGCAAGTGCACAATTTTCGGCGTCTTTTTGTGAATATATTTTTAAAGATATTGGTGCTAGAGTAATATTTTGTAAAATGGTCAAATGAGGAAAAAGGTTAAAATGCTGGAAAACCATTCCCATTTCTTTCCTGACCTCATCCATATTGCATTTGGGATCGGTAATATTTTTTCCATCAAAAAATATCTCTCCGCTGGTAGGCACTTCCAAACCGTTTAGACACCTTAAAAACGTACTTTTACCTGAACCCGACGGACCTATTATGGCAATTTTTTCGCCCTTTTTAATTTCCACATTTATTCCGCTGAGAATTCTTAAAATACTATTTTCTCTATGAAATTCTTTATATAAATTTTTAACGCTTATCACTTTTTCTCAGCTTCCTTTCCAACGCAGACATAAATAGAGTAGTAGCAATTACTATAAACAAATATATCAAAGCCACAGTCATCAACGGAACCAATGGTTCATAAGTTTGGCTTCGTATTATATCTCCGGAACGAGATAAATCCATAACTCCGATAAATCCGGCAACAGATGTCTCTTTTATAAGTTGAATAAATTCATTAACAAGTGTGGGCAAAACGTTTTTTAAAGCTTGCGGCAAAATTATTTTTGTCATGGTAACTTTTTCGCTAAGACCCAAAGAACGTCCCGCTTCATATTGACCGTTATCAATTGAGTTTATTCCCGAGCGAATAATCTCCGCAACGTATGCTCCGGAATTTATCCCAAACGCTATCATCGCAACAATTGTTTTGTTAAGTCCCGTAGATGAAAAAATCAAATAATATATAACAAATAACTGAACCACTACAGGGGTTCCTCTTATAACGGTAAGATAGATGTTTGCAATAAACCTTAATATTTTTAAAATAAAATTATTATTTCGGCTCACTTTAACCACCGAAACCGCCAAACCTATTAAAACGCCTATTAAAAGTGCAACAACAGTAATTTTAACAGTAGTAAACAAGCCGCTTAAAATCATTTTATAACGGTTTTTGTATTTTAAATTATTATATATTTGTCCTATTATGTCTACACTCGGAGTACTTGTTGACAAGAGATATTTATTTACAATTTTGTCTATTTCTTTAGAATCTTTCATCTGCTTGATTTCCAGGTTTATATAGTCCAAAAGTTCATTTTCACCCTTTGGAACGGCTATGCGGTACCCTTCTTCAAAAAGTGATTCGTCCAGTATTTTCACTTTATCATTAGAAAGACGAACCAATTTTTTTGCCGGTGCATCGTCCACAACAACAGCATCCAATCGACCGTTTATAAGATCCACAATCGCATCGGAACCTTTATTATATCGCTGAATATCTGAATTAGGGTAATTTTCCGTACAATAAATATCACCGGTAAATCCTAACGCCACACCGATCTTTTTATTATTTAAATCGTTTTTACTTGATATTTTACTTGAGTTAGGAACAATAATTGATTGACCGGCATAATAATACACATCTGAAAAATCAACATTATTTGCTTTATCGTTACTATAACTCATCGCCGCAATTGCAAAATCACAATTACGATTACTCAGTTCTAATGTAACCGCATCAAAAGAAGTATCATTAACTTCCAAAGATACTCCCAAACTTTCGGCAATTTTTCGTGCAATATCAATATCTATACCTACAAGTTTATTTCCGTCTTTATATTCAAAAGGCTCAAATTCCGCATTTGTAGAAACTTTTATATATCCGCGCTCTTTAATTTTAGAAATCGTATCATTATGTAAAACAGTATCTTCATTAGCAAAAACGGGACATGAAAAACTTAAAATAATAAATGCCGAAAATAAACAACCGATTTTTTTAAAAATATTTTTCACTTAATTACGCGGCCTCCTAAAATTACAGGTATAAATTAATTTATATATTATTTTTTATCAACCAATTTTTTTATGATTGACTTAGGTTTACTGTAAAAATACGGTACAAGAATCGTGGCAACATTCTCATGTTTTCTTAGTTGTTGTTCAATAAAAAATGTTGTTTGGTTATGAAATATTGCATCTTTCCAACCATTACCGCAAATTCTTGTAAGAACCACGGTTAAGCTTTCGCCTTCTTTAAGTTCTGATTCTTTTGAAGCGATAAATTCTTCTATAGGATTAATTATATCACGATATGGTGTATAAACAACAGTAAGCGGCACATCAATTTTTAAATCTTGCCATTGTTTTTTCAATCTTTCGGTTTCCGTACTTGAAACCGATATGTGAAGCGCAGTTACATTTGAAGTTATTTTATTTGCATAATCAAAAGTTTTCAAAGCCGCTCTGTTCATTTTATTTATTAGAACTATGCATGGAAAAGTATCGTTACTGGTGCTTGCTTTATATTCATAGTGATAGCCCAAAATACTTATACCTTTTAAAAACCTGAAATAATGCTTATGAGTTTCGGACATAAACCACATTAAAAGCGGAGCAATTATCAAAAGCGCCCATGCCCCATGAGTAAATTTAGTAGTAAAAACCACAATTGAACCTATGAAAGTAACCAATGCGCCAAAACCGTTAATTAATGATTTATATTGCCAACCTTTTTCTTTGGATTTTATCCACTTTATAAACATACCGAATTGAGAGATTGTAAATGAAACAAATACACCTACGGAATAAAACGGTATTAATTTGTGAGTATCTGCATTAAACGCTATCAAAAGGAAAGAACTTACAATAAATATAAACATAATTCCGTTGGAAAAACTAAGTTTTGTTCCTCTTTGAGAAAATTGACGAGGCATATATCTGTCTTTGGAAAGGATAGCTAAAAGTATCGGCAGGCCGCTATAAGACGTATTAGCTGCAAGAAGCAAAATAAGTGAAGTAGTAAATTGTAGAATATAAAACATAATTCCGTTCCCGAAAATCGCCGTAGCCATTTGAGAAAGAACGGTCTTGTCCGCAAGCGGAATAACTTTTAAAGAGCTGGCCAAAAAGCTTGTGCCGCCAAAAATAAATATTATAATTCCACCGAGCATAAATAAAACTTGCTTTGCGGTCTTTTGAGAAGGTTCTTTAAAACTCGGAATTGCATTACTCACCGCTTCAACACCGGTTAATGCTGAACATCCGGAAGAAAAAGCACAAAGGAATAAAACGACGGTCATACCGGACAAATTATTGGAAGTAATATTTGCTATTTGTTCGGGAGTATAGGTTATCGGTGCAAAAGAACCGGTAAAAAATCTTACAAAACCTGTCACAATAAGAGCAATCATCGAAAAAATAAACATATATGTAGGAATTCCGAAAATTTTAGACGATTCCCCTATTCCCCTTAAATTTATAAGAGTAATAGCACTGACGCACAAAAGGGAAATAATTATTCTATAAGGCTCTAATCTTGGAAAAACAGCGGTAATCGCCGCAGTAGAAGAAGAAACACTTACCGCCACGGTCATAATATAATCAATTACTAAACATGTTGCCGCCAACAAAGAAGCTTTTTTACCGAAATTTTCTTTAGCAACAACGTATGCACCGCCTCCATTGGGATAATGATTTATTATTTGTGCATATGAAAATACAAGTATAAGTAATAAAAGTACAATGGGTACACTTACAAGCCCCACATAATTAACAGCCAATAATCCCAACGCCGGAACCAAAGCCATTAAAATTTCTTCAACAGCATACGCCACAGATGAAACCGCATCACTCGCCATAATCGGCAATCCCCACAGTCGAGACAGCTTTTCATTTTGAAGCTGATCATCTTTAAGGGCAGAACCTAACAAAATTTTCTTTAAATTTTTAAATCCTTCCATAATTAACCTTCTCCGTTTTTTATTCTTTAAAAAGTAATTTAATAATTTATGTTTCGGAAACAATATTACCACAAAATCAGCAAAATACAAGACATTTTTTCACAATATAAAAACACGCTTGCTTTCCTTCAAGCAAACGTGCCGATTTTT
>CALDOU010000016.1 GCA_937912175.1 uncultured Clostridia bacterium
TTTCGCTTTTGGGATATCTTAATCATTTTGTTCCGTTTGCATTTTTGACCGGTGGTTTTTTCTCCGCGCTTTCCGGATTCATTGGAATGAAAACCGCTACTATGGCCAACAATCGTACGGCGTGCGCTGCCCAAAAAGGACTTAATAAAGGTTTAAGAGTTGCGTTTTCTGCAGGTGCGGTTATGGGATTTGTTGTAGTTGGGCTTGGCCTTTTGGATTTATCTATTTGGTATTTCTTTTTGAAATTTTGGTATACATCCGTTGAAGTAATTAAAAATGAAGCTTTGATGATTCAAAATATAACCTCCAACATGCTCACTTTTGGAATGGGTGCGTCGTGTATGGCTTTATTTGCAAGAGTAGGGGGAGGAATATTTACAAAAGCGGCGGATGTTGGAGCAGACTTGGTAGGAAAAGTAGAAGCCGGAATTCCGGAGGATGACCCAAGAAACCCGGCAGTTATAGCGGATAATGTAGGAGATAATGTAGGAGACGTTGCCGGAATGGGCGCTGACCTTTATGAATCTTATGTTGGCTCTATTGTTTCCACCAGCGCATTAGCTGTAAGCGCAGGTCTTGGAATGAAGGGTATGGCAGTACCGATGTTGTTGGCCGCTTTGGGCGTAATTGCTTCTGTTTTAGGTACATTTTTTGTAAGGACCAAAGAAGAAGCTGATCAGAAAACTCTTTTGAAATCTCTTCGTTTAGGTACATACATTAGTGCAGGAATTATTGCGATATCTTCGTATTTTATAGTGAATACGCTTTTACCCCAGTATATTGGAATATTTTATGCGGTAATTTCAGGTCTTGTAGCGGGGGTTTTGATTGGGTTTACTACCGAATACTTTACATCTGATACATATAAACCCACAAAAGAATTATCCAAAACTTCCGAAACAGGTTCCGCAACAGTAATTATAGGTGGTTTATCTTTGGGAATGAAATCTACCGTATGGCCTGTAATTATTGTAGGGGTTGCAATATTAATCAGCTTTTTCTCGTGTGGGGGAAGTGTTTCAAATATTTTGAGTTTTAACCGCGGACTTTATGGAATCGGTGTTGCAGCCGTGGGCATGCTTTCCACTTTGGGAATTACTCTTGCTACAGACGCGTATGGACCTATTGCCGATAATGCCGGTGGTATAGCGGAGATGGCCGAACTCGGTGAAGAAGTCAGAGAAAGAACAGACGCTTTGGATTCTTTGGGAAATACAACCGCAGCTACCGGAAAAGGATTTGCCATAGGATCGGCAGCACTTACAGCTCTTGCTTTGATTGCTGCATATATTTCAGAGGTTAAAAATATTGCTCCTTCCGTAAAGTTTAATTTGAGTATTACAAATCCGCCTGTTTTAGTAGGTTTGTTTATCGGAGCCATGATACCGTTCTTGTTTGCGGCACTTACCATGAATGCCGTTGGCACTGCGGCACAAAGTATAGTCCGTGAAGTAAGACGTCAATTTAAAGAAATAAAAGGATTGTTGGAAGGTTCGGCTGAACCGGATTATGAATCTTGTGTTGATTTATGTACTCGTTCTTCTCAAAGATTAATGCTCTTGCCTGCAGTTTTAGCTGTAATAGTACCGATTATTGTCGGTTTAATTCTTGGAGTTAACGGAGTGGCAGGATTTTTGGCGGGAACTACAATTACCGGATTTGCTTTAGCAGTAATGATGTCTAATGCAGGTGGTGCTTGGGATAATGCGAAAAAACATATTGAAGCAGGAAATTTAGGCGGCAAAGGTTCAGATTGTCACAAAGCCTCTGTTGTAGGCGATACTGTGGGGGATCCGTTTAAAGATACTTCCGGACCCGCAATTAATATTTTGATTAAACTTACATCAATGGTTTCTATTGTATTTGCAGGGTTAATTGTAATGTTCCACCTTTTATAATTTAATAAATAACAAAACACACTGCAAAAGCAGTGTGTTTTTATATAATTAAACATTTTAAAATATACTTGATATCTTTATATAACAGTGGTATAATATGCTATAATATTTATTTAACAGAAAGAGGTATTAAAATGGTAGAAAAAAAATTAATTGAAAAAATTTCTGATGAAGATTTAGAAAACGTAAGCGGCGGAGGTATTGTGAAAAAAATTGTGGATCGAGCATTAATAGGAATGGGCTTATATGTTGGTTTTAAAGTGATGAAAAATTGTGGAGAAATAAAAAGAAATAACGGAGGACAATTTCCTTTGGGTGAAGGGGCAAAATTAGCGAAGGATGCTTTTAATAAAGGTGTTGATCTGTTAAATCAAGTTGCAGGGTTTATAACTACAAAAATCACAGGTCAAAGTCTTAGTGAAAGTTAATAAAACTATATTTTGATTTTGACAAATACAAAAAATTATGATACAATCTAATTCTAACTACCCCCTTTTTTGGACGATAAGTTCTGAAAATGTTGCACTAAGTGTAAATAGGGTAAATTTTAGAAAGGTGTAATGGATATATGTTACTTAAAGAAGAAAAAAATTCTATCATCGGCGAACATGCACGCCACGAAGGGGATACAGGTTCTCCTGAGGTTCAAATTGCTCTTTTGACAAAAAGAATAAATGACCTTACTGAGCATTTGAAGACCCACAATAATGACCATCATTCAAGAAGAGGTCTTTTGATTATGGTTGGTAAAAGAAGAAATTTACTAAATTATTTAACTAAAAAAGATATTGGCCGTTATAGAGCAATTATTGAAAAATTGGGTATTCGTAAATAATAATGATAAAATTTTAGCACTCGGGTTTAAACTGAGTGCTTTTTTCATATATTAATTATAATTTTTAAGATAAATTAAATAAAACACTTGACACATTTATAAATATAGTGTACATTATACAATAAATACTTGATATACTTGAATTAAAAAGGAGGAATTTATTATGACTAAAACGAACGAATCAGGAACTACTTGGTGGGAACGAACACATAAGTGCGTTCATGATTCAGGTATCTCAAAGTCAATAAGAAATTTTTTTAATGTTGGTGGAAGCGAAGGAAAAGTTGGAGCGGAGGAAATCATTCAATCACTAAGCGACCTGCCTAAGGACGAACCTGCAATACTAAAAACAGTGAACAATAACTTAGAAATTGTAAGAGACATTACCCCCAGCGATAACTCGGCAGACGGTATGTTGATAGACTGCTCCACTTCCTTAACCATGACGGACCTCTTAAAAAAATGTCCAGGCAAGATTGCTATTATCTCACTCTTAGGTGTAGCAGTAGGTGTTGGCGTAAGTTACTTTGCATTATCTTTTTCAAAATCACAATCAACGAAAATTAAACAAAAACTTAACAATCTTTTTTCCAAATTACCAAGATGGAGGTTTCGCTCTTCAACAGGTGCTACATCATCATCAGGCCCGAAAACCAAACCCACTTCGAAAGCCGCTACAACCCGAAAAAGCCAAATTAGAAAACAGCAAACTAAAAAACGGACTAAATAATAAAAAATGAAAGGAAGATTATTATGGGACAGATTAAAGAAAAGTTACGTTCTGTATTAAATAATAAAAAGAAAAGTTTTGAAATTGAAAATTTGAAAATTGTGAAAGACGAAAAGGTTACTATGGAAAACTTAAAAGAGATAAACGGCTTAAAATGGTTAGCAATTATAAAAGAAAACAATGAAAAATATATTGTTTTAGGTAATCCCAAATCAAAGGCATTAAACGAAAAAGATTTAAAAGAATATTTAGAATCAAACGGCGTTAAAGTAGGAGAAATTAAAGTTATTAAATAAACCAAAGTTTATTATTAAAAATTATGTTCGCCCTAAAATTTAGGGCGGATATTTTGTTTTTATATATTAAATTTGCTATAATATTAATTAAAACCAAAATATTAATAAAATCAAAAAGAGTATAAAAAGTTATGAAAGAACAAGAAAATTTAAAAAATCATAGTGAT
>CALDOU010000017.1 GCA_937912175.1 uncultured Clostridia bacterium
ATTGCAAATGTTAAAATAAATAGCCAAGAGCGTTCTTTAATTTATAACGATGTTGTAATAAGAGTGAGTGACAAATTTTTACTTGCTATGCATATTGATACCGATGAAGCAAATGCTTTAAATTATAGTCCGGGTCTTGTAGGAGAGGTGATTCGGTAGTATTTTTTAATAAAAAAACATTAAAAAGATGTAAAAAAATGTTAATTCCTACAAACTTTAATTAAAATAGGCCTTTATTGTTGATTTAACACAATAAATGGGAGTAATATACTAATTTGTGGTAGTAAATTAAATTATTTTTATGTAAAAAATTTAATTTATTACTTAAGGGCAAAAATGGAAGCAAAAGGAAGATAAATTTGGATTTTAATCACAAAACGGTACTGCTGGAAGAAACTTTAAAGTTTTTAAACATAAATCCTGATGGAATTTATGTTGATGGAACCGCAGGCGGGGCAGGGTTATCGTTCCAAATAGCAAAACGGCTTTCATCAAACGGGCATTTGATTTGCATTGATCAAGACCCGGATGCGATTTTAACATGTACACAAAGAATGTCTGAATTTAATAATGTTAGTATAGTTAGGGATAATTTTGCTAATATGAAAAATGTTGTACATAGTTTGGGTCTTCAAAAAGTTGATGGAGTAGCTTTGGATTTAGGAGTTTCATCTTATCAGCTTGATGAAGGAAATCGTGGCTTTTCCTACAAAAAAGATGCTCCTTTGGATATGCGTATGAGTAAATCGGGAGAATCGGCTTATGATGTTGTTAATCTTTTAAGTTATGAAGAATTAAGGAATATTATAAGTAGGTATGGAGAAGAAAAATTTGCCTCAAGAATTGCTTTGAATATAGTGGAAAAAAGAAAAAAGAAGCCCATTGAAACAACCGTGGAGTTTGCAGATGTAATAAAAGATGCAATTCCTTTTTCCGCAAGAAGAGAAGGCGGACATCCTGCAAGAAGGACTTTTCAGGCTATAAGGATTTATGTTAATAAAGAACTGGAACATCTTTCAAGCGGCTTGGATGAAGCTTTTGGTATTCTAAATAAAGGCGGAAGATTGGCGGTTATAACTTTTCATTCTTTAGAGGATAGAATAGTTAAGGAAAAAATGGCAACATGGTCCCAAGGGTGTGTGTGCCCCTCTGATTTTCCGATATGTGTATGCGGACAAGTTCCCAAAGCAAAGTTTGTACATAAAAAAGCTATAAAACCTACGGACGAGGAAATATTGGAAAATTCCAGAAGCCGAAGTGCAAAATTAAGAATATGTGAAAAATTATAATAGTGTATAAATTATAATTATGTTATGGAGATGTGTTATTAAATGTATAATAGAAATGCAGCTTTTGACTTTGAAGCTTTTGAACAACGAAAAGTAAAAAAGGCAAAAATTTTCAGACTTCCCGATAAGGAAGCACGACAAAGACAACGAGTAAGGGCTAAGCGTCAGCTGACTCTGAGTTTATTTTCTGCATTTTTTATTGGTGCAATAGGAATTTCGAGCTTTGTAATGGGACAAGTTAAGTTGACCGAGGTTTCGGATCAGTCTATTAAAGCTTCCAAAGAGCTTGAGCAATGCAAAAGCGTAAATACTCAACTTTCGGTAAAATTAAAAGCTGAAGCTGCAAAAAACGTGGCTCAATCCACGAAAGATTCTCCGGTTGAAATTGTTAAAGTACATAAAGGCGATATAGCTAAATGCAATTAAATTAAATATAGTTATAAAGATTCAGTATTAGAAATAATACTGAATCTTTTTGCTTGACTTTTTGTGACAATAGTATACAATATTTAAAAAGATAATAAAAAAACAATAGAAAGGATATGATAATATGTCGTTGGATATTGTAAAATTAAATTCTTTAGAGCCTCCCTTGAAAGTTAAAGAGGATGTTGAAAAAATTTATGATGAGTTAGTTCAAGAATATAAAGGAAAATATAAGGGCGTTAAAAACCGATTAGCCGGCAAGTTTTCTAAAGAAAAAAAATCAGAAAAAACTAAATTTATTAATAGTATAAAATTTCATTTGGAAGGATTTGCGAAAGCAAAAGCATATTATTCTATATCTAAACAATTTTGTACGACCATTGGTATGTATTGTGAGAGTTTATGCTCAATGCTAAAAAATCTTGGTGTAAAGCCGCCTAAAATCCCCAATGAAATACTTTCAAATTCAGGTAAACACATTTTAAGTAATTATACTGGGTGCAAAGAAAAGTTAGAAGAGCTCTCAAAATTAGTAAACAAAAAATTTGGGAATACAACAAAAGTGGAACAAGAATTTAAAGCCGCAGAAGGTAAACTTTTAGAAATAACAGAATATGTTGATATATCGGCATCGGAGGTGAAAAAGAAAATTGATGTACTTAAAGATTTAACGAATTTTGAAAGTTTGAATAAGAGCCTCGAAGCATTAGTAAAAGGGTATGATCAATATTTGAAAAAAGGTGCTATTAAAACTTTAGAAGATGCTTTAGAATATTCCCGTACGCGTTTGAACGAGATTGTATGTCATTTAAATAGCAGAGTTATTGAGTGGGAAGTAGCTGATTCACAATTACTTTCTTTAATTATATGTTTAGAAAAGATATGTGCAAAAGCCAAAGAATATCCGAACAAACAAGATGATATAAATGCAAAATTGAAAAAGTTAAATGAAACATTAAAACAACGAGAAAAGTTTTGTCAGACACTTGATACGATTTATGTTTTTGATAATAACATGGGGGTTAACATTGAAAATGCGCGAGATGATTTGGGAAATTTACAAAAAACAAAGTATGGAAAAAATATTAACTCAGAGTCTTTAAGTTGTTTGAAAATCCTTACAGAGAAAAAATTTGATTCACAATATAAACATTCGGATAGTGAGTGGGTTAATGGTCCTTACTATGTGTTGGTTGATTCCAATTCACAATTGATAAAGGATGGCTGTCAACAGGGGGCGGTTGTAACAACAGGAACAATTAATAGGTCATCTACATCCCCGGATGCTGAAAATGAAGTTTTAAGGTTTTTACAAGTATCTGTTTTGAAAGGAGCCTGGGCTAAAAAAGGAGAATATGAGGACAAGAAAGCTGTTATTAAATATTTGGATGAATTAAATAGTCAAATTAAATAGTGCTAAGTAATTTTTACAGATTGGATATATAGCATTATTTCAAGCCGAGGATTTTTTCCTTGGCTTTTTATTTTTTTAATAAATGTTATTATTATACTATATTTTTTAAAATTTGTTTTTAATAATATGCAAAACGTGATTTTTGTGAATATGCCTAAATAT
>CALDOU010000018.1 GCA_937912175.1 uncultured Clostridia bacterium
CATTTCTTCAAAACTTTTATAAAAATGCATATATGTAATTTCGCACAAAACAGACTCATCTTTGCTTTTTAAAAGAAGTTCTTCGCCGATTTTAAACTTTTTTATGTTATTTGATGCTATACGACATTCCGCTTTTTTAATTCCCAAATCTATATACTGTAAAAACGGCAGGTTTTTATTATTGATAATAGGTAATTGGTGCATAAAATCATATCCTTATTTTTGGTTTATAATTTCTTTTATTATTTTATATATTTTTTCACAAGAGTCTGTAATTGCAATTCGTTTTAAATTTTCTGAGTATTTTTTTGCGATTGCTTGATTGTTTTCAAAAATTTTGCAAATTTCATTAAATAATTTTTCTTCTGTTAAATCTTTTTCTTCAATTATACTTGCGGCATTGGAATTTACTAAAGCCATTGCGTTGTGATATTGGTGATTTTCCGCGACATTAGGCGAAGGAATAAGTATAGCCGGTTTTGCGGAAGCTTGCAATTCACTGAGGGTTGTAGCGCCGGAACGGCAAATTACAATGTCGGCCGCTGCCATACATTCGGGCATATTTTTTATGTATTCTTTAATGGCATATTTTGTACTTTCGTTTATATTAATATTTTCGTGTTTAAGATTTTCTTCAAAATAATGACCGTTTTTGCCAAAACCATGAATAAAATAAAAATTTGGGTTATTTTTATTTTTTATGATGATTTGTGACATAACGTTATTGATTGTTTTGGCGCCTAAACTTCCGCCGAATGACAATATAACTGTTTGATTTTCTTTTATACCCAAATTTTTTCTGGCTGTCAGCCGGTCAAAATTAAGTATCTTTTTTCTTACGGGAGTACCTGTAATTTCGGTAGAAATTGATTTTGGAAGATGCTTTTTGGCGTTTTCGTTAATCAGAAGTACTTTTGTTGCTTTTTTAGCCAAAAGCTTTGTGGTAATACCGGGATATGAGTTGGAATCGTGAATTAAAAAAGGAATTTTCATTTTTGCGGATTCTCTTAAAAATGTACCGCAAACATATCCCCCCGTTCCTACACAGATATCAGGTTGAAATTCTTTCAAAATTTTTCTGGATTCAAAAGATGAAACGATAATGTTTTTTAATGTTATTATATTTTTTTTAATTCCGCTGAGATTAAGTTTTCTGGAAAACCCCGAAACCGTAATTCCCTTAAAGTTAAATCCCGCTTCCGAAACGAGCTTTTCTTCCATTCCGCCTTTTGCTCCAACGTAAATAATTTCGGAATTCGGTTCACGTTCTTTTATGTAATCGGCTAAAGCCAAAGCGGGGTTAATGTGTCCTGCTGTACCGCCGCCAATAAATACTATTTTCAATTTTTTCCTCCGTAAAAGTTTTATTTATAAATTTTTTAAATTATGTTTTTTGTAATTTTGCCGTTCGTGAAATAGATAAAACTATTCCCATTTGCGCCAAAAGCATTAAAAGCGAAGTTCCCCCATAGCTGAAAAAAGGTAAGCTTATGCCTGTATTTGGGATGGTGTTGGTTACCACTGCAATATTTAATATTACCTGTAATCCGACTTGAGCTGTAAGACCTATTCCGAGTAAAGAACCGAATTTATCTTTGGCTCTTATTGAAATAATCATGCCTCTCCATATAAGCATTGCGAATAAAAGCAATATTATAACCGCTCCGATAAATCCCAGCTCTTCGCATACTACCGAAAATATAAAGTCATTTTGGGGTTCGGGAATATATAGGTATTTTTGTCTTGAGTTTCCCAGTCCAAGTCCCCATAATCCACCTGAACCGATTGCATATAATCCCTGCCGAGTTTGCCAAGTATCCACTCCGGCGCCGGGAGAAAACGGGTCTAACCAGCCGGATATTCTGTTATTGGCGTAGGTTAGTTTATCCGTAAACACAACCAGATATACCAATGCGGAAGCAATGGCGCCTAAAACCATTCCAAACCACTTTAGTTTTACTCCCCCTATAAATAGCATTCCGGCAGCCAATAATACAACTATAACCGTACATGAAATATGTGGTTCCAATGCCAAAAGAACTACGGTAGGGGCGAGTATTATAAGATAGGGCAGAATTCCGTATTTAAAAGTTCCCATCCTTTTAAAATTTAAATTTATAAAATGCGCAAAAGAAACTACTATTGCAAATTTGGTTATTTCCGAAGCTTGAAAGCTGAATGACCCCAATTGTACCCAACGATGTACGCCGTTAATTGCAGGCATTATGAGTACCACCAGTAAAAGGAAAAATGATATTATCAAAATAGGCACTGCCCATTTGTGAAGATAATTATAGTTCATGTAAGAAATTGCAAACATTGCAATTACTCCTACTATTGCAAAAATAAGTTGATTCCTTATGAAATAAAAGCTGTCTCCCTTATGAAGATAATAAGCATTAGGGTAACTTGCCGAAAACATCATTATAAGACCTATTGTTAAAATAGTTAAAACCAAAAATAAAAACGGTAAGTCCATTCCTGACTTTAAAGAAAAGATTTTTAGTGTTGAAAAGATATTTTTATTCGATTTTTTATGGATTTTTTTTTCTGAATGAAGTGGATGTGTAGAAGGAGCGACTAACTCTCTTCTTGATTTTTTTTGTATCATAATTGCTCCTTCCGCTTGATTTTGTAACTTGATTTTTTTACATTCCGTAAAGAACAATCAGGAATGATAAAATACCCAGTATTACTGTCGCTAAACTGAAAACGCAGCATATTTTTACTTCGCTCCAACCACACATTTCAAAGTGATGATGTATAGGACTCATTTTAAAAAGGCGTTTTCCGTGAGTGAATTTGAAATACAGTACCTGAAGTATAACCGAAAACATTTCTGAAATATAAACAAAAGAAAGAATGATTAAAGGTATGTGTATTCCCATTCCTACGCCCAATGCACAAACTATTCCGCCTAAAAACAAGGAACCTGTGTCGCCCATAAATACTTTGGCGGGGTGAAAGTTCCAAAACAAGAACCCTAAACAACCTCCGGCCAATGCAGCGGCTTCTATGCTCATTCCGAACATGCCTCTGAAATTAGCGATTATCATGAAAAACAAAGCTATAAAAAATGCTACGGAACCGCTTAATCCATCAACGCCGTCGGTTAAATTTGCGGCATTGACTATCCCTACAATAATAATTGCAAATATCAGCCAATAAAACAGTCCTAAATCTATATTTCCCCAAAAAGGAATATTAATAACAGTTAAACTTGAACCACCGTTAAAACTGTTTACAATGTGAAGGGCTAAAAAATAACAGCCTACCGTTCCGAATTGAAGTATTAATTTTTGCTTTGGGGTTAATCCGGCATTTTTTTTGTTTTTAATTTTTACCCAATCGTCAATTATTCCTATTAATCCATATGCTAGGGCCATTCCTAAACCCGCAAAAATTTTTGTTAGCATAAGCGGAGTTTCAATTACTTGAAATCCGTTAAGTGCGGAGATTTTGTAATATAGCGGCACGCATATGATTGTTGACAAAATTATGCCGATTATGAACATTATGCCGCCCATGGTGGGAGTGCCTTGTTTTGTTTTGTGCCATGATGGTCCGATTTCCAAAATTGTTTGACCATACTTTAATTTATGAAGTATGGGTATTAGAATTTTGCCGATAAGAATTGTTGATAAAAACGCTATTACAATAGCCGATATGGTTGTAATGCCATAAATATTCATGCTTTTTATACCTCCGTTTTGATATATCTATGATTTTGAAATTACATTTTATGTGTTGCCTATGTTATGCGGTCTCTGTGTATAAATCCTACCGTAATTACGGTTCCCGGGGGTACTTCCGTGCCCTGGGCTATACTTTGTGTTGCTGCGACAACATTGGAATCGCTGAGGTCGTTTCCCGCTATTTTTATATTCAGATTTGAGGATATCGCTGTTTTATTTGCTTCAAAAACCGAAAGCCCTATAAGTTTGGGAACTTTTACGGTTTGAGACTTACTGTCTGAATCTGTATATAAAACTATTGTTCCGTTTTGAGGAATTTGCCCTGAAGGTTCAGGAAGTTGCGAGATTACAGTTTCTCCACTTCCCACTACTACCGGCGTTAAAGATTGGTTTATGGCAATGTTTTTGGCTTCATTTATGGATTTTCCAAGTACGTCCGGGGCTTTAAAATCAAGTTTCTTCAATTCCTCTTCTGTGTATATTTTTTCGATTCCCATATAAGGCAAAACGTCTTGCATTATTTTGGCAAATACAGGGGCGGCAACAGCACTTCCGTAATAATAATCACCTTTGGGAGTATCAAAAAACACAAGCATGGCTATTTTTGGGTCGTCTGCAGGAGCAAATCCGCAAAATGAAGAAATATAATCTTTTTGTCCCGCTTCACTTAATCCTATTTTTTCCGAAGTACCTGTCTTTCCCGCAACTCTGTATCCTGCAACATAGGCGTTTTTTGCAGAGCCGTGAGTGGCGTTTTCCAGCATCATTGCCGTTACTCTTTTTGCGGTTTTTTCTGATATTGCTTTGCGTTTTATTATTGGCTCTATAGTTTTTACAATATTGCCTTCATTATCCAATATTTCTTTTACAACATGCGGTTGAACGACATTTCCGCCGTTTGCTATTGTAGCTGCTGCGGTTATCATTTGTATAGGGGTTATTCCGAAATTTTGCCCCATTGATGCAACAGCCAAGTCTGTTTTAGACATTTTTCCGTCAGCATTGAAGAAAAGGTCACTTGATTCACCCGGTAAATCTATATTGGTTTTACTGTGAAATCCAAAAGCTTTGTAAAAATTAAAGAAGTGTTCCGTACCGATTCTTTGTCCTACCATAATAAACGCCGGGTTACAAGAATGGCATAGGGATTCCACAAAGTTTTGAGTGCCGTGTCCGCCGCGTTTATGACATCTTATTGTTTGACTGCCTTCACACACTTGAATTGAACCGTTACAGGTAAATGTGGACTGTTCGTTTACAACATCGAGTTCCAACCCCATTGATGCGGTAACCATTTTAAATACCGAACCCGGATAATATGTATCACTTACGGCTTTATTTCTCCATTGTTTGCTTAAAGCTTCGTTTTTAGCCTTTGTTTTTTCTTCTTCAGGTAAAGAATTTATTCGTGTTTCTTCTTCTTTATCGACAATTTTAAAGGGTTCGTTTGGGTCAAAATCTCCTTTTACCGCCATGCCCAATATTTCTCCGGTTTTTACGTCCATTGCGATTGCCGTGGCACGGTTTTTTACCTTGTTGTTAATAACTCCTTCTTCAAGGTTTTTTTCCATTATGCGTTGAATGTTTTCGTCTATGCAAAGTTTTAAACTATGTCCGGGTTTTGGGTCAACCATTTGTTCATAATCAAAAGGCATTTCCGTGCCGATAGCATTTTTAGCCGTTAAAATTCTTCCGGATTCTCCGCTCAAGGTTTTGTCGTAGTAAGCTTCTATTCCCGCCAAGCCTTGACTGTCAGCTCCGGTGAAACCTAAAACCGGAGCGGCAAAGCTGCCGTAAGGATAATACCTTTTGTAATCTTCGATTAATCTTATTCCGCTTGCAATTTTATTTTTTGTTTTGAATTCTATAATTTTGTCTTTTATATCGCTGTCTACTCTTTTTTTGATAATGGTATAACAGGACTTTTTGTTTGCCAGTTCTTTAAGTTTGTCTTTTTCTATATCCAATATATCGTGCATTCCGTTGCAAATAAGTTCTTTTTTTTCTTCGGAATCAATGTATGCGGGCTCGAGCACTACGGTCCAAACAGTAGCACTTTGAGCCAGCGGTTTCATGTTTCTGTCATAAATTGTTCCTCTTTGAGCGCTGATTTTAGTATCGTTCATTTGCTGTTCGGAGGCCATTTTTTGAAGAAATTCACCCTCTATAAACTGAAGACTTATTAACCTTATTATTAAAATCGCAAAACAAAAGAACACTAAAAATCCCATTATGACCAATGAGCGTCGCCACATTCTTACGGTAGTCCCTTTTGACAAAGCTTCCACACCTCATATATTTTAAATTGCTTATTTTTTTTACTTTTAAATATCTAATACAGTACCTACATTTTAATACTTATTTTAATTTTAAACAAGTTAGTACTTGAATTTAAAAAACAGCAAAAATCAAACATTTTGAACAAAAAATATTATTGACACCAAATAAAAAAAGCAGTAATATATAATTGTAAAAATAAATGAGGAGGAGATTTTATGTCTAAAGTACTTAAAAAGGAAACTATAAGTCTTCCGGAGGGTTTTAAAGTTGAATCTTATGAAAAGCAAAAACTGCCAATAAACATAGAATGTATATGTGATTGGATTGAATCGTTTTTGACTTATATGAAGGATGATGATAAAGGGAAACAATTTGCCAATAGTCTTTCAGTCGCCAATAAAATAATTGGTGGATGGTTGAAACAAATTCAAAAAATTAAAGCCGATTTGACAAAAAGCGATGTTAAAAAAAGTGATATTAAAAAGCAATTA
>CALDOU010000019.1 GCA_937912175.1 uncultured Clostridia bacterium
CCTGATGCATATAAATTAACTTATGATGCTGTCGACAGACGTGATACTTATTCTTTGGGAGCAGTTTTGCTTTTTATGCTTTTAGGTGGAGATTCTTCCAAAAATTATCATAAAGTAGCAAAATATCTGGAAACACATATAATTGATAATTTTTTAAAAGAATATGGGTTGGACAACCTATATCCAGAAAACCCCGCTTCAAAAAAGAAGTTGGAAAAACTTTTGTATGTAATACAACAAATGGTTCAATCTGACTACAAAAAGCGTTTAACTATTCAAAACGCATTGGTACAAATTAAAGCAATCTAATAATTGATACTCTTGCATTTTGGTGGTATTATAATTATATATTTATTTAAAAAAGGAATGTTGTTATGTTTGGATATGGTTATTATTATGACGGAAGTTATTTTTTATATATGATAATTTCTTTGGCGGTATCACTGTATGCTCATTTTAAAGTTAAACATGCTTTTAATAAATATTCGGAAATAAAATGTGCTAATGGGGTAACAGGAGAGGCGTCTGCTGATGCCGTTTTAAATTATAATAATGTAGAGGGAGTTTCAATAGGAAGAATTCCGGGATATTTTACCGACCATTATGATTCCACTTCGAACAGTATTTCGTTATCAGATAACGTTTATTCCAAGGCGACCATTGCTTCCGTAAGCGTTGCCGCTCATGAAGCCGGTCATGCAACACAAAATTCACAAGGATATTTTCCTCTTAAAATACGTCAATTTTTGGTTCCTGTTTCACAGTTTGGCTCTAACTTAGCCATGCCGTTAGTTTTTATAGGTTTATTGTTGCCTGTAAAATATAATTTTGTTGTTAATTTGGGAATAATATTTTTTGCACTGGCTGTATTATTTCAATTAATTACTTTACCCGTAGAGTTTGACGCCAGCCGTCGGGCGTTAGCCTCACTTAAAGGTTCGGGAATACTTAAAGATGAAGAATTAAACGGAGCAAAAAAAGTTCTTACGGCAGCTGCTTTAACGTATGTTGCGGCAACCTTTACAGCGCTTTTGTCACTTTTAAGGCTTATTCTTATTTCAAGAAGAAGGCAATAGCGGGCTTCAAGTGTTTTTGAATTTCTTTATTTTAAAATTAAATCCGGTAATTAAAAGCACTCTGTTTTTATCAAAACAGAGTGTCTAAATTTATTCCAATATTTCCGGGTGCATGCGACTGTAATGATAAAGATATTGTTGTGCTATTCCCGCATATTTTCCGAACATTTTAGGAGAAGCATCTTTAAAAAATTTATTCATTACTTTTTTTATCCATACATCAATAGGGAATGCTTCTAATTTATGGAACCCATACAGTAAAACACAGTCGGCAACTTTAGGTCCTACGCCTTTTATTTTCATAAGTAAATCACGGGCTTCTGAATATTCTGCATTTCTGATTTTTTCAAAATCAACGTTTAACGATGTCACTTGTTTTGCGGCATCCAATATATATTTAGCTCTAAAACCGCTTTTTATGGGTTCTAAATTTTTTAAGTCAAGTTTAAATAACTTTTGTGCCGAAGGAAAAGTATATCCGCTTTCTGTTTTTTCCCCAAAATTTGCGCATAGGGATGATATAATTTTTTTAATTCTTGGAATGTTGTTATTTTGTGAAATTATAAAAGAACACAAAGTTTCCCATGGGTCTTGTTTTAAAATTCTTATACCGCTACATTCTTTATATGCTTTTTTTAGTATGGGGTGTATTAAAGAAAGACTTTCGCCTATATTTTTATAGTCGGTTTCCAAGTCGAAATAGTTTTTCCATGTATTACAAAATGTATCCATAGACGTGTTTTCAAATATTATTTGATTATCTTTTTGGTGTAATTTTAAAGTATGATTTTTAACAATTCCGAGATAATGATTTTCTTTTTTTATCCAACGAAAACATTGGCCACAGTCAAAAATCTGACCAAGGTCAATGTTTTTAAAGTTTTTTAAACAGATATTATTTTTTGATTGAATTATATCCATTTGAAAATCAATTATTTAAAATTAAGCGTTGGTTGATGTTTTACCTGAACGTAAACATCTTGTGCAAGCGTAAAGACGAGTGGGTGTGCCGTTTACAACCGCTTTGATTTTTTTAATATTTGGTTTCCACATTTTATTTGCACGTCTGTGTGAATGAGAAACCTTTATTCCAAACGATACTGCTTTTCCACAAAGTTGACATTTTGCCATAATAATTCCCCTTACTTTTTAATATTAAGATTGATTTCAAGCATCAAAACTTGAATTCATTATTAGCATAAGCTTGATTTTAACACTCATTATAATATACTAACATATAAGTTTGTAAATTGCAAGAAGAATTAATCTTATGTAAATATAGTGAATGTATAAAAACATATTTATACAATTGTTTTTAAAAAAATTACTTTAAAGGTAAAAATTTATTGTTGTAATAAATGTCGAATGCTGTTATACTAAATAAAGTAATAAACACTTGAAAATTTTAAACTTAAAATGTTAAGGTTTTCAAGCGTGTTTTTGTCTCTTTGTCATTCAGTATAAGAATTTTTTTGAAGCTACGTTAATATGAGTGAATTATGTAGTAATTTTAATACTGAAGCAGGTAAAATTAATACAACGGGAAGGGTGTGATTTTGGGAATACAGTCAGTATAAATTTAATTGTCCCTGATTATTTAATTTTGTAAAGGAGAATATTTAAAATGAGCGATTCAACTCAAAATTCCGCTCAAAAGCCGGAATTTAACAAGGTTCAACAACTTTTGTGGCCTATTCACAATTATGAACTTAAGAAATTTCTTCCCATGAGTTTACTTATGTTCTGTATTTTATTTGTTTATACAATGGTAAGAGATTTAAAAGACGTATTTATTCAAAAATACGCAGTATGCGGAGGCACAGAACTTTTACCTGTTCTTAAACTTTGGTTCGTTATGCCTGCGGCATTTTTGGTAGTTATGTTATTTACATATCTTATCAATAAATTTGGAAGCACAAAAACTTTTTATATAATGGTTTCGATATTTATTGCTTTTTACGCAGTATTTATTTTATTCTTGTTCCCAAATGCATCTGTTTTACATGCTAATGCAGATACAGTAAGAAAAATGCAAGCTTCTTGGCCGGGATTTTTCTTTTATATCATTCCGTGTTTAACCAACTGGTCTTATACACTTTTCTATATTTTTTCGGAAATCTGGGGAACAATCGCAATATCTTCACTTTTCTGGCAATTTGCTAACCAAATAACCAAAAAAACAGAAGCAAAAAGATTTTATGGTTTGTTTGCTTTAATTGCAAATATCGGTGTTTTCCTTTCAGGATCACTTCTTGGTGCTATGTCTCGTGCCAAAGGTGCGGCATTTGACAAAAACGTAAAAATTCTTGTGGGTTGTTGTATATTCTTTGCATTTGCAACAATGGGAATTTTCTACTATATCAATTCAGTTATCTTAAAAGATCCAAGATTTTATGATCCTTCAGAAGTTAAGGCTAAAAAGAAAAAAGCTAAAGTCGGTATCATGGAAGGAATTAAAATCTTATTTACCTCTCCTTATATTGGATTAATTGCAGTTTTAGTTATAGCTTACGGTATTTCAATTAACTTCCTTGAAGTAATTTGGAAAGAACAAATGAGGACTGTTTTGACAAATGCAAATGAATATAGTGCCATGATGGGTAACTTATCTAAAGTTACAGCTATTTTAACTATTTCTGCCACACTTTTAAGTACAGGTATTTTGCGTAAATGTAAATGGAAAATATCCGCTATTATTTCACCAATCGTTATGATAGCATTAGGCGGAGTATTCTTTGCGCTTATTATTTACGGTAAGAATGGTGGAACACAATTACTCGGAGCACCTGTTGCATTAATTGCAATTTGGGTAGGATTAATTGCAGATGCTGCCATTAAGAGCGTTAAATACTGCTTATTTGATTCAACCAAAAACTTGGCATACAGACCTCTTGATGAAGATACCAAGACTAAAGGTCAAGCAGCCGTTGAAGTTATTGGCGGACGTGCAGGTAAAGCCGGAGCTTCTACTATCAACTATATTTTAACAAATATGGTAGCTGTAGGAAGCAAAATTTCAGCTCACATCTATACAATCGTTCCGATTTTCGCTGCAACTGTTATTGGATGGATTGTGGCAGTTACAGGACTTAGCAAAAAATATGAAGCTAAAGTTGCTGAACAAGCGGAAGCAGAAAAAGCTGAATAATTTTATAAATATGATAATAAAAAGACTGTCGATTTTTTCGACGGTCTTTTTTATATGCAAAAAATATTCGGTATATGTTTTTAATATAGAAGAAAGAAAGGGAAAAAATCGGAAAATTTATATTAAGTGCTTAAATAAATAATTGAGATGATTAAAAAAACAAAATGTACCAATAATACTCTTATTAAATACAAAATTATTTGTAAGTGGGAGTGTTTTTAGTTGAATATAAAAAGAGGAGATATTTTTTACGCTGATTTGAGCCCTGTTGTCGGGTCGGAGCAAGGTGGCGTTCGGCCGGTATTGATTGTACAAAATGATATTGGTAACAAATATAGCCCTACGGTAATAGCTGCAGCTATTACCAGTCAAGAGATGAAAACAGATTTGCCCACTCACATTAGTATTGCATCGGGAACAAGCGGACTTCCGAAAAATTCTGTTGTACTTTTAGAGCAAATTCGTACTTTGGATAAAAAAAGATTAAGAGAAAAACGTGGAAGCGCTGACAATAATGCCATGAACAAGATTAATGATGCCCTTTCAATCAGCTTTGGATTGCCGGCTAAGAGTGGTCCTACATATTAAAAAGATGACTTTTATATAGTTTTTTTATATTTAAAAGCCTAATAATCGCTATATTTTAATATAAATAATCATAATTAAACCATTATTTAGTGAAAATTTAATGGTTAGCTTTTTAAAAGCGTGCTATAATACGACTATATAAAATAGCAACAAAAAAATATGTCGTATTAACTTTTTATAGTAAAATTATTCTTAATTAGATGATTTGGATAAAAGTTAAGCGATATTGGCTTAAATGATAATTTTTAAAAGATTAGAGTTTAAGCGGAAAGGGGATGAAAAACAAGCAAGTTTTTGATTTTTAAAGGGGAGCTGAAGTTGGTTAAAGATTCAATTTACAAAAAGGATAAATCTAAAAAAGAAAATTCTTTGGATTATTATATTTCCAAAACTTCTTCTTTAATTAACGGCAAAAAATGGTGGAATGATGAAGAAGAAAGTCAGTTTCAAAATGAAAGTGAATTAAAAAAGCACGCCTTTTTGAAAAAGAATATTAAAGCCGCATCCGTAATACCCGAAAAAGTCGAAACCCAGCAAGATATTCCAAATAAAATGGGTTATTTTGAAACTCGTTTCGGAACTTTGGAAGTGGGTTATGAAAAATATAAAAAAAACAGCTCCATTGGTTTTTCACTTGTGCCTGAATCACTAAAAGATACTGAAAAAATTCCTGTTCATGACTTAAACGACCCCAATAATTATTTCGGTGGATCTATTTCAGGGAGAAATAAGAAGTTTAAAGCAAGTTCTCTTAGTTTTAAGTACGACCCTGAGCATCAAAAAGATATTCAAAAAATAGAAAAAGACAACGACGGCATAATGGACGAGGAAGAAAAACTTCTTTATCAATATAAAAAAGAAGACGATCAAATAGAATTTTTGCAAAAATCCAGAACTCAGTTTAAAGATAAAAACCGCATTGATAAAGAAATAGAAAAAATAAGAGATGTAAAAGAAGAAAAAGAAGAGGATAACCTGGCGTTTTTAAAAGAGCTTGATCAATTTGTTGATAAGATAAAAAAAGAGAAATTAAAAAAGTATGTGGATTCCGATGACTTTATCAACATGAAAAAAAGAATTGATGAGCTTTCCGGTACCCCAAACATTAGTGAGATGAGTTTGGAAGAATTAAGAAGGTTACTGGAAAAATTATTAAAAAGAAAAGAATTACAAGAGTTGCCGGGCGGTTTTTCTGATATAAACTTGGAAAAACTCAGTGAAAATGAAATTAAAAAATTAATATTAAATCTCACAAAACAGCTTTCCGGAGAAGAAAGTAAAATTTAACTTTGCATAACAATAAATTAGGGCTCATTTCCCTCTTTTATATGTTATAAATGGGTTTTTTAGCCCGTATCATTTTATAAAGTGTGAATGCTTAATTTTTTAAAGTATTGATGTTTTATAAAGTGAAATCTAATTTATATTTTTTTATTATGGAAAGGAGTTGAATGGTTCTTGCTAGTTATTAGTAGGGAACCGAGATGATTATGGCAGAATATTTATCTCCGGGAGTCTATGTTGAGGAATTTGACAGTGGTCCGACCCCTATGCAGGGTGTAGGCACAAGCACAGCTGGATTTATTGGTGTTGCGGAAAAAGGTCCGATTTCAGGTGCACCGGTATTAGTCACAGGTCCTGCGGATTTTGCTCGTAAATTTGGCGGATATTTACATGAAAGCGAGTTTGGTGATTACAGGTTTTTGGCGCACGCGGTAAATCACTTCTTTATTAACGGAGGTTCAAGAGCATTTGTAATGCGTGTTGCTCCGTCTGATGCAACAATTGCAAAAGCTGCTGTGTTGGAAGGAAAAGAAGAAATTATTGACATTCAAGCGAAGAACCCCGGTGATTGGGGAAATTCCATCATAACGACCTTTGAATCTGCGAGTTCCAGCAAGAGCCAGATACTCGAAGATTTAGGTTCGGGAAAATATCGTTTGAAAAATGCCACCGGATTTACTGCGGGGGACGTTGTAGCCCTTGACGGTGCGGGTGAAGAACAGTTTGCCGTGGTAAAAAATGCCACAGGTAACATTGTAACTTTTGAATCCGCTTTTGAAGGTGACGTTGTTGATGATGCTTTATTACCGAAAATTACCGTTCATACATGTGAGTTAAACGTGATAGTTGACCTTGACGGAGAGGTTGAAAAATATAACGGTGTTTCATTTAATGCTTTGTCGCCGTCATTTATTGAAAAGAAAATGGCAAAATCAGAAATCGTAACTTTAAAATCCAAACCCGGCGAAAATGCTGTTGCACCAATGGATGTTGTAAAACAAGTATTCGGCGGCGAAGGTGATGTTGTTAAAGTAACATTTGCAGGCGGTACCAATGGCGCTGCAGCAAGTCTTTCTGACGCTGACTTTATCGGTAAGGATGAAGGTCCCGGCTCCAGAACGGGTATTCAAGCATTTTTGGACAATACTGATGTAAACATAATGGCAGTACCGGGTATTGTCAGTGCGAATGTTCAGCTTTCACTTGTTTCACACTGTGAAAAACTTGGAAGCAGATTTGCGGTTCTTGATATGCCTATGACAGCTAAAACCGTAACTGATATTATGGAACACAGGGATATTGTAGACAGTGATTACTGCGCTATGTATCATCCGTGGTTACAAGTGTTTGACCCGCTTGATAAGAAAGATACATTTATCCCGCCTTCAGGTTCTATAATGGGTATATATGCAAGAAGCGATAACGCCAGAGGAGTTCATAAAGCGCCGGCAAATGAAGTTGTTGCAAATTGCACTGGATTATTTGTAAATTACAATGTTGCAGAACAAGATTTATTAAATCCCAAAGGCGTAAACCTTATAAGAAAATTCCCGGGAGCGGGAATAAGAGTATGGGGTGCACGTACCGCTTCATCTAAGCCACTATGGAAATATATAAACGTAAGACGTTTATTCATATATCTTGAAGAATCCATTAAAGCCAATACAAATTGGGTAGTATTTGAACCTAATGATGTTGGATTGTGGTCAAGAGTAAAACGTACTATTGAAACCTTCTTGGAGGGTGTTTGGAAATCGGGAGCTCTTGTTGGAGGTGCGGCATCTGACGCATTCTTCGTGGATATTGGACCCAATACAATGACAAAGGACGATATTGACAACGGACGTTTGATATGCGTTATCGGTGTAGCACCGGTTAAACCGGCTGAATTTGTCATCTTCAAGATTACTCAAAAAACCGGCGAAGCCACAGAATAATAGGTGATTTTTTAAAAGAAAGGAGAATGATTTTATATGGCAGACGGATATCCAACAAGACCTACTTTAGGTACTGATGCTCTGGAAACTAAAAATTCCCCGGCGGACGGCTTAAGGTCACCTCTTAGAGGATTTAGATTTACGGCAAATTTCCAAGGATTGGGAACAACATCTTTTAAAGAAGTTCAAGGATTTTCTTCGGAAGTTGATTCCACTGAATACAGAGAGGGTGGTTTTGGTAGCCTTACCAAAAGAAAATTACCCGGACTTGTCAACTATGGTGATATAACTCTTACAAAAGGCATGTATCAAAGCACACTGCTTTATGATTACTATAATGACTATTTGGAAGGAAACAATGTTACACCGGTTGACGCAACCATTACCGTATATGATAATGCTGGACAAGCAACCGCTGTATGGTATGTGGCTAATTCATGGCCGAAGCAATACTCTGCCACTGACTTAAGCGCTGAAGATTCTTCAATTCTTATTGAAACTTTGGTACTTGCTCATGAAGGTATTTACAGAGGAAGCTTATAAAAAATAATTATAATTACAAATACCTCTCTCCTTACAATTTTATTTGTAAGGAGGGAGATGTATAAATTAAAAAGGAAGAGTGATTTTTAATGTCTATCCCCTTTGAAACCCAGGTAGAATTTGAACTCCCAAAAGGATATGTTGATAAAAACGGTGAAGTGCATAAGCACGGAGTTATGCGACTTGCAAATGCCGCAGACGAAATTGTACCGCTCAACGATCCTAAGGTAAAAATGAATCCGGGCTATTTAAGCATTTTATTATTGGAAAGAGTTATAGTTAAACTCGGTACGCTTAAAAAAGTGGACTGTCATGTAATAGAGAGCCTATTTACGGCCGATATGGCGTATTTGCAAGATTTATATCAGAAAATCAATGCTGTTGAGCCACCCACAGCTACGGTTATCTGCCCTAAATGTGCTCATGAGTTCAGGTATGAATTGCCTTTTTTCGGGGAAGCCTAAAAAGTTATCCCATCAAGGTGCTTTATGAAGAGATAGCTTTTTTGGCTTATTATTTTCATTGGTCTCGTCAAGAGATTATGCTTTTACCTCATAAAGAAAGAATACGTTTTTGTGAAGAAGCTTCAAAGATAAACAAAAAAATGAATTCGGAAGCTGATAGTAAAAAAATCAACATATTTGATATTTGATAAAGGATAAAATCAGACCTGCGAGGTGAAAAAATGGAGACATATGCGAAAAATGTTCCACAGGGGTTTAAACGTAAAAGGTTGCCGGTGGTAAGAGTATCTTCGGCGAAAAATCTTACCCAAGGTTTTAACTTTATTGTTACTCTGAATGAATTTACTTATGGTTTTCAAAGTGTATCGGGATTGGAAGTGGAACGAGAAGTTGAGTCATTTTCGGAGGGCGGAGTCAACGATCATCAAATATTAGTTGGTAAACCCGTTAATAATATATTTAATCTTACTTTCACTCGTGGGTTAATGATTAGGTCTCCCGGTATAATAACCAACGCCGCTAAGGCGGCGGCGTTAAAATCACAAGACAATACCATTCGAAAAGCGGCTATGATAGGTGTTGCCGCGTTAGACCCTCAAGAAAGTTTGGAAGCAGGTCCTGCAATAGGGACTATACAGGTTTTTAATCGCCAAAATGAGTTGACGGCACTATATTCTTTTTTGTCTTTGGGGGCAACAAGATGGAATGCCAGTGATTTAAATGCGGATGACGGAGCTATTAGCATTGAAACAATTACTATTGTGCATACAGGACTTACACGCGTTGCGCTTTCCGGACCGAGTATTATTAATTATGCCAAGAGTTTTAGCTCGGACAATGACGACGATTTGGCAAAGATGATGGAAGAGCGTAAGAAAGAACTGCAAGATCAAAATGAAAAAATCCAAAAGGATTTAGAAAATTCGGGCGTGAAAAAAAAGCGTGAAGAAGTTGAAAAAGCTAAAAAAGATTTTGATGAGGCTTTAAAAAAGTTGGAAGCCGAAAGAAAAAAAGCAGAAGAAGCTTTGGCTGAAAAGAAAAAGCTCCAACTTGAGTTACAAGAAGAGGAAAAAAAGGCAAGAGAAAAGGCAATTGAAGAAAACAAGCAAAATGTTGAAAAAGAGCGTAAAAAATCTGAGGAACGTGCTAAACAAGCGTCGGAAAAAAATGAAGCACAAGAAAATTTAAATAAAGAAAATGCTCAAAAATCAAAGGAACAAGGAGAAAACTCTTAAGAACAAAAATAATTTAATTGTAAATAACGGCATTAATTTTTTATCCATATAAAAGAAGGTGGACTGTTTTAATGAATGAATCGGTTTCTAAAACTAAAATAGAAGAACTTAAAGAACTTATTAAAAAGTCAGAAGAAAAATTAAAACAATCTTCTTTAAATATGGAGCGCCTTAGCGAAGAAGTTAAAAAAGCTAAAGAAGATTGGGAATTATTGGACGCTAAGTCCGATACCTCCAAAATACTTACTTTAAAGCAACAGAAATTATTAAAAGCGGAACATGAAAAACTAAAATTAAAGGCTATGGTTGAAGAACGCAGAAACATAGACCAAAAAACTCAAGAAGAGTTTGAAAAAGCTTGTTTATTGCGGGAAGAGGCTTATAATAAATCGGATTTTGAAAAACAAGAAGCCGAGCGTTTAGCGTTGAAAACAGAAATTAATGCTCTTTCCAAAAACATTGATATAAAATCTGATATTATTCAAGAAAAAATCGATGAAACCCAAAACATTTTAGCCGGAAAAATATCTGAAGAATTTAAAATTAATAAAATAAAAAAAACGCTAAGCGATTTGCAAGGTTCAGCAAATAAAAATAATCAATCGGTGATTGATATGCGTAATAAGCTTAATAATTCTTTGGAAAATAAAAGCAATTTTTTGCGGAGCTATAAAAACTTAGAACAAGAAATCAATGCTTTAAAGTTAAAATCGAAAGAATATCAAATACTTCTAAAAGAAAAAAAGTTAAAGTTGAAAGAGTGTAATTAAACATTAATTTTGAAAATAAGGTGGTGAGCAAATGAAAGAAACGAAAAAAAATGAAGTGTCTTTAAAAGAAAAAGGTGTTTTAAAGAAAAATTCATTTATGAATGTCAATTCTTCGCCAAATTTGCTTACTTTGAAAAATAATAAAAATTTTTGTAGTAAATTTTTTGAACAGCATAAAATAACAACTCTTACGGATGAATTACAAGAAGCGGACGAGTCAAGAAGCCTGACTTATGATTTTTCGCGTTCTTATAATTTTGAGGCCGAAGCGTTTAATAAGATAATAGATATATTAATGCAGCTTCGTGCTGCCAACGATGATCAAAATATTTTCGTTCAGAATAATACTGTTTTACGTGAAAATATTTTAAATCAACTTAAGAATGAAGTTTTAAGAGTAAGTCATAAGCTTTCAAAAGAGCAAATTAAAAATCTTGAAGTAATTTCAAGTAATAGCTTTGATGAAAAAGCGTTGACCGAAATTTTAAATTCATTTTTAAAGAATTCAAAAAAAAAATTTACTGACAGTGAAATAGCTGCCGGTGATTTTCATGTAATAGGTAAATCAAAATATATAACATTAGAAAAAGCTTCAAAAAATTATCTTACGGTTTTAGATAAGGTAAGTTATTACGAAAAAGTTTTAAATCGAGTTTTAGAAAATATTTCGTATGATAAGTTTGTTGATAAAAAAGAACAATCGGCTCCTAAGATTTCGAATAAAGAGAATTCAGAGCTTGAAAATCGAACCCAAAAAAGAAATGTAAAAGAAGTATTAAGCAAGATTTCTAAAATTCAGGATGTAAAAACATTAGAAGAAGTTAATAAGTTTTACGAAGAAAATATTGTTAATAAAATGGGGCTGTTGCCTCGAGTAATAAAGTTACAGTCTAAAATATCCGAAATGAATATTTTAACAAAAGTAGGCACTTTTGTTGAAAATATAGTTCAAAAGTCTGTTCCGAAATTTGTTACTTCAGAAACCGAACTTATAAATAAGGTAATTAATAAGAGTAAAATAGAAGAACTGCGGGAAGATATTGTTGCAAAAGAACAGCAATATTTGGAAGAAAGAGATTATCAACAACGCAATATAAATAGGGTATATAATGAAGTAAGAAAATTATACAGTGCAAAAAATCTTTCTAAAAATATAACTGAAATTTTAAAAAACACCAGTCTTAAAAAACTTAATTTAGAAGAAAATGTAAAGAAAAACCTTCTTAAACTTACTACCAAAAAAGATATTGTTAATAGGTTTAAGAATGTTTACGATCATGCTGTGGAAAATATTTCCGCCGATAAAGTTACCGATAAAACCGAACTAATTAATAGGACTTATACTCAAGAAATCAATACCGAAGAAAAAGAAGCTTTAAAGGATGTTGTAAATTTAAGAAAAAGCGGCGTTCTTACCAATAAAAAATTTATTGAAAATACTTATCAAAATAATATTTTGATGAAAGATATTAATGTACGCAAAAGAAACATTGAAAACGTACATAAGAATCTGGAAAAAATTAACAATACATTTTATGAAGATGAAAATTTAAGAGATACCGTGATTTCTACGGAACTTATCAGCAAAGAACATCTTACAAAAAGCGATATTCAAAATTATTTTGAAAAATCAAAAGATGTTTATTTAGATAAGATAGAAAAAAATCTTACAAAGAACAAACATTACAGTATTAAAGAAAATTTAAAATCTTTATTAACTGAAAATATAACTTCAATTTATGAAAAAGAAATATATGACAAGTATAAAATAATATCTGATAAAAAACGGTTGAATTTTTTTAAGCATACAGGTATAAAACCGATTATTACAATTCAAAAACCGGGTAATGAAAAGATTGAAGTTTGGGATAAAGAAGATATTTATAGGTTTAAGCCCGTTTATATCAAAGAAAATGTTTTAGATGAAGATAAGGTAGAAAATATAGTTTCCAAAAATATAACCAATGTGTTGTCGCCGGAAATTATGAGAAGTAAAAGTTTTAAAATTCATCAAAAAGATGTCTATAAAGATTTAACAAAGCATCATTTAGAAAAGTATCTTGAACATTCTTATAACTTTAAGAAAGAATATCTGATAAAAGAAAGAAACATTTTAGAAAACGAATCGGCTTATGAACACCTTAACCATGATTATTTGATTTATAAGGAAAAAGAAAAACCTGTAACCTCTAAGGAAAAGTCTGAAAGAATTATTACGAAACAAGAAGAAACAAAAAAATCGAATCCAAAGACCAATATTTATAAAAAGCCGACCGAATTCTCGGTTGATGATACTCAAAAAATAGAGAAAAATATTTTGGCAAAAACGATGAGCAAAAAAGACATTGTAAATTTGATAGAGTCCTATATGAATAATATAAATGTAGATGCAATTTCAGAAACGGTTATAGGAAGATTTGAGAGTAAAATGAAATTTGATCGCCATCGAAACGGAATATTTTAAATAATATATTATAAAAAACAAAGGATATCGAAAAATGGATATATTAGGTAAAAAGTCTTTGTCAAATTATAAACAAGATTATAATAACTGGGAAAATCCTATTGCCGAAATAACAATAAACGGAAAAAAATGGGAGTCCGGTTTTGTTACTGTTTCGCACTTAAATGTTTATACTACAACCGATAATACGGCAGGGGCTTGTTTGGTGGAATTTGAAGTTCCGGAAAATTATGGAAAATCCGGAAAGTTTGAATTGAGCTCTGAAATTTCAAAAATGAAAATAGGGGTTAAAATAGAAATTTCTTTGGGCTATAAAATCAATGAGACTTTAAAAGCCAAAAATAAATTGAAAAAAGTTTTTGAGGGATATATTTCTGCTTTGGATATAGAAATTAAAGCCCAGGGGCGTGCGGCAGTTACGCTTCAAGGGATGGATGCAAAAATGTGGATGATGTCCAATTCAAAAACCGAGCTCAAAAAAAATATAAAAAAATATTCTGATACGGTTTCCGACATATATAAAGACTATAGTGGAAAGTTAAATGGCAAAAAAGTAAGTATAAAAAATGAGCCAAGATTTGAAGGTTTAATTTATCAAAATAATGAAAGCGATTATGAGTTTTTAAGCAGGATGGCGTCAGTTACGGGAGCGTTGTTTTTTATAAATCAAGAAGGTAAGTTGTTTTTTATAAGTCCAGATACGAATATAGATAAAGTAAGTTTAAGTGTTTCGCCGGGTGATGGATTTTATGGTATAAAAACATCAATGGATATAGGGGGAATTCCGAAATCAGTTGAAACAGTGGGAATAAATCCTAAAGATTATAAAAAACAAATATGCTCAAAAGTTGTTAATTCAAGTGCTTTAGGAAGCGGAAAAGCTGCGTCCGGTCTTACCAACAATATTAATACGGTAAATTCAATTACGATAGTGGATAGTAGTGTTACGTCCGCTGAAGAGGCAAAATTTATATCTCAATCTCAATTTAATAAAAGATCTTTTAATTTGGTAGAATGTCATTTGAAAGTTGCAGGAATCCCTGATTTGGAATTATCCAATGGCCTTAAGATAGAAAATATGGGGGAACCGTTTAATAACACATATGTAATTACAGGAATAGAACATGATTTGGAAGGCAACAGATATATTACCAAACTTCGGTTAAATGCCAATAGGTATAATCCACAAGGTTCAATTATGTTTTAAGTTGATTATTTGAATTTTAATTTTGATTATGGAAGTGAAAAAGATAGATGCTAAATGATTTGTCAAAAATAGTGGGTTTAAAGCGAGGGGTAGTAAAAGATTTAAAAGACCCTGAAAAACTTAATCGAGTTAAAGTTGAACTTATTGATGAAAAAATAGAGCTTGACTACGCTCCGGTAATAGCCACTTTTGCCAATAAGGAATCCGGTACGGTGATAATTCCTTCGGTTGGCGATGAGGTTTTAGTCGGTTTTTTGGGTGGACAAATTAATTCTCCCGTAATTTTGGGAAGCATTTATAATTCCATAAATAAACCTATGACTAAAATTGATGATAAAAATGATATTATGGCAATTCATTTTCCTGCAGGACTTAATATTGAGATTCTTAATAAAAAAGAAAATCAAAAAGTTACTTTAACCACCAAAAATAAACATACCATTATTTTAGATGATAAATCTGAAAGCGCTGTGATTAAAGGGAGCGGTGGAAAAACTTGTTTTGACATTAATTTTAAAAAGGGCACAATAAGTTTAAAAGCTGAAAAAACCATTTCATTTGCTGCCGGGAAAAGCACAGTGGAGATAGATGCAACCAAAGGATTTAATTTAAAAAGTGCAAGTTCCGGAAATTTTAGTGCCAATGCCAAAAATGTTACACTGAGTGCCAAAGCAAACGCCAAAATCACAGCAAGCGGTCAAGGTACTTTAAAAGCCAGCGGAAAAGTGGATGTTCAAGGTGCTATGACAAATGTAAAATCAAGTGGAATAACATCGGTAAAAGGAGCTATGGTTAAAATAAATTAGCATAAAAAGGAGGATTTTATATGGCAACAATAAAAGGTTGGAAATTTCCGATACAAGTTGATGAAGCCACGGGAAAGATAAAGACTGTTGAAGACAACGAAAATATTAAACAATCTATCAGGGTAATACTCGGGACTCAGTTACATGAAAGAAAAATAGTTCCAAATTTTGGCACTGACTTAAGGTCATATATGTTTGAGGTAGTTGACCCCACGTTTGTTTCTACTTTAAAAAGAAGTATACAATCCTCTCTTGAAATGTGGCAAGAACATATTGATGAGCTTTATGTTGGTGTGAATGCATCTTCCGGAGCGGTTTCGAAAGTAGAAGTTAACATCGATTATATTACAGATTTAGAACCGACTCAGGAAAGATTTACCCAAAGAATAGATAGTAACGAATTATAAATTATATGTTAAACGCCTTTTATGGAAGGGAAGTGAGCTGAGCTGAAAAATCTTTATATAAAAAAGATTTGAGCTCAATACTATGAGTAATATACCGAAGCTTGATGGAAGAGATTTTAAAGATATACTTAAAAATGTTAAAAACTTAGCACACCAATATACCCCCGAATGGAACTTTGACGAAAACAGTTCCGATATGGGTATTACTTTTGCTAAAGTTTTTTCGAATATGATGGAAAGCACTATTAGTCGTTATAATAAGTCAGCCTATAATTATTATTTAACATTTTTAAATATGCTGGGTACAAAACTGCGTTCGGCATCTCCCGCAAACGGTATGATAATTGCCAAAGTTGTGGAAGATACTGACGGAGCGTATATCGAAAAAGGTACTTCTTTATTTGCCGATGCCGATACAGAGGACGGTATGGTAATATATGAAACGCAAGATTCTTTGTCCGCAATTGATACATCAATAAAAAATATTTATCTTACAGAACCGAAATCGGATTTTATAGGTTGTGTTTATAAAGAAGTCGAAGAAGAGGAAAAAAATGAAAATAAAAAGCTTGGTCCCATAAGAATTTTTGATAATGTGTTTTATAAAAATCTTCAATGTCATGAAATATATTTTGGGGATGAAACTGTATTTGATATGTCAAATACCAATATTTCCTTCTCGTTTTACAATAAATTTTCCGCTAAAGGTCAAAAAGCTTTACCCGAAATATTCAGTGACAGCGATAATGTGATTTGGGAATATTATAACGGTAAAGAATGGGTTAAAGTGGACAGCGCCGAAAAAATTGACACGGGAGTAAGAATAAAATTTAAGGGAACTGCGCAAATAACTACTGTTTTAGGTAAAGAATCCAGGTTTATCAGGTGCAGATTTAATCGTATTCCCAAGGGAGGAATATCTTTAACAGATATAAAATATCAATCAACATCGGAGGTTTTAGATCCGCAAAATTATTTTTCCGATGATTCGGATTTGGATAAAAACGATTTTTTCCCTTTCGGCGAACAATATTCTATGTATAATGCGTTTTCGATTATGTGTGATGAGGCTTTTACAAAAAAAGGAGCTATGGTTGAAATATCGGCAAACATTCAATTTGTAAAGGTAAAAATAGATTATAAAGCACCCGACAGAAATTATAAATCTATAATGAGTGAAATGGATTTTGCGGATTTGGAGCCCGATGATATTGAAATTGAAAAAGTAAAGTGGGAGTATTGGAATGGCTCGGGATGGGCAAAACTAAACTTAGAAAAATCTTGTGATGAATTTTTTAAAATTTCAGAAAAAGAAAATACTCATAGAACCATTAAATTTAAATGTCCCGAAGATATAGATAAAATTTCCATAGGCTCCGCCGAAGGGTATTTTATCAGAGCAAGAATTGCAAAAATGAAAGACCAATTTGATTTTTATGCCAATTATATAACTCCTTATGTTCACGATATGAAAGTAAAGTACGAATATGAAGGTAGCGGTCATGAATTAACAAATTTACTTGTAAAATCGGATTTAAAAGAATATCAAATTGATATGTCCGATTCCGGATTGTTTAAAGTTATGGAAAAGACAATCTGTGATTTCCCTGCTATGTATTTTAATTTAAGAAGACCTTTGGTTCAGGGAATGATAAGAATTTTTATTGATATTGAAGAAAGAGTGCACAGATTTAACCCTTCTTTAAAATGGGAATACCTGGCGGACGACAATAAGGGCGGTTTTGAGTGGAAACACATTGATATTATGGATGGAACAGATGGTTTTTCTCATAGCGAAATTGTTACGCTTATAGGTAAAAATGATTTTAAAGAAACAACTTTGTTTGGTGAAAAAGGATATTTTATAAGAATTATTAATCCGGATTCAAAATATTCAAATTCGGAAGATATTTCCGGTCGCCCGGTTATTAAAGATATAAAATTTAATGCCGTAAGAATAATGCAAAGAGATACTCATAAACCGGAATTTTTTTCCATTGAACCTAATGAAGAAAATAAATTATGTAAACTTTCTTATCCGAATGTTTCCAATGTTGAAGTTTGGGTAGATGAGTTTGGAAAAATTTCCACTAATGAGCAGGAAAAATTTTTGCAAATGCCTAAAGATTGTGCAGAGCCAGAATATGATGAATTAGGACAACTGGAACATCTTTGGATAAAGTGGACCCCTGTTCCGAATATGGTTGCATATGGCATGCAAGACCGAGTTTATGAAGTAGACTACCCTCGTGGTGAAATTGTTTTTGGAAATGGAAAAAACGGAAAAATTCCTTGTGCGCAATATAATGAAAGTATAAAAATTACTTTTTCTATTTGTAATGGTAGCAAGGGTAATATCGAAGCCCATAAAGTTAACGATTTTATAAGCTCAATACCGAATATTGCTTTTATAGATAACCCCGCTCCTATAATGGGTGGGGTTGATATGGAAACTATTGATAACGCTGCACGCCGTATGTTTGGACAAATTTCCGGTGGCAATCGGTTGGTTTCTTTGTCCGATTTTGAAAACGCAATTTGTTATAATGACAGGAATATTTACAAAGTAAAATGCTTGTCTCATATAGACGAATACAGTAATCCGGCAATGGGAATAACGTCTATTGCCGTATTGCCGCGTGAATTTATGCAAGGATATGAAAAATTTCAGGGTATAAAAGACCGTATTTGGAATTTTATGGATCAAAAAGCACCGGCTACGCTTTCACAATCTACTCGTTTACGAGTGTTTGAAGTTGGATATATCGAAACTTCTGTAAGTATAGAGGTTGTAATTGATGAATTTAATTCTTATCAAAGCGTTTATAACGGAATAGAATCTAAACTAAAAACATTTTTGAATCCGGTTAGTGGTAATTTTTCCGGAAAAGGTTGGGAAATAGGCGAGTTCCCGAGAAAAGAATTTATATATAACTATATAAAGACAGTTCCCCATATCAAATGGATAAAAAGTATAAATATATTTACTAAAATGATTACACCGCAAGGCAAAAAAGAAATAGATTTTGAAAAAGTAAAGACAAAACGTTTTGTGGTTCCCGTATATGGCGAACCGGAGATAAACATTTCTGTTAATCAGTGAAAAGAAAGGGGTGGCTTTTTATGATAGAACTTGAAAATTTAAATGATCGTTCTTTAGAGGATATTTTGGATGAAGCAGAAAAACAAATAATGTATATAAATCCGGAATGGACTGATTTTCAAGAATCCGATCCCGGAATAACTTTGGTAGAATTGTTTGCGTGGCTTAAGTCTGTGCAACATGAATATTTAAATCGTATTCTTCCGGGAGTAAAAAAGAAATTTTTAAAACTTTTGGATGTAAAGATGAATAAAAATAGGGGTTCGGAAACTCTTTTACAGGCTTCTGACGTAAAGAAAAATGTAAAACTTCCTATGCGTACCCAGTGGAAATCAGGAAACATGGTTTTTGAAAATTTGTATCAACAAACTCTTGTTACTTCCAATATACTTAGTGTTAAATTTGAAAATCCGGAATATCCCTCGGAAGAAGAGTATTATAAATTTGACGGAAGCCGCAAATTCTTTTTGTTTGGTAAAGATATTGACCGAAAAAATGATAAAAATGCAATAAGGCGCTTTACGATTAATTTTGATGATTGTATGCCTTCGGATTCCATAATTAATTTGTATTTTTCCATTTATGTCAGCCATGACTTGAAAAGAAATCCCATAAAAAATTCTGATGTATTTGAAAGTATGGCGGAAGTTAAATGGGAATATTACGGTACGGAAGGTGGAAAACTTGGGTGGCATGAAATTCAAATAGTAAAAGATAACACATATAACTTTTTATTTTCGGGAATAATTAAAATGAAAATTAAAGGTAAAATGGAATCTTTAAACGGTGAGTATAAAATACGCTCAACATTGACGTATGATGAATATGACTATCCGCCTCAAATTAATAATATAATTCCGAATGTTTTTAGGGTTTGCCAAAATGAAACCAAATGTGAAAATATGGTGATCAAAAAATCGGATATTAAACCCAATCACACATTTAAAATTTTTACAAATACTGCTATTTACGGAAGAAGCTACGTTTATTATAAAAAAAATGGCGGATGGGTTGAAACAAACTTAGCTACGTTTAAATCTGATATAAATAAAGGTGAGTTGACCGTTGATGTGAGCGGAGCGTGGAATTTGGTAAAAGATGTCGGATATAACGACGAAACATTTATGGTAATTTCTTGTAGCCAGGATTTTAAAAATAAAATAAATTTAGGCAGTGGGACCGGAATGTCGGCTCAAAATATAAAGTTAGATACTCGAAATATTTTAGAAAAAGATTTTGAAATTATGATAAGTGAAAAAATTGATGATGAAGAAATTTTTTTCAAATGGAAAAGTGTTGAGGACTTGTTTTCTTCGGGAAAATATGACCGTCATTATGTAATTGACAGGGTAAGAGATGCATTAATATTTGGAGATCATGAACATGGGATGGCCCCCCGAATAGGTAATAATAATATAAGGTTATGTGCCTTGCGATATACTATGGGAGAAAATTCAAATACTAAAGAAGGAATGATTTCTTCTGTAGTTTCGGAAAACAAAACCCTTCAAGAAGTAAGAATTACTCAAATAACTCCAGCTGTGGGTGGAGAAAATATGGAAACATTGGAACACGCAGAGGCCAGGGCAGCTAATTTGTTTAGTAAATCCGGCAGAGCCGTTACGATACAAGATTATGAAGAAATTGTGAAAAACACTCCCGGACTTATGTTTAGTAATGTTAAAATTTTGCCCGATTACATGCCGGGGGAAGATATATCAAAACAAAATTGCATTACAATAGCGGTGCGCTGGAACAGAAAAGTAGGTTTGACTTTGCCTAAAAGTTTTGAGAAAAATATTATGAATCAAATTAACAAATACAGGCTTATTAACACTAAGGTAAAGGTAGTCAGTCCCGAATATATAGGATTAATTATCAGCGGTGATATTGTTGTGGATTCTTTTTATCGTGAAGATGATCGATTAATTGAAAAAGAAGTAAAGCAGTTTATAAAAAATATTAATAAAGATTTGGGAGTAACACTTCATTTTGGAGACCTTTTCGGAATGATTGATCGACTTAAATATGTTTTACGCTTGGATAAGCTTCGAATAACTCCTTTGGGAGGTAATGCTTATAAAAATGCTTCCGAAGACATTATAATTCCGCCGAACGGGGTTTACTATATTCAAGAGATTAATTTTAACTATATTAAAAATATGGATATTTACAGGGATTAGGGGGGAGAAAAGTGGCTTCTGGTGCAAAATGTTTTATATTAAACAGAAAAACCGATTGGAAAACAAACAGCGTTATAAAAAATTTGGATTTTAAAAATGATATGTTGGTTTCTCAAAGCAGAGTCGGAGAAAATGGGGTATATATTTCCGGAGCATTTGACAGTTTACAGCATGAAACAGTTTGGCATAGATTGCAGTTGGAAATAGATATTCCCGCAGGGACTATTTATAAATTAAGGTTGTACGCAAGCGATGATTTTGACGTTTTTGCTTCTATGCCCGGTTTCAAAGGGAAATCACGAATCAATTTAAATTCATATATTTTTGACACAAGCGTGGATGTTAACAGGAAAATTGATTTATTTGATAATATAGGTGCCAAGCTTTATGAAAATTCCAGCGACATATTGCTCTGTGATTTAAAAGGGCGTTATTTATGGGTTTGTTTGGAGATTATAAATTATGAAAAAGAACCTTCCAAAATAAGTAAAATGAAAATTGAATTTCCTAAGGTTTCGTTTGTGGATTATTTGCCTGAAATTTATCGGGAGGATGAACAGCATACCGGTTTTTTAGAGAGGTTTGTAGGTATATTTCAATCAATATATGTTGACCTTGAAGATAAAATAGATATTACTCCGCTTAAGTATGATGTGGATTATACCACAAAAGATTTTTTGAATTGGATTGCGGATTGGCTTTCAATAGAAGATGCTTCATTGTGGGGAGAAATAAAACTGCGCAAATTGATTAAAGAGGCTGTTAAGATCTATAAAATGAAAGGTACCAAAAGAGCGGTTGCAAAAATTGTTCAGGAATATATAGGAATAGAGCCGGTTATTGTGGAACAATTTGACGTGAAAGAAAATATGTATTATGATAAACAAAAAGAGGTGGTTGAAAGGCTTTTTGGCAATAATGGATATGTTTTTACCGTTATGGTTCCTTCGGCGTACATTAAAGATTCCGAAGGTTATATGGAACTTTTAAAGGTAATAAACAGTGTTAAACCCGTAGATTCAACGTGTAATTTGGTGGTTCTTAATGATCAAATTTATTTGGACAGTCATTGCTATATGGGTATAAATTCTTTTATTACCAAGAATGAAGATTTGGTCTTGAGCAAGCAACATGATGTTAATAACCTTGTAATTACCGAAGTATAAAAATTAAAATCAATTTTATATTAAAAAAACATCAAAAATCATGAAAAGAGGGACTAACGTGAATAACAAACAATATTATTCTTGTGAAAGAAACAATTATTTTTTCGGAAAATTGATGACCGTCAGAGATTTTGAAAGTGAACAAATTTATATGAATTCAAAACGTCGTTTGGGAAACAGAATGATGGGTGGCGTGGGTATAGTTTCCGGATTGGATGTATTATTGGTTGATAATAAAACTTTTTCTTTGGAGCCCGGTATGGCACTTGATTATCTGGGCAGAGAAATTGTTGTTTCCGAACCTTATGTAAGAAGATTGAATGTTATTAAAGGGTTTGAAGAAAATAAGGATAAAGGTATACTTTACCTTTGTTTGAAGTATAAAGAAGATCTTAAGGAAACCACCTTCTCAGTAGCAAATTCAGGAAAAAACAGTGGAGTTAGCGAAGAATATAATCGTGTAAGCGAAGGATATGAATTGTTTTTAACCTCCGAAAAGCCAAAAGAAGAAGAATTAAAGCTTGAACATTTGGTAAATCAACGTACTGAAATTTATAATAAAGACGGCATAAAATTAAGCGTTGAAATGGGAAAATACGTAAATCCGGGAAAATGTCTTAAAGCTACCGTTATTTTTGAAAAAGAAAATGTAGAAGCACCGGTGAATTATTCCTTTGAATTAGATGGAGAATTCTTTAAAGATATTAATGGAGAAAAATCGGTTTCGGTAAATTACCAGGAAACAGAAATATCCACCTATAAAACATTGCGTAAAGATTATTATATTTATTGCGATGCTTCTGCTGACGCTATGACAAGTATAAAATTGGATAAAAATTTATTTAAGCTTAATATCGGTAAAGAAAAAGTAAAATTGGAGCAAGATATTGAAATTCCGGTTTCAATAAAAACAACTCCTTTAAGAGAAATTATTATAAGTGATTATTATTCTAAAAACTTTACCGAGATGATTGAAAATGTTGATAATAAGTTTATTTATCTTGCAAAATTCCATATAGTTTCCAACCAGTTGACATATTTTATAGAAAGCTTCGAAAAGCATCCGTTCAGTCAATATCTTTTCAGTAATGAGCTCATAAGTTTACTCCAAGAAGTCAATAATGATGCAAAAGCCGCTCCTTCGGTTGTTCAAACCGAAAAAGCAAAACCCGAGGAAACAGTTCCTCAAGTAGTGGAGTTGCCTGAGCCCAAAATTGATAATATAGTTACCGGTGTTGAAAGAATTAACCTTGGATTTAATCCAAAAGTTGGAAAATCATACTATTCTTATGAATTTGTTCATGGTTTAGGCGAAGGTAATGTAGCGGTTGTAACGGCTATTGACAATAAAGCAAATTACTTGACCGATGATAAAGGGCTTTTGGTTTTTGGGGATAAAGATATTTTTACCAAAGAAGAAATTTCGGTTTCTGCGCCTAATGTTCAAATCGGCGCAATAGTAAATTCAATAAAAGGTACCGTACGTCTTGGCGTAAGATTGCAAGAAAGAACAAACGCTCAAGCTGTGGATATAAGATGGTGGGCATTTAAACCGGTTGAAATCAAAGAGGAAGAAGAAGACTTGGTAATTGATGAAAATGTACGAGTTGTAATTACTCCTAACACCACTCGAGTTAAGCCGTTAGAACAAATCAGGTTTGAAGCTCATATTGACGGTGCAATAAGTCAAGAGGTTCGTTGGGGAATGGCCGAACCGAATACAGGTACTATCGATAACAACGGATTATACACCGCACCTTCCAAAGAAGGGGTTTATGAAGTTAAAGCTTATAGTGTAAAATTTGAAAATAAATCCGATTCCGCTTATGTTGTAGTAAGTTCTGTTGATTAGTAAAGAAGATTGAATTTTATTAATTTATAGTGGTATAATAGCTCTGAAGGGGGAATGTTTTATGAAAAAACTATCCGGAGGAGCTATTTTTGGCATTATATTTTCCGTTTTGTTAATTGGTTTGGGAGCTTGGACAATAAGCAGTTACAATGGATTGGTGGCACTTAAAGAAAATGTGGGTAACCAATCATCTAATATTGATGCTCAACTTCAACGCAGGAGTGACCTTATACCTAATTTGGTAAGTACCGTTAAAGGATACACTACTCATGAAAATAATGTTTTAAAAGAAATTGCAGATTCAAGGGCAAAGCTTGCAGGAGCTAAGTCAATGAGCGAAAAAGCAACAGCCGATTCCGAACTTTCGGGAGCTTTAAGCAGACTTTTGGTGGTTGTGGAACAATATCCGAACTTAAAAGCTGACGCTCAATTTACCGCATTATCCGATGAACTTTCAGGAACGGAAAACAGAATTACCGTTGCAAGAAAAGACTATAATTCTTCCGTCAAAGAATATAATCAAAAAATTAAAATGTTTCCGGGAAATATTTTAGCCGGTATATTTGGTTTTTCCGAAGCCGATTATTTTGAGGCTCAAGAAGGTACCAAAGAAGTCCCCAAAGTAAGTTTTGAATAATAAATAGTACTCTAAGGTGGGTTTATAAGTGTATGGTATGTAAACTAAAAAAATATTTTTTAAAAGTAAGTTTATTAAGTATATTTTTTGTTTTTTGGGGTGCATTGTTTAATTTTAAAGCCTTAAATTTACCTGAACATACCAATTTGTTTTACATTAATGACTTTGCCAATATTTTGAACGAAGAAACAAAAAATTATATTTTTAATCAAAGTAAAATTCTTGAAGAAAAGACTTCAGCTCAAATTGTGGTTGCAACAGTTAGCTCTTTGGAAGAAGCGAGTATAGAAGAGTATAGTTTGAATTTGTTTCGTAAATGGGGAATAGGAAATAAGGAAAAAAATAACGGGTTACTCATTTTACTTGCTCCAAACGAAAGAAAAGTAAGAATTGAGATCGGTTATGGGCTTGAAGGAAAAATCAACGATTCTAAAGCGGGAAGACTTCGTGACCAATATGCAGTACCCAGTTTTAGAAATAACGAATGGGATAAAGGAATTCAAAATTTATATTCCGCCTTACTTGCAGAGGTTTATTCCGAATATAATATGGAAATTCCGAAAGAAATTTCAAGCGCCGTTGATGAACATTCGGAATATATTGCAGATGATACAAACCTGGTAATGGATATTGCTGTTGTAGTTATAATATTTTTGATAATTATTGTTTCTTTATTTATTTTCCGCCGAAAAAAGGGTGACCATTACAATGACCATGACAATTATTATGGTGGGTTTGGAGGTTTTGGTGGTGACTTTGGCGGCGGAAGCAGTTTCGGAGGTTTTAGTGGCGGCGGAGGAAGCTGCGGCGGCGGAGGAGCTTCGGGTTCATTTTAAAAATATAAATTTTAAGTGAATAGCATTAAAAAAATAGCCTATAATTCATTACGTTAGAAAAAACGGAATGATTAACGGAGGCTATTTTTATGTTGAATACTAAAATTAAAGCGTTGGTTTGCGGTTTTGTGTTTTCTGTGCTTTTTTCTTTTATGAATTTTTCCGGTAAATGTCAAAATATAAGCAATAAAATTTTAAGGTTACATATTATTGCTAATTCCGATTCAAAAGAAGATCAAAATTTAAAATTAAAAATAAGGGATCGGATTTTAAAAGATTTTGGTTCGGAACTTTCCGGTGCAACGGATTTATTGGAAGCAAAAGATATAACATATGAAAATATAAATTTAATAAAAGAGATTGTTCAAAGTGAAGTAATTGCCAATGGATATAATTATGATGTAAAAGCCGAGATTGTAAATATGAAGTTTAATACTCGTGAATATGGAAATATAACTCTTCCTGCAGGAAATTACGAAGCTTTACGAATTACCTTAGGCGAAGCCAAGGGGCATAATTGGTGGTGTGTAATGTTTCCGCCTATGTGTTTGCCTGCGGCCGAAAGCGAAGTTGAAATGAACTCTGTATTGTCTTCTGCGGAGTATGATATTGTAATTGGGGAAAATAAATATCGTTTGGGGTTTAAAATATTGGAGCTGGTAAGTGACGTAAGTGATTTTTTAACTGATAATTTTTATAACCCCGTAAAACACTTTTTACAAAACTTAAATTTAGAATATGAACCTGAATTTAAAATCAAAGAGATATATGAGGAAATAATAAAGTCATAAATTGATATATCAGTTAATTTATTATGTTTAACAAGTGTGCAACACCGGGGATAGTTTCGCCTTGTTGAGATGAGGTAGGGGACATTAAAGCTCCGGTTGCCATGAATAATACGTTTTTCCATTGTTTTGTTTTTAATTTTCTTAATATAAGAGAGCAAAGTACCGAGGCTGAACATCCGCACCCCGAACCCCCTGCGTGGACATCCTGCGCTTCTTTATGATATATCATTAATCCGCAGTCATTATAATTGTCCCCAAGGCGTATATTTTCCTTTAACATTAGTTGTTTTAAAAGGTCGGAACCCACTTCACCAAGGTCTCCTGTAAATATCATATCGTATTCGCTTGGGTGAGTTTTAGTGTCATGAAAATAAGAAAGCATTGTTTTGGCTGCTGCAGGAGCCATTGCGGCGCCCATATTGTTAACATCTTTGATTCCCAGGTCTACTATTTTTCCAATAGTAGCCTTTTTAATTTTGGGTCCTTCTGAGTTTTTACCCACAATGACTGCTCCTGCTCCTGTTACTGTCCACTGAGCTGTCGGGGTTCTTTGACCTCCATAATTTAAAGGAAATCTAAATTGTCTTTCGGAAGAGCAGTAATGTGATGACGTTACCGCTACGGAATAATCTGCAATTCCGGATTCTATGGTATTTGCGGACAAAAATAATGTTTGCGCCATTGTGGAGCAGGCGCCGAACTGTCCTAAAAAAGGTATCCCCAAAGACCTTAGTCCGAAAGAAGATGACATGCATTGATTAAGTAAGTCTCCCGCAAAAATATAATTGATATCCTGTGATTTTAATTTTGATTTTTCCAAAGCCAAATTTACCGCTTCGGTTTGAAGTCGGCTTTCGGATTTTTCCCATGTGGATTCATCCAAAGTAGTATCTTGAAATATTTTATCAAATTGGTTTCCGAGCGGTCCTTCGGATTCTTTTTTTCCGCATATTGAGGCAAAACTTTTAATGGTTGGTTCGCTTTCAAATAAAATGGTGTTTTTACCAATTCTTTTTCCCATTTTTTTATCTTCCTTTCTTGGTTTATATAATTTTTGATTTTATTTTAAAATAAAAAAATACTAAAAGTAAAAATTACTTTCTACTTTAGTATTTGAATTATTATTAATATTATTTATTTTAATTTTTGATAACCGATTTAAATATAACGTACAGTTAAAAAATTAATATTTAACTTATTTCTTGTCCTCTTTTGGTTGTTCCGGTTTTTCGGTTTCTCTTTTTTGGGAACTTGAGTTTCCGGATATTTTATACATATCTAAAATTTTTCTTTTAACTATCTCATTTAAGACAAAGTTGCGGTCATCATTTTTAGGATTTTTGAGGCTCAAGTTATCACCTGCCAAATTATGAATATTGATATTTTTTCCTTTATAATTGTATTATATCAATTGATCTTTGAGTTAACAATTAAAAATATAAATATATAATTTCAATTTATTTTGTTAATTTGTAACTAAATATAAATAAGATAATTGTAATTACAAAGTAATGGTAAAATTTATAAACCGAAACTATTTTTAGTCAAGGATTATTTATTTTAAAGAACAATATACCTCTACTGCGCATGCGACAGTGGCACCTACCATCGGATTGTTGCCCATTCCTATAAATCCCATCATATCCACATGTGCGGGTACGGATGATGAGCCCGCAAACTGAGCATCACCGTGCATGCGTCCCATAGAATCTGTAAGACCGTAAGAAGCCGGACCCGCCGATATGTTATCGGGGTGTAAGGTTCTTCCCGTTCCGCCACCGGATGCAACTGAAAAATACTCTTTATTGTTTTCATATGCCCATTTTTTATATGTACCGGCGACTATATGTTGAAATCTGGTTGGATTGGTTGAGTTTCCTGTTATGGAAATATCTACTTTTTCGTGTTTTAGTATTTCCATTCCCTCGATGGCTTCATTCGCCCCGTAGCATTTAATAAGGGCTCTTTCGCTGTTTGAAAAAGGGGTTTCCGATATTATATTTAATTTATGGCTTTCCAAATCAAATTCAGTTTTAACATATGTAAAACCATTTATTCGCGATATTATATATGCGGCATCTTTTCCTAATCCATTTAGAATTACGCGTAAAGGTTTTTTTCGAGCTTTATTGGCGGATTTTACTATTCCGATTGCACCTTCCGCAGCTGCAAAAGATTCGTGTCCGGCGATAAAAGCAAAACATTTTGTTTCTTCTTTTAAAAGTTTTGAAGCCAAATTTCCGTGTCCTATTCCTACTTTACGGCTGTCGGCTACCGAACCCGGAATACAAAAAGCCTGTAACCCTTCTCCGATATATTTTGCGGCTTCCGGTGCGGATTTGGAATTGTTTTTTATAGCTACGGCACACCCCAAAGTATATGCCCATACAGCATTTTCAAAAGCTATAGGTTGGATTGATTTTATTGTTTTTTCGGGGAAAATATTATTTTGAGTACATATATTTTTAGCTTCTTCTAAACTTGAAATCGAATTTTTTTCAAGGCATAAATTTATGTTTTCTATTCTTCCGGCTTTACCCTCAAAGTTTATAGTTTCACTCATTTTTTATTTTTTCCTTTCTGTATGTTTGCGGAATAATATTTTTTATAAAGATGAATATTTAGTTGTTTCTGGGGTCTATGTATTTTTCTGCTTCTTCGAATCGTCCGTATGTGCCTATACTTGATTTAAAAGCTTCATCTGAGGATATACCTTTTTTTATTTTTTCAATCATTATTCCGGGGTTTACAAATTGATATCCTATAACTTCGTCGTTCTTATCCAAGGCTAATTTTAAAATATATCCTTCCACAGTTTGTAAATATCGGACCCCTTTATCTTTTGTGGAAAAAATTGTTCCGACTTGTGAGCACTTGCCTTTACCTAAGTCTTCCAATCCCGCGCCTATTGGAAGACCGTTTTTGGAAAAAGCTGTTTGAGAACGCCCGTAAACCAATTGTAAAAATATTTGTTTCATGGCGTCATTTATGGCGTCGCATACCAAGTCGGTATTAAGACA
>CALDOU010000020.1 GCA_937912175.1 uncultured Clostridia bacterium
TCCAGCGAGAAAGTTGCCAAAGGATATAGATTATTGGGCTTTAGAAATACAGGATATAACTATATGACGGCAAGTTCTTTACATTAAAATTTTATAGGAGTTGAATTATTTAAATATGAAAAAACCAAACCATATGATAAAAAGACTGTTTTTAGGTATCTTTATTTGCATTATAAGTTGTTCTCTTCGGTCGGCATATGCCGAAGAAATAAAAGAAGGATTTTATAATATTGTTTGCGCTTTAGATGAAAATAAGTTAATAGACGTGAAAAACGCTTCATGTGAAAATACGGCAAATATTCAAATTTATCAAAATAACGGCACTATGGCACAGATTTTTTATATATCCAAAAGTGATAACGATTATTATGAAATTATTTCCGCGTCATCAAAAAAGGTTTTAGATGTTCAAAACAGCGAAACAGCACCTAAAACAAATGTATGGCAATATGAATCAAATAAAACCGATGCTCAAAAATGGAAATTTATACCTGCCGATAACGATTTTTATTATATACGTTCAAAATTGGGAGATTTAAATCTGGATGTTGAAGAAGCAAAAACAGACAACGGCACTAATATTCAAATTTACCCTTCGAACGGCACAAAAGCTCAAAAATTTAAGCTTAAAAAAGTAGATATCGAAAAAAATTTCTTAAAAAATAACAAGCTGAATTATGATCAACGAATAAAGTGGGTTAAAGACTACCTTTTAGACCATTACATTAAATTAAATATTAAAAAAATGTTGATTATAGGCGACAAAAACTTTCAAAAAAGTTGTGAAGAAATTTTTAAAACTCAAGATAAATTCAGCTTTCAATTTGTAAACTCTTTCAGCGATATAAAAAATATAAATCAATATGACATGATCCTTAACAACAAGTACAATGCCACATTCTGTTCACTTGTTTTTAAAAATATTTCCGTAGAAAATATGGAATCCATTTACCCTGAAGCTTTATATCAAACAACAATAGATTATCTTAATAAAAACAATATACCAATATATTTCTTTAACGCTCCCCAAAGAAGTCAGCTAAAAAATATGAGTGATGAAGAAAAAAAGTTATTAGAAATCGCCCCTTCAGATAAAAACCTACCAAATAATATGGGCTTTTTAAATAAAATCTACGGGAATAATGACAGGTGCAAGAATTATATTTTAGATAATTATTATTCAAAAGGATTAAATATCATAAAAATTAAAAATCATTTAGGGCTTGCGGATTGCAGAGGTAAATATTTTAATATTGTAAATGGCAGAAGAGTGACTTTAAGCAACCCAAATAATTATAAAAATATTATACATATGTATGGTCCTTGTACTGTAAACGGTAGATATGTTTCCGATGAATACACCATACCTAATTTTATTCAGCAAAAAATCAACATAAACGATAAAAGTGCGTTTTTGGTTGAAAATAACGGAGTAGTGTCAAACCCAATCAACGATTTTGAATATATTTTAGACACCGAATTTAAACCCGGGGATATTGTAATAGAAGAACGACACTTCAATAATACTTTACAAAAAGTAATACATAAAAATAAATGCTTCTATCAAGAAATTTCTCCTATTTTCAATAGGCCACACAATTGGGGATTATGGATGGTAAATTGTGCAAGCCATATAAATCATAACGGTAATAGAGCCATTGCTGATTTTATGTATAAAACCATTAAAAGTCAAATAGATAAAAACATTAAAGAAAAACATGAAGATAAAATAATAAACTTTCATTCAGATACTCAATCCGAAAGTTCAGATACCTTTATAAAAGAAAATCCTGAATTTTTAAAATTTTTAGATAATCTGAAAATTTTATCAAAAGATAAACGAAATAAAAATTATAAAATAGGTTCTTTAAATGTAAACTGTAATCCTTTTACTCTCGGTCACAGATACCTAATAGAAGAATCGTTAAAGAGAGTGGATCATCTTTATTTATTTGTAGTGGAAGAAGATGCTTCTGAATTTTCTTTTAAAGACAGATATGAAATGGTTAAAAGAGGAGTAGCGGATTTGCCGAACGTAACCGTTTTAAAAACAGGAAAATGGATGTGTTCCAAGTTTACATTCCCGGACTACTTTGATAAAGATAATTTACAGGACAAAGTACTTTTAAATCCCACAAAAGATATTGACCTTTATGGTAAATATATTGCCCCCGCATTAGGAGCAACAATAAGATTTGCGGGAGAAGAACCACTTGATTTAATAACCCGACAACATAACAACTTTATGAAAAACAAATTACCGAAATACGGAATTACATTCTGTGAAATCCCCAGAAAAACATTATCCGACGGACAAGTCATAAGTGCTTCAAAAGTTCGTAAATATCTTAAAGAAAAAAAATATGACGAAATGAAAAAATTTCTTCCCAAAACAACTTATGATTACCTTATAGAACATTTTGCATAATGAACATTTTATAATATTTTTAAAAGGAGGGGCAATAAAAGCCCCTCCTTTATCGTTTTTAATTCTTACTGTTAAACACCGATAACCTTTATTAATTTATATGATTTTCAAATAAGCTTTATCTTTTACCATATTATTCAGCATTTTGTTGATTTTTCATCCAATCTACCGTGAAGTAAAATATTTTTAAAAAGACTCATATTTATCCCCTATATATTTTATATAACCTTTTTAAATTAATCACTTAATTTTTCTCCGATAGTAAAGTTTATGCTTACTCTTTTCAACGTTTTTTATATAACGACAAATTTATTATATTTTATATCATTAATAACATATATTAACATAAAGCGCGCCACAAAAAATGCTTCCTATTTTTAGGAAGCATTTTGCAAATAATAAATTATTTAATTTTTAATTTAAACTTTTTTTCTTGACTTATAAATATATGCCAGCACTGCTCCGGCTGATATTATAAATACACATGCCGCTAATATTAAAAGGTTCATGTTATTTCCTGTTCCTATCGCAAAAATCCCGTCAGCGTTTTGGTTAGATTTTTCAGCTGTCTTGTTTTCAAATGTGGGAATGCCTTCATATATTTTTCCGTCTTTTTCATAGTAAACATATGATGTAAGTCCACTATCTGATTTTGTTACAAC
>CALDOU010000021.1 GCA_937912175.1 uncultured Clostridia bacterium
TGGCATAATAATACACAACCCTTCCAAAACATTATAGAAAGATTGTACAATATTCAAAATATTAAATCAAGCTTTTTAAAAATAATTTATAAGTTTTATTGTGGATAAATCACATTTGTTTAAATAAATATTTAAATTTTGGTCTTTGTATATTTCTAAAAGAGGTTTAAGAACAAACGCCCGTTCTAACATGCGAGGGTGGGGGAGAGTTAAGTTGGGTTCGTCTATAATCTTATTTTCATAAATTAAAATATCAATATCTATTGTTCTGGGACAAAAGCGATATTCTCTTGTTCGTCCTAAAGAAAGTTCAATTTGCATACATTTTTTTAATAATTCCTGAGGGCTGAGTAAGGTATCTATTTTGACACAACAATTTATGTATTTGTTTTGTTTGTCCGGGACTCCAAACGGCTCTGTTTCGTAATAGTTTGAAACTTTAATGACTTTTGTTTTTGATAAATTTTTTATTGATGTTATGGCTGATTGTATATTTTGAAAACGGTTTCCAAGGTTGCTTCCTAACGATAAAAAAGCCTCAGGCATCGTTATAATCACTCCTTGTACGAATTATTTTGATGGCTACATAGTCAAATTGTTCCATTATTGGAGCTTCCGGCTTTTTTATGGTTAGCTCCAGCTTCTCCAACAATGAATATTTTTTAAAAAGTTTAAGCGAAATTTTTTCAGCTACGGTTTCAATCAGGTCGAAGGATTTTTCCGTCATTATTTTTTTGATTTCCGAAATCGCTTCGGAATAACTTATAGTGTTATTTATTTTATCTGTTGTATGCTTTATTTTTGGCGAAATATAAAGAACGGAATCAATATAAAAATTTTGACCGTGCTTTTTTTCTTCCGAATGTACGCCATGATAAGCGAATATTTTCAAATTTTGAATTATGATGCTGTTCATTGTTATTCCTTTGATATTTTTTATTTTTGTTTGATTAAATAGTCTGTTACCGAAGAAGCTTGCACGGCTTCTTTAACATCGTGAACTCTTATTATATTTGCACCATTTATTATTGCAAGAGTATTTGCGGCTATTGTTCCCGCCAAACGATCGTAAGGTGGGGGATTATTGCACCCTATTCCTACAACGCGTTTTCTTGAAAGTCCGATCAATATGGCATTGCCCTCAATTTTAATTTTATTTATGTTATTAAGTATAAACCTGTCTTGAGATTGGTTTTTATTAAAACCTATTCCGGGGTCAAAACAAACGCGAGAGAAAGGTATTTCAAACTTTTGAGCTTGCATAAGTTTTTTTTCAAAAAATGGTTTAATGTTTAAATTATTGTAGTTATGATTAATTATTATTCCGCACCCGAATTTTTTTGCCAAGCCAAACATGCGAACATCTGAACATCCCGAAATATCATTAATTATATCTATACCATATCTAAGGCAATTTTCGGCAACTTGAGGATAAAACGTATCGATTGAAATTGGAATATTTATGTTTTTTCTTATGTCTTTTAAGACGGGTTCTAATCTTTTCCATTCAATTTTTGGAGGAACAGGTTTAAACCCCGGTCTTGTGGATTGAGCCCCGATATCAAGAATATCCGCTCCCTCGGATTCGATTTGTTTTGCACGTTGAATAATTTGTTCTTTGGAAACATATTTTCCGCCGTCGGAAAATGAATCCGGTGTAATATTTAAGATCCCCATTACATATGTTTTTAAAGATAAATTTAACTTCTGATTTTTAAATTCGAAAAAATTCAATATGAAATCCACCTTTAATAGTTATCAGTTATTTAAATCACCGCATTTAAAAGTTGTTTTTGTTTTGGAACCATGTGCTTTTATACCTCTCATTATCATACACATGTGTTGGCATTCCAATGATACTTCCACGCCTTTTGCGTCAAGATTTTTATACAAAAATTCTGCGATTTCAAAAGTTAAACGTTCTTGAGTTTGTGGTTTTTTTGAAAAATAGTCGACTACTCTTGCAAATTTAGAAAGACCCATTATAATACCATTTTTTGGAACATATTTTATATTTGCGGTTCCGAAAAATGGCAAAAAATGATGCTCGCACAAAGAATATATCGGTATATCATTAATTTCTATAATTTCCGATTGTCCGGATTTTTTTATTTTTTCTTCTTTAAATAATTTTATTAAATCGTCGGTTTTATTTTCTAATCCGGCACAAATTTCTTTATACATTTTTGATATTCGTAAAGGAGTTTCTTTAAGACCGTCCCGATTTGGATTTTCACCCAAAGCTTTTATAAGTTCATAGGTAAGCGTCTTTATTTTTTCTGTATCTATCATTTAAAAATCCTTAATTTTGAAATATTTGTTTTTTTATTTATAAGAAAGTTCTATTGTTAGCACTTTTTGAGGTGCACATTCGGAATATTGAATTTGTTTGGAACTGATTTTGTTTTTTGCAAGCTTTTTATTGGCTGAATTTATATATTCGAAAAATTTATAGGGTTGTTGAGCAAAAAGTTGTTTTTTAATATTTTCATAGTTGGAATTGTCGGTTATTTTAAGATAAAAATATTTTCCTTTTTTAGAGGCGTTTTTTACAAGAGCGTTTACAACCGAATCGGTTGAATTGGAATCAAAGAAATTTATTTTTACTGCATTTTTTTCATAAAAATTTTCGAACATGGAATTACAAACAGGAAGTTTAAAATTATATCTTTTGTCTTCTTCAAATTTAATTGTCCTTGAAAGTTCTTCATTTATAATATGATCTTTTTTTATTAAGTTATCGGAGACATTGAAATAGTTATATTGTTGTAATGCACCGGTAGCGTCCCACGTTACATCAAGGTGATACCAATTTCCGTTTATTTTCACTATATTCCACATGTGAGATTCATCTTTCTTGGCGCCGGTTATGGTTGTGCATTTTATTCCCGAATGATTAAGCAAAAGTTGAGTTGCTTTTGAAAAACCTTCACATACGGCTGAACCGTCAATTAAACAACCGTAAGAAGTAAATATTTTGGGATTGTTTGAGGATATTTTTGAAGATTCTGTATATTTACAATTTTTTATAATATAGTCATGAATAAAAAGTTCAATTTCATATTCCGAAGAACTCGAAGAAATTTTTGATAATATTTCCGAAACCTTTTGCTCCAATTTTTTCGTTGCAGCTTTTTGTTCATCTTTTTTTAGAATGGAATTTAATTTTAAAGTTGTTTTATTTCCGGTATATTGATAGCTAAATGTGCCGGAAATCCAAAATATATCCGGATTATCGTTTTGAATGGCATATAATATTTTTTTTATTTGAGTGGAGCTTAATTTACATCCGCTTATGGTTATGGGAGAAATCAAGTATAGTCCCGGTTTATACTCGTTGTCCGAAATTTGGTTACAATTTGATTTTATAAGGTTATAACATTTTTGCTCATATTCGGTAGAGAGACCCTCGTATCCTGTTTTTGTTTCAACTGAACGAGAAATAACGCTGTTTTTTGGAGCGTTGTTTTGGGATAAAAAATTATACATTTCTCCTTGCTCTCCTGCTTCTTGTTCATTTGAATTTTTATTTGAACCCGAAAATTCAGCTATTAAATAAGAAATACTATCGCTTATATTATCAAGGCCATTACTATCCTTTACTATTTTTAATGCGTATAGGGCAACAGAAAGGAACATAAGCGTTGAAATACCTATAATTGGAATTGTGTAACGTTTTTTCATTTCACTTCACCTCTTTATTATTTCCTGTTTTTATATTTTTAAATTTTGGTAAAGTTATTATCGCGATTGAATTTTTTAGCAAACATATATTTGTTTATAACCGTTGCAACGAGTATGCCAAGTAAAGTATCGATAACCCTTTGAATAACATATGTAAGTGTACTGTTTGTATTGGCGCCGGATCTGGATAAAATTACAATTACTACCACGCATCCTATGGAGACGGCTTGTTTTTTGTTTATAAGGTTACAAATATACACCACACATATAATACAAATTGGTAAAAATATTATTCTTACCCACTCATAATACGGCAAAGCGCAAGCACATTCAAGACCTAAATATCCAATAATACCTCCGGCCATAGTTCCGATGAATCTGTTTATACCCGTTTCGATTGTTTGTTCACATGTTTGTTCCATACAAATAACCGATGCTATGCATGCACAAAAAACATCTTCATGATGGAAAAACATAGTGGATATAAGTGCGCAAATTGCTACCGCGACCGATGTTTTGATGGCACGTAAACCTATTTTATAATCTTTATTTATATTCACTTTTGCTCGGGCAAGCGGGATATGAAAATTTAAACAGGCCCTTATCTTCCTTTCTTTTTTTATTTGAATTTTTTGATAATAAATTTAGTTAATTTAATATCCTAAAGTATTTTCTAATGATTCATCGTTTTCAGTTCAAGTGCGCTTAACCTAGAAATAATACCGCTTAAAAAGACTTGTTATTAAGTCTTCTCTAAATTTATGCTAATCGATAAATTGTAATTTATTATACTAATTGTCCTTCTCTTTTTTCTTTTACTTTTGCTGGAAATTGTTTATCAAATTCTTCAAGTTCATTTTCATCTATATTGTATACTTCTGGATCCGAATAAACTCCTTTCACCAATTTTTTTTCATCTAATACTTTAATCATGAAGAAAGGCGATTCATCATCTTTTGGCATTCCTTCATAATATATTTCATATTTTGATGCACTTTCAAATCCATATTTTTTATAATAATCTGGATTTCCTGTAATTAATACAGATGGATATACCATTCTACTTGCAAGTTCTAAAGTATAGTTTATTAACTTTTTTGCATATCCCTTCTTTTGATATTCAGGTAATACGCTTACTGGTCCGAATATTAAAGTATCTTTTATACTACCATCTTCTAATGTTATTCGGCCTTTTGCATATACAATATTTGCAACTATTTTAGAATCTTCTTCAATAACATAGTCTAATTCTTTAACAAATGCAGCGTCATCTCTTAATTTATGTATTACCAAATGTTCAAAGCATCCGGGTCTATATACATTCCAAAATGCTTCTCTAGTTAAATTTTCTACTTCAAAATAATCTTTTTCTTCTTCTAATCTTATTTTCATTTTCCATCACCTCTTCAAATTACCATTTTTACTTCATATAACCTTCGTATATCCTTCACATATATTTATAATTATATTACACACTATTTTATATTTTTTTCTATTTATGATATACATGCTCTTATCTTCCATTATTTTTTATTTGAATTTTTTGATAATAAATTTAGTGGATAATTTAATTTTAATATCCTAAAGTATTTTCTAATGATTCATCGTTTTCAATCCAGTATGTAACGGGAATAACTTTAAAATCATTTTTATTTTGTCTTATTATTACTTTTTCAATTCCGGAATTAATAATAAGTCTTTTGCACATGGAACAGGGTGAAGTGTTTTCAACATATTTCTGATTATCGTACTCTTTTCCCACAAGGTATAATGTGCCGTTAAGCATTTTCTCACGCGAAGCATGAATTATGGCGTTGGCCTCTGCGTGAACCGAACGACACATTTCGTATCTTTCTCCTCTGGGTATGCTGAATTTTTGTCTTATGCAACAGTTAATATCCATACAATTTTTGCGACCTCTTGGCGCTCCGGTGTATCCGGAGGAAATTATCTGGTCGTTGTTTACAATAACCGCTCCAAAATTTCTTCTTACACAAGAGCCGCGTTTCAATACTGTTTCCGCAATATCCAAATAATAATTATTTTTATCTATCCGTTGCATTTTTTGTTACTCCTATTTCCCATAATCTACGAAATATTATATCATAATGAATTATTTAAATATAGGTTGAATTTGAATTTTATGGAGTGCGTTCTCAATAGTTTGGGGTATAAGGTCAAAATTTGCAACGAGTGACATGGGTTTTTCTTTTGGAGCATCTTGATTCATCGGAACCATATAAATGTTTTTGGTATTCATAATTTTACCGATATTTTGTGCCGAAGCTCCTAAAGCATCATTTGTGGCCAAAGCTATTACAAGAGGCTTTCCTGTTCTTAAATGAGATTTTGCTGCCATAAGCGCGGGAGTATCTGTTATACCGGCAGATAATTTCGCCAATGTATTACCGGTGCATGGGGCAATAATCATTACATCTGTCATTTTTTTAGGTCCAATCGGTTCAGCGTCGGTAATTGTATTTATAATTTGTTTGTTACATATTTTTTCTACTCTTTTTTTAAAATCATCTGCTTTTCCGAATTTAGTATCTAAATTAAATACATTGTACGACATTATAGGTAAAATTTGATATTCCATGTTTTTTAATATTTCCATCTGGTCGATTGATTTTGAAAGCGTACAAAAAGAGCCGCACATTACATATCCTATTGTAAGATTACTCATAAATTTTCCTCCTCAATAATTTTATATAATGTTTGTTTAACTATTTTTCCGGCGGTATCGGGGAATAACTTTCCGGGTATTCCCAAAGCGTGAATTGAATTTAATCCTAAATTTTTTGCTGAATTTTTATCCACTCCTCCCGGTTCGGAAGCTAAATCTATAATCAATGTATTTGAAGATAATTTTTTTAATATTGGTTCATTTAATAATATGTAGGGTATAGTATTAAAAATAATATCATAACGATTTAAATTTTGTTCCGAACTAAGATGGGATATATTTATAAAATTATATTTTTTTGCGGTTATCCAAGCGTAATCTTGAATTTTTCTTGCGGCAACTGTAACTTCGGCACCGGATTTTTCTAAAATATCGGCTAAAACTTTTCCGATTCTTCCGTATCCCATAACAAGACATTGGCTGTCACAAAGTGTTTTATCCATATTGTTAAGGGCAGTATTTACGGCTCCTTCGGCCGTGGGAACGGCATTTAATATTTTAAAATCTTCTCGATAGTAATCATAAAGAGAAATTTGACGATTTTTGACTGACTTTTCAATAGATGATATAATACCACCAAATACTTTTTTATTTTCAAGCAAATTAAAAAAATATGAATCTAATTTTATTTTTTCATTTTTAAACGGGGAATTTAAATATTTTCGGTCCCTTGTTATAGGCACGGGAAGAACAATAAATTCAGAAGTATCTGTTAACTTTTCCAAAGAACAATTCTTTAAGTTTATTGAAATATTGTTTTGATTGATAAGCTTTTCGTCAAAGCCGTTTATCAGAACCGTGTTGTTGTCTGCCTTTAGACTTTGAGCTAAGTAATATTGCCTTAAATCTCCACCGATTATTCCGAATTTTCTGTTTTTTATCATAACTCAAAAACCTCTTAAATTATATTTTTTGGGGTGAATTAATTTAAAAATAACATTTTAAACTATTATATTAAAGGTGGATATATTTTTGTGAAAAATTTTTTGAAATTAAATAAGGACGAACTTTTAGGCGAATATCAAAATTTACTTAAAGAATATGAACAATTTAAAACAAAAAAATTAAATTTAAATATGTCTCGCGGTAAACCGGGAGCCGAACAGTTAGATTTATCGGTAAAAATGCTTGATGTTTTAAACAGCAATTCAAAATTTACAACAGATTCCGGAATAGATGTAAGAAATTACGGAAACTGTGACGGATTGCCGGAAATGAAAAAATTTATATCTGAAGTAACGGGAATAGATGAAAATAATTTTATTATCGGCGGTAATTCAAGCCTTAGTATGATGTTTGATGCAATATCGTTTTTTATGCTTCATGGTTATGATGGTTGTAAACCTTGGTGCAAACAAGGAAAAATAAAGTTTTTGTGTCCGGCGCCCGGATATGACAGGCATTTTGCAATATGTGAATATTTCGGGATGGAGCTGATTACGGTACCAATGACCGAATCGGGTCCTGATATGGATTACATAGAGTCAATCGTAAAAGAAGATCCACAGGTTAAAGGAATATGGTGTGTGCCGAAATATTCCAACCCACAGGGTATTACCTATTCCGATGAAACGGTAAAAAGATTTGCTGCTTTAAAACCACTGGCAAAAGATTTTAAAATATTTTGGGATAACGCTTATTTTGTCCATGATTTAACAGAGAATGCAATACCTTTGCTTAATATTTTTGATGAATGTAAAAAACAAAAAAATGAAAATTTACCCATAATGTTTTTATCAACTTCAAAGATAACTTTTCCGGGCGACGGCATAGCATTTATGGCATGTATGGGAAAAAATTTAATTGATTTCAAGAAGATGTATTCTGTAAAAACTGTGGGATTTGATAAGGTAAATCAATTAAGACATCTTAAATTTTTAAAAGACAAATCTTATTTATTAAATCATATGAAAAAACATCGTGAAATTTTAAAGCCTAAATTCAATATGATTTTGAAAAAACTGGAAGAAGAATTTAAATTTAATCCAATATTAAGATGGAATTGTCCAAAAGGCGGGTATTTTATTAGTGTTGATACAGTAGATGGTTGTGCAAAACGTACAGTGGAACTTTGTAAAAACGCAGGAGTAATTTTAACCGCTGCAGGAGCTACTTTTCCATATGGCAAGGATGATAAAGATACTAATATTCGTTTGGCCCCGACATATCCCACCGAAAGTGATTTACAATTGGCGATCACTTTATTTTGTTTGTGCGTTAAGCTGGCATATTTGGAAAAAAACTTGGATTTATAAATAGAACGGAAAGTGAAAATAAAATGAAAATAATATTTAAATTATCAAGCAAACCAATTTTTTTAATTCTCACAGCATTAATTTTATCTTTTTTTAATGCGAAAGGGCATATTACATACGCTTCCGGCTTTTTTTCACAAGAAAGATATCGTATCCCGCAAGACAAAGACATATTTTTATCTCCGGTTGCTCAAAATCCGGATCAAAAATATAGTTGGTCATCCGAAAATACAGCTGTTGCAACGGTAAATTCTTTAGGGGTGGTTCACGGAAAATCAAAGGGATGCGCCACAATTACGGCAGTTGATAAAAATAATAAAAGTGTTTCAAAATGCGTGGTAGAAGTAACTGAAAGAGACCCTATCCGTATTGCGTTTGTTTCTTGCGGAATAGCGGGAATAAATGAAGAATTCAAAGCAAAAGTGCTTACTTATAAAGATGTTGATATGGTCAAGTTTGAAGTAGTAGGAAACGGATATAATAAATGTTTTGAGTGTAAGAATAAATCTATAAAAGACAATTATTTTTTATGGGAAAACAGTATTAAATTATGTTCTCACGGGAAATACAAAATAACTGCATATGCTAAAGTTAGGGGTACATGGAAAACATGTAACGAAGGAGCCACTGAAATTTTTATTTCAGATAAATACAGCAAAAGCAGCCCTTCTTTAACGGAAAAAAGAATAAGTGCCGAAGGCGCTGATTTTATAGCTTTGTATGAGGGTTTTCGCCCAAATGTATATAAAGATCCCGTGGGAATCGCCACTATCGGATACGGAAAAAGAATTTATCCTTATGAGGTCTTTTATAATAATCTTAGTAAAATTGAAGGCATAAATTTATTTCTTAACATATTAAATCAAGGTGTATATACTAAAAACGTTAATAAATTTCTTTTGGAAAATCGTATTAAATTCAACCAGCAACAGTTTGACGCATTAGTGAGTTTTTCTTATAATTTGGGATGTGGATGGCTTAATCCGGGCAATGATTTAGCAAAAATTTTATTAAATTC
>CALDOU010000022.1 GCA_937912175.1 uncultured Clostridia bacterium
TTCTTATTTATATAAAAAATCCACCATTTATATTTATTATTTCACCCGTAATAAAATCCGACTCCGAGCCGGCCAAAAATAAAGCCAAATTTGCAACGTCTTGCGGAGTACCGATTTTTGTACAAGGTGTTTTTTCCAAAATATTTTTTATATCTTCCGGTGTTAAATTGGAGTTCATTTCAGTGTCTATCACTCCCGGATTAATGCAATTAACTTGAATGGATGAAGGTCCCAACTCTTTTGCAAGAGCTTTTGTAAAACCTATTACCGCCGCCTTAGAAGCCGAATAATGCACCTCACATGCTCCTCCGGTCACTCCCCAAACGGAAGATACATTTATAATTTTTCCCCTATGATTTTTAAGCATATGCTTAACTACCGGCTTAGTACAATTAAACATTCCGTGAATGTTAACATCAAACATATTTTTCCAATCCGATTCAGTTATATCGGTAAATAACTTTTGTTGAGAAATTCCTGCATTATTTATCAAAACATCAATATTTCCAAATTCTTCCAACGCTTTGTTTATCAGATATTCCGCTTCTTCAAATTTGGAAATATCAGCTTTAAGCGCAATGGAAGTTCCTCCGTTCGACCTTATTTTACCCAGCAAATCCAAAGCCTGTTTTTCTGAATTATTATAATTTATAACAACATTATAACCTCGCAAAGCAAAGCTTTCCGCTATAGAAGCTCCTATTCCGCGGGATGAACCGGTTATCACAACGGTTTTTTTCTTGTTCATTTTTTGTCAACATCCTTTTTAGTTATCTTCTTTTATCAAACATTTCTCGATTTCGCCAATATACATTTTATGATAATCTTTAAGCTCATAATTATTTTCAAGATCAGAGTCAACAAAACATTCGGGGTCTATAAACCGGTTATAAATTTTTTTACAAATAAAAACCATATTCGCTTGTTCAAAATATGGCGCCTTTTGATCATATAAAATTTTAAGCCCCGTTTTTTGAATTTTATCTACATCTCTTCCTGAGTTTTTTCCGCAAAACACAAGTTTGTCTTTATGTTCAAAAGGGAAAAAACACAGCGAATAATAATCATTTTTCTCAATAAACTCAAAAGTATATCTTTGAGGGCGCACAAAAGCCACAGCTATATTTTTGTTCCAAAGCACCCCCATAGCTCCCCAACTTGCGGTCATTGTGTTGCATTTTTCTTTATCTCCGGCAGTAATAAGCATCCAATCGTTTCCTATTTTTGAAAAAGGATTGAATTTAATTTCTTCTCTCATGTTTATTTCTTTAAAAATCATTATTAATTACTCCTTTAATAATATAAAATATTAAAATATATCTTCCTTAAAAAGAATATATGATATAAAATAACAAGATATCAACAGCAAAGAAAAATTATAATTTGAATTTAGCAAAATAAAAAAACTTAAAATAAAAACGGGAAAAATCAAAATCAACGAAATGATATTATATATTTTTTGAGCTTTGCTAAAATCATATTTTTGATTTAATATAATTAAAAATATTTGTCCGCCGTCAAGGTTTAAAATCGGCAACAAATTTATAATACCGATAAATAAGTTTTGATAAGCTATTATCTTAGCAAGAGCATTTCCGAAAAATAAAAATCTAAAAATAAAATAAATAAAAATATTAACAAAAGAACCGCTTAGCAAAATAACTATCAATTTTAAATCGCTTAATTTGTTAAATTCACTTACAAATATATCCGTATTTACACATCCGAAATTTATAGATTTTATGGGACACCCTAACTTTTTCATTGCAAATAAATGCCCGCATTCATGAAAAACGGAAAATATCACTGCGTAAAATGACAGCCCGGATTTATCTGCAACAAGCATAAAAGTGATTAAAGCCAAAAAACAAAAATTCAACTTCAGTTTACAATTTTTAATTGTGAATTCTATGTTTTTTCCCCCTGAAAATTATTTGTTTACGGTTTTCTTGCTTTTTAAGTCCTTATCTATTTGATATGCCGCTTTTTTACCGGCTCCCATGGCAAGGATAACCGTTGCTGCACCTGTAACTATATCACCGCCTGCGTATACATTTTCACGAGACGTTCTCATGGTTTCGGGGTCAATAATTATTCTTCCTCTTTCATCAAACTCTATGCCGGAATCGGAATCTTTAATAATGGGATTTGGGGTGTTTCCGACAGCAACAATTACGGTATCGGCTTTTATTTTGAATTTTTCATCAGAAAGCGGGACTACAGATTTCCTACCCGAAGCATCAGGTTCGCTCAGCTTCATTTTTAAATACTCCGCACCCTCAACTTTACCGTTTGACCCAAAATATCCAACCGGATTGCTTAAAAACAAAAATTTTATTCCCTCTTCTTTTGCGTGTTTTACCTCATCTTTTCGTGCCGGCATTTCATCCTCGGTACGTCTATATACTACAGTAACTGTTTCGGAGCCTATTCTTTTAGCACATCTGGCGGCATCCATCGCAACATTTCCGCCACCTATTATAAGAGTGTGTCTTGGCTTAACGATAGGGGTATCATATTCTTCTTTATAGGCTTTCATTAAATTTATTCTTGTTAAAAATTCATTAGCTGAGTAAATACCGGACATAGACTCACCCGGTATATTCATAAAGTTCGGAAGTCCCGCCCCGGAAGAAATATAAATCGCCTTATATCCCTGTGAAAAAAGGTCACCTAACGACAATGATTTTCCTACAATTATATCTTTACAAATTTCAACATTTTTGTTTTTTAAATTTTCGATTTCATAATTAAGAACCCTTCTTGGTAAACGAAATTCGGGAATTCCATAAGATAAAACCCCGCCCGGAGAATGCAAAGCTTCAAAAATGGTTACTTTATATCCTAAATTTGCCAATTCGCACGCGCATGTAAGCCCCGACGGTCCGGAACCCACCACTGCTATTTTATGCTGCTTATCATTTAAAGTATTATTTGATATTTTTAAATTTTTAATATTGTTTTCAGCAATAAATTTATCCGCCGCATATCTTTCCAATCGTCCTATTGAAACAGGCTCGCCCGTTTTACCTTTTACACATCGTGCTTCACACTGCTTTTCTTGTGGACAAACTCTTCCGCAAATAGCAGGAAATGAATTGCTCTTTAAAATAACTTTATAAGCTTCCTCCTCATTGCCTTCCCGTATACATTTTATAAAATCGGGAATCTGAACCCCTACGGGGCATCCACTTACACAAGGCTTGGCTTTGCAATTAAGGCATCTTGAAGCCTCGCTCACTGCGCTTTTATCATCAAATCCCAATTCAACCTCATCAAAATTTTTAATTCTTTCTTCGGGAGGTAAAGTCGGCATTACTTCTTTAAATTTACTTTTATTTATCATAAATTAAACACCCTTATACAAATTACAATATTTTTCTTTGGCTATATGTTCTTCACTGCAAAAAGTACGACTTCTTGCGATTGCCTCACTAAAATCAATTTTGTGTCCATCAAAATCCGGACCGTCTACACATGCAAATTTAACTTTTCCGTCAACAGTAAGCCTGCAACCCCCACACATTCCCGTGCCATCAATCATAATTGCAGTCATGCTCACTATTGTTTTTATATTAAACTTTTCTGTAATATCGCATACCGCTTTCATCATTGGCAACGGTCCAATCGCAATTACAACATCATATTTTTCGTCTTTTTCAAGCACTTTTAATAACGCATCGGTAACGAACCCTTTTTTACCGTTTGAACCGTCATCAGTCACAACTTCAAACAAGTCGGCTATGTCTTTCATTTCTTTTTCTAAAATAATAATATCCTTATTTCTAAAACCAGATATAATTGTGGTATAAGCATCCTGTAATTTCAAAGCCTTAGCCAAAGGATACGCAATTGCACTTCCTACTCCGCCGGAAACAACTATTGCTTTTTTATAATCTTTCAAATCGGATTTTTTTCCAAGCGGTCCCACTATATCGGAAATATATTCTCCTTTATTTTTTGCATCCAGCTTTAAAGTGGTGACTCCTACTTTTTGATAAATTATATCAATAGTACCCTTTTCACGATCAAAATCAAAAACCGTTAAAGGAATTCTTTCTCCAAAGTCATCTACCCTTAAAATAATAAATTGACCGGGAAATATGTTTTTAGCAATATTCGAAGCTTCTAAAGTCATTTTCGAAACATCTTTATTAAGTACTGTTTTATTTAAAATTTTAAACATCAATTAATTCACCAACCTTAAAAAAATATTACCAAAAAACAAAACATTTTACTATACCAAAAAATACCCACCGGTTACTTCAGTGAGTATTTTTATTTCATCAAATGTAATTTATTTTCTGTAATTAAAATTCATCATAACTTTTATAAAACAATTTCAAATTTATTTTCAGATTAATAAATCAACTAAAATTTACCGCTTGATCCACCGTGAGACCTGCCGGAAGAACCAAAATGAGTACTGCTGCCCGATGACTTTTTGGCCTTCGGCGTTTTAGTTAATGTATTATAAAGAAATACGTCATTTGAACGTTCGACTTTTAAACTTTCTTTACGAAGGTAATCCTCTGCCCCCGCTTTTTTTACAACGGTTTTTAGTTTGTTTTTCATTTTATTTGTAATTAAAAACGCAACAAATAACCCAATGCCAACAGAAGCAGGTATCCACCAAAGCGGTAAGGGCTCTTTCGGTAAATTACCGTTATCATATGGTTTTCCGGTTTTGGCTTGTGTAATAAATTCATCACACAAATCCGCAAAAGTATTAAAAGCTTTTGCGTAATTTTTTTTGCTCAAATAAGGTTTAAATTTATTGGATATATACTTTAACCCCGCATCGGTAAAAGCTGTAATGCCATATCCGGTAGTAGAAATATGCCAATCACGTTTTTCCATAGATACCAGCAGTAATATACCGCTTTTATCGGCACCCATTCCGTAATCATGATAATCATAATAATCATCCGCATATGCAGTCACGCTTTTTCCGTCTAATGAAGGAACGGTCACGATCACCACATCACTGTTTTGACGCTCACTGATTTCATTAAGCCTGTTTATTAATTGTGCTTCTTCCGAACCGTTCAATAAATTTGCGCTATCTACCACACGAGCATCATGCGCTGCAAAATTTAAATTAAATGCACAAAAGACAAATGCGCAAAACACAATCGACAATAAAAATTGTAATTTGTTTTTTTTCATTATCATCACTTACTCCCTACATAAAAAAATTAATCAGCCATGCCAAAGTGTAAGTCAACGCACTAATACCAACTGCAAGTCCACACAACCATGCAAAATATGCTTTTTTATTTACCGGCAAATTTCCCACAAATTTTCCTGTTTGTCCGTTCATTGCAAAAGTATATTTTTCATTATTCCATGTGGTATTTAAAATCCACACGGGATATAAAGCGTACTTTGCGGTTCCGTTATGTAATTTAACACTACTGTATTCGGGAACAACAGTCATATAATTTTTAACAGTAGAAGCAAATGCATCTTCTGTGCTTTTTTTAACCCGTTTATTAGCGTGTTCAATACTTTGTTCAGCATTAACATCATATTTATCGGCCAAATATCCGGCTAAATATGCAGTTTGAAAATCAACAACATCTTTAAAATCAAAAGGCTCAATGGACTCCATTAAATCATCTTCCATTTTACTTGAACCATCTACGGGAATATTATCAAAACTTACCTTTCCCGAACGGGTGACACAATAGTGCGAAGTTCGGGTATAATTGTAATTCGAATCACTCCAAGTGGAAACACGTGTGGCACGGTATCGTATATCCGCATCGGCTTCGGTACTGAAAAGCCAAAACGGAACGTATATACCTTTGATTTCATCAATATGATTTTCATCTTTAAATATTTTAGGTAAAAGCCTTTTCCCGCTAATATGCTTGATTAAGCCTTCTTGCGCTGCTTTTTTATCTAATTTAAAAGGTATTACATAATCCGGTTTTAAATCTCCGGAAAAGTTACCTGCCACAACTACGGGATTATCACAAAACGGACAACTGGTAGCAGCGGTATTTTTATCTCCGACAATTTCCCCGCCGCATGATTTACATACATAAACAACCATATTTTCCGTTTCATCTTTGTTCCATTCTTGACCCGGATTTGCATCCCACTTCATATCATCCTTAGCTTTATTTTTTAATTCTTCATCATAAAATTTTAAGGTTTCCATTTCAAATTCAGTATCACAATACGGACACTTCATTTTTTGAGAAGAACTGTCAAATTCAATCGAACCACTACAATTCGGACATTTATACTCAAGTAAATCAGACATAATTTTCATCTCCGGTTGTTTTATTTTACCAATTAATTTTTAGTAATAATTTAAGACATTCAGTATATTCTAAAAAAATTAAAAAGCATTTCCGCATTCAGGGCAAAACTTGGGTACGGAAGAGGTGTCTTGAGCTTCCCACCCACACTTTGAACATTTATTTGATTTTAAAGTTTCGGTTTTTTTGGAACCACAATTTCTACAAAATTTTCCTGAATTTTCTGTTCCGCAAGAACATTTCCATGATTGTAACTGCTGTTTTTCGGGTCTTTTATTTCCGCATTCAGGGCAAAACTTTCCAAAGTTTTCGGAACCACATGAACATTTCCAAGCCGATGACTTACTGTAACCTGCATCAGAACCGGTATTAGAAGCATTGTTATTGCCCATTGCAAATAAATTTTGAGCATTTACTCCGCCGGCGCTTTGAGCCATTCCCATCCCCATAAAACCGGTTATAGCACCCGCAGAATTCCCGGCTGCGGTTTTCATTGCATCGGATTGTGCACCAACCAAAGTAGCCGCCGCCATAGTGGGATCTCTCATAATTGCGTTTTTCTGCGCGTCTTTAATCATTTGAGCATCTTCATCGGTTAAAGTAATAGGATTCATAGCAACAGATACAACAGCAAGACCACGCAATTCACCCCATTTTTTGGTTAACGCTGAATTCATTGCATCGGAAAGTTCTTCGGCGTGACCCGGAAGTGCACTTGGACGAATTTGTAATTCTGAAATTTTTGCAAATGCAGGTTGTAACGCTCCCACAAATTCCGTTTTAAGTTGACTGTCTATCTCTTCACGAGTATATTCTTTTTCTATATTTCCGCATACATTGGTATAAAAAAGTATAGGGTTGGTTATTTTATATGAATAAACACCACTGCATCTTACGGAAACATCTATATCTAACCCTATATTTTTATCTACAACTCTGAAAGGAATAGGATTTGGAGTACCAAACTTATTATCCACCAACTCTTTTGTATTAATATAATAAACTCGTTGATCCTTTCCCGTATCTCCTCCATAAGCAAAGCGTTTTCCTATAGTTTGAAAAACTTTTTTTATGCCGTCACCAAGTTTTCCGGAAAAAATGCTGGGTTCTGTAGAAGAATCATAGGTAAACTCACCCGGTTCGGCACAAATTTCCACCACTTTTCCTTGTTCCACAATAATCATACACTGACCATCGGCAACAGCTATTCCTGAACCATTTGAAATAATATTATCGTTTCCTTTGGTATTTGAAGATCTTCCGGATATTTGTTTTTGACCTTTTACCACCAAAACATCTTTGGATAAAGCGTCACAGTAAAAAAACTCTTTCCATTGGTCGGCAAGTGTCCCGCCTGTTGCACCTAACGCTGCTTTGATTAGTCCCATAAAATTATCCCCTTTCATTTTTTATTTATATTATAATTATTTTTATTATTTTAGCACATTTAATAATATTTTCAATACATATATTGAAAAAACTATTTCATTTATATCCTTTTATTTCAAAAATTAAGCTCATTATGCAAAATTTCACAAACAATGCATAATGAGCTTTTAAATAAATAATTGTTACTAAAAATATTTAAACCAAACGAGAAGTAAACAATATGCCATCCAAGTGATCAAGTTCATGGCAAAATGCTCTGGATTTTAAATCTTTTCCCATATACTTTACTTCTTTACCGTTTCTATCAAACCCTTTGACAGTTACAAACATTGGTCTTAAAGTCTTTCCGTATTTATTTGGACAGGAAAGACATCCCTCTTGTTCACGTTGTTCACCGCCGGACTCAACTATAACCGGATTTACCAACTCAATATCCCCATCGCCAACATTTATTACCACAACTCGTTTTAAAATACCTATTTGGGGTGCTGCCAACCCTACTCCGTTTTCATGACGCATAGTCTCAAACATATCATCAATTAATATTCCAAGATTATCATCGAATTTTTCTACCGCCCTACACTTTTTATAAAGTATCGGGTCTCCTTCTATTCTGATTGTTCTGAGTGCCATACTATTCTCCTTATTATATTTATCGTTTCAACACCGTTTTTACCGATTTTTTTCATACCAACATCTCGGCATTAAAGGATTTTTGGCTTTTGATGCTTTTTCCACGCCCGCCAACCGTTCCTCACCTTTTCTGACTTTACGTGCCACAATTACCGTTCTGAAATCTTTAAATTCATATGAACATGTGGAAAGAGTAAGTAACTGATCACTTGCATTGATATCAATGGGGATATCAAGAAGAGAACGTTTTTTTACGTTTTCTACGTATTCCATAAATGTAGCGTCATTTTTAAAATCAGAAATTATATAATTAAAAATCTCACCTTGTTCAGGAAGGGTATTTGTTTTAAAAACGGAAAATATTTTCCAATCGGCTTCTTCTTTTAATGTATTAAATTCTATTATAGGGTTTTGCCTATAAAATTCCAAATCGGAAAATTTCATTAAATCCGCAAACATTTGGCCGTTTCTCATATGATGACCATGCAAAATTATATTTTTGGAATTTATACCCATATTGCAAGAGGTATCTATAAAAATACTCCCATATTGAGAATATTCTTTTTTATAATTGTGAGTAAGATAATACATTCTGTCATTCTCACTTTGCAATACAGGATAATCTATGCGCGTTCCACTGATGAATACCCAACCTTTTATATCTTGATTTATCTGTGAAAGACTTTTTAATCTATCCTCATTAGGTATATCATCATTATGAAAAATTTCTTTTGCGTCATTATAAGACATCTCTGTTAAACGCGGATCTATAATAAGAATTTTAATAATCATACCCGCGGAAACAATAAACGCAACTATACATATCCACTTTATTATTTTTTTAACCATTTAATCACCTAATGTTTTATTCAAACATAAAGCAAGAAAGTCTTCCATCGACTTTCTTGAATAATAAATTATTAAAAATTAATCTTCAAAATCAGCAAAGTCATCAATTTCGTCTTTTTGGGAATCTGATTTTTCTTTAGTTTGTTCATCTAATTTTTTTCCGCATCGAGCACAATATATAGCACTGGTTTCATTTTGATTTCCGCAGGCTTTACACAATATTTTATTTTTTAAAGAAGCAATTTGATTTTTTAAATCTTCAATTTGAAGACTGATATTATTGATTTGTGCAATACTCATTTTTACGTCGGCGTTATCTTCCACGCCTTCTTTTTCATTTTTATATACTGTTTTTCCTAAATTTTCAAACTCACTTTTAAGTTCGGCTTTAAGTTCGGCAAGTTTTATGTTTAATTTAGAAACATCAACATATTGTCCCGCTTTTTCTCCAAAAGCATCTACCGCTCCTTTGGCCTTTATTAAAATATCTTCAAATACTCCCATTTTTAGACCATCTCCTTAATTTGTTTTTGGTTTTATCAATTATAACTAAAAAATGTAAAAAAATCAACCCTTGTTTAAAATTATTTTTTGATAATATGTATTTTATGATTTGAAATTTAAAATTGTTAAAAATATATTATAACATCAATTTTAATATTATTTTTTGTTATGCAAAAACTTATACTCTTTTAACCGAAGTTACACCTTTAATTCTTGCCAAATTATTAATAATAAAAGTAAGGTGATCCAAATTTTTTATACTTATAATAGCTGTAACATTAATCTTATTATCCGGCAATAATTTAGAGTTGAACATTTTCACTTTAAGGTTCATCGCCGAAAGTTTTTTCGTAATGTCGGTTAAAAGATCATCCCGTTCGTTAGCATTAATTTCAATGTTTGTATCAAACGCACTTGAAATATTGTCAGACCACGATGCATTAACCCATCTTTCGGAGTTTTCCGGATTTTTCAAAGAAGAAATTGCATTTTGACAATCACATTTATGAACCGATATTCCATATCCTTTAGTTACAAAACCTATTACGCTATCCCCCGGCAAAGGATTGCAACATTTTGCAAATTTTACAAAACAATTTTTCATGTCGTTCACTATAATATCACCCGAATTTTTAATCGGTGCATTAGTGGTATGAGGAGAACTGACATTAACAAAAATCGGTGAACCTTTATGTTCGATTTTTTCTCTTCTGTTATAATCGTTTTTCAAACGCGGCATAATTCGCCAAAGTTGTATACCGCCATATCCTATGGCAGCAAAAAAATCATTTATCCCGTTACATTGATTTTTCTTTATAACCGATTCTAAAAATTCTTCCAATTCGTCTTCGGAAATAAAAATTTTATTCTTCTTAAGTTCTAATTCTAACTCTGCTTTTCCTTCAACGATATTTTCTTCTTTTCGTTCTTTTTTAAACCATTGCTTAATTTTATTTCTGGCTTCACTTGTTTTAACTATGCCAATCCAATCTCTGCCCGGACCTTTATCTGCACTGTGAGTACTTATTATGTCTACTATCTCACCGGTTTTAAGAACATAATTCAGCGGTACTATTTTTCCGTTTACTTTAGCACCGACCATGTGGTTTCCGAGCTCAGTATGAATTGCATAAGCAAAATCAATAACAGTTGAACCGGTAGGTAAACTTATTACGTCGCCCTTAGGAGTTAAAATAAAAATTTCTTTCGGCACCAAATCTGATTTAATATTGCCGACTACATCCGTAACATCTTCAACATCGCGGTGGTTGTCCAATAATTTTCTAACCCAAGCCAAAGATTCAGTTAAAGAGTCGTCTTTTCCCATAATTCCGAGCTTATATTTCCAATGTGCCGCTATACCGTATTCAGCAGTCTGGTGCATTTCCCAAGTTCTTATCTGTATTTCAAAAGGAATGCCCTCTTTGCTCAAAACAGTAGTATGAAGCGATTGATACATGTTGGTTTTCGGAATGGATATATAATCCTTAAAACGCCCCGGCACTGGTTGAAACATATCATGAACTATACCGAAAACATTATAGCAATCATTTATCGTATTGACTATAACTCTTACAGCGTATATATCATAAATTTGATCCATGGATTTGCCTTTTATATATATTTTTTTATATATCTCATTGGCGCTTTTCACACGACCTTCTATATATACATCGGGTATATATTTTTGAAGACGATCCATAATACGTTTTTTTATTAAATTTATAAATTTTTCTCTGTCGTCTTTTTTTAAAGCCAAGGAATTTTCAATTTCGGAATAAGCCACAGGGTCCAAACACTTAAGGGATATATCTTCCAATTCATCTTTAATGGTTCTGATACCCAAACGGTGTGCAATCGGTGCAAAGACTTCCATATTTTGCAAAGATTTATCCCTGCGTTTTTGCATGGGCATACACTCGATTGTGCGCATGTTTTGAAGCCTGTCGGCCAACTTTATCATTATCACTCGGATATCATGAGACATTGCCAAAAGCATTTTTCTGATATTTTCCGCTTGCTGTTCTTCTCTGGAAGATGATGGGATTTTTTTTAGCTTGGTCACCCCATCAACCAAATCTGAAATTTCTTTCCCAAATAATGCTTTTATATCTTCTTGAGTAACATAGGTATCTTCAACTACATCATGAAGTAAAGCGGCAGCAACCGAAAAGCTGTCCATTCCCATTTCCACCAATATGTAAGCAACGGAAATAGGGTGTAAAATATATTCCACTCCGGAAACTCTTTTTTGATTGCGGTGCGCTTTATAGGCAACTTTATAAGCTTTTTCTATTATTTTTAAATCATAGTTTTTCCCGGTTTGTTCAATTAAGTCCAAAAGTTCATCATAGGTATGATAATTAAACTTTCCGTCCAAAATCAACTCTCCCCTTTTTCGTTATAATTTTTAATCACAAATCTTTTTAGGCCTTTTAAAATTTCAGAATCTTCAATATTGACTTTATTTTTTAAATTATTAATGGAAATTCGGAACTTATCTACGCTTTTATTTAGTTTTAAAATACCAAGCTCCTCAAAAACATCCAACGCAACATATATTTTAAATATATTGTTTTGATTATCAAATAACCGACTGTTTAATAAATCAACACGTATGGGATGACTTTTAATAAGTCTTAAATATTTATAAATTTTAGTAAAATCTTCACGCAAAGGAATAAGCGAATTTATATCGTTCAAATCATTAATATTTTTTTCAAAACCTTCGCTTCTTAACTTATCGTAAATGCTTTTTTGATTTAAAATTTCTTTTAAATCAACTTTTGACAATTTTAAATCCACTAAATAAGCAGATACACTAACATTATTTTTATAATTATTTTCTGCCAAACGTACAGCTACATCTAATTTTTCACCTTCATAGTACATAAAATCACTTACAGTCTTATTAAAACATAAAACCTCAAAATAATGCCCATTTTTAGAAAATTTAAGTTTTAAGTGTTTTCCTTGACTAAGCTGATACACTTTTTCCAAAGTCATATCAAAAAAACCGAATATAGGTTCCGGGTTTCCTTTCCCGAACGGTTCCAAATCTTTGATACCGTTTAGTAACTCCAATGAAACGTCGGCCGGTTCAAGAACAGCATCAATATTGATTTTTGAAAACGGCATTTCTATATCTTTTGAAAATTCTAAAATTTCATTTTTAAAATCTTTTATTTTATTTGTTTCCAAACTAAATCCCGCAGCTGAAGTATGCCCACCAAACCTCGATAAATATTGGGAGCAAGAAGATAATACTTTATAAATGGAGAAATTTTCTAAACTTCTGCACGAACCCCTGGATGTTTCCCCCTCTATGGTAATAAGTATGCACGGTTTGTTATATTTTTGCGTCACTTTTGAAGCAACAATTCCTAAAACTCCGTGTTCCCAGTTTTTTCCCTCGGCAATTATAATTTTTTCTTTTTTTCTTTCGGGTTCTTTATTAAGTAATTTTTCGACTTCTTCAAAAATTTTATTTTCGGTATCTTTTCTTAATATATTTAATTTTTCCAATTCTTCACAAAAACAATAAGACTCGCCCAAATCTTCACAAACCAACAATTCAAACGCCAGTTTTGCTCTTTCTATTCTGCCACATGCGTTAATACGGGGTACAATACCAAAAGCTATATCAGATACACATAATTGTTTTTCATTAAAATTCAAACAATCAATCAATGCTTTTATTCCGGGCCTTTTGGAACAACAAATATTTTCAATACCCTTTTCGACAATTTTTTTTGATTCACCAAATAACTCAATGGAATCTCCGATAGTACCCAAAGCAACTAAATCGGAAAATTCATTTAACAGGCTTTCAAAACTCCGACTTCCGCTTTCCAAAGCTTCCACCACTTTGAAAGCCACCCCTACTCCCGCAAAATTTTTATATTTAATCCCCAAACATTCATTTCTATAAGGGTCAACCGCTGCATCACATATCGGGACCGTATCTTGAACCTTATGATGATCTGTAATCAATACGCTTATTCCCAAAGATTTGGCATATTCAACCTCATCAAACGCTACAATCCCATTATCCACCGTGAAAATAACATCTGTATTTTGGCTTTTTATAAAGTCAATTGCGTTTTTATTAAGACCATACCCATCCCTGTTTCTTTCGGGTATATAGCAAATAACATTCGCATTTTTGCCTTTTAAATATTTATACATTAATGCCGTGGATGTAATACCGTCCGCATCGTAATCTCCGTAAATACAAATTTTTTCTTCGTTTTTTATTGCTTCTTTAAGGCGTTTTACAAGCTTTTCCATATCATAGAATTCAAAAGGATCCACAGGTTTAAAATTTATATTTAAAAATTCACTTATGGCAAGTTCCGTATCAATACCACGATTACACAAAATTTCAGTTGCCAAAAACGATAAATTGAATTTATCCGCAAGTTTTTTGATTTTTTCATTTAATAAATTTTCAGGGTTACAACTTTTAAACACCCATTCTTGTATACTATCCAGCATTTTCACCGCCTTTTATTCTTATCTTTATTTTATTCCTATATATTAAATATTACAATAATCATCAACCGTTAATCCGATAAAATTTTTATGTGAAATTTATTATATCTTTAATTACTTCACCGGCTAAAATCAAACCTGCCACCGACGGAACAAACGCAATACTTGCATTAATTCTTTTTCCGGTTTTATCGTCCAAGCCTTCATCAGGCACATATAAAGGTTTTTCTTTCGAATATAAAACTTTAAGGCTTTTTATATTTCGTTTTTTTAATTCTCTACGCATAACCCGAGCAAGAGGGCAAATCGACGTTTTATAAATATCAGATATCTCAAAACCAAGGGGATTTATTTTATTCCCCGTTCCCATACAACTTATAATAGGTATATTATTTTTTTCTGCTTTTTCTATTATTAAAATTTTCGAGGATATTGTATCAATAGCATCAACAATGTAATCGTATTCTGAAAAATCATAGTTTTTCTCATTTTCGTAACTAAAAAAACAATTATAACATTGAACACAAGCAGACGGATTTATTTTTAATATTCGATCTTTCATAACCTCTGTTTTATATTCACCGACAGTTAAAGTATCCGCTATCAATTGACGGTTAATATTTGAGGGTTCGATTTTATCTCCGTCAAAAACACTTATGTTTTCAATACCACTTCTTACCAAGGCTTCTGTGGCATAAGAGCCCACGCCACCCAATCCGAAAACCGCAACTTTGGATTTTTTTAATTTATTAAAAGCTTTTTCGCCAATCATTAATTTTGTTCTTAAAAAATAATCGTTTATTTAAATCATCCCTTTGTATATTGGTAAAATTTCAAAAAATAAAAACCAGATAAACTTAATTATCTGATTTTTTTAAATTAATATCAAACCTAAATTTTAAATATTACGCTTTCCTTTTTAAATAATTTTAAAGCTACATACAGCGCTACGGAAATGTAAATTACCAGCCACACCAAAACTATTGCAAGATGTGATATATTAATAATTCCCGCCAAAAGTTCTTTTATTATGCAAATAATATTATAAACAGGGATGCATAAATCTGAAATTTTAATATAAGCCGCCTCTAAGGTATAAGTAAATGACGTCGGAATAACACACAAAAGAGAAATAGGCATCAAATAAAGCTGAGCCTCTTTACTGGACTTTGCATAAACTCCTATCGTTAAATTAATAGATGCAAAAAACATTGCTATAAACACAGTCATAATTAAAAGGTATACCATACCCAAAGCGGAAATTTTAGACGAACCGAGCCCCGAGGAAATCAACAGGTATCCCCACAAACCCAAAGCCGTACACAGCCCGCTTGTAACACCCATCAAGGTAGTAGCTAACAATTTTCCTAAAACAATACTTGTTCTGTCAGCGGATGTAGAAAGTAACGGTTCCAAGGTTCCGCGTTCCTTTTCTCCGGCAGTTAAATCCACAGCCGTTCCTGAAGAACCCATACAACAATATAAAATCAACATCATCGGCACTAACATGCTAAAGTAAAGCGAACTTGTGTCCATTGTCGGCATATCTTTACCTAAATCCAAACCCAAGTTAACATTGGCGGTCTTTCTTAATTCCTGTATATCTTTAAACTCATGGTTTTGTGCCAAATACCTGTACGCTTCTTCAAATTGCGAAATTATTGCCTTTGACATCATAGAATTGATTGAAGATTCGCTATATTTTATATCAAGTTGAAATGCTTTGTGTGCAACAACTTGTTCGTCAATATTATCGCCAACATTTATATAAGCTGAAACCTCACCGGAATCCAAAGCTTTTTGAGGATTAGATACATCTACTATGGTTATAATATCTTGTGCGTTTAAAAAATCAAATAAGGAGTTTTCCTTATTGTTGATTGCAACATTAATATTTTTAGTTACTTGTCCTTGTGTTCCCTTCATGGAAAAATCTATTACAAACAACATGGAGGGAACCAATAATAAAGGTAATAAAAGTCCAAAAACAAAAGTTTTTTTATCTCTGATTATACACTTTAACTCTTTTAAAAAAACAGTAATTGCTTGCTTAAACATTCGATTCACCTTCTTTTGCTTTATCGGATTTTTCTTCATTATCGCAGACCAACTCAAAAAGCATATCATTAATCTCACGATCGGTATATTTCGATCGATATTCACCGACATCAAATTTTTTGATTGTTTTTCCTTTATGAATTACAACCATTCGATCAGAATAGTTCTTTATATTTTCCATCGAATGACTTGAAAAAATTATGCTTTTACCCTCATTTTTGCACATTTCCATAAAATCCAAAATAGTTTTCGCAGCTCTAAAATCAAGTCCGGATTCCGGCTCATCAAAAAGCATAACCGAAGGATTATGTATAATTGAACGGGCAATTGAAACTTTTTGTTTCATTCCTTTGGAAAAAGTACCGACTTGCCTGTCGGCGTAATCCGCAAAGGAAAATTGTTCTATAAGCTCATCGATACGATGGTTCATATTTTTTTCGCTCATGCCGTTTAAACGAGCAAAATATTCCAGATTTTCTCTGGCTGTTAACCTGTCATAAAGATTTGCTTCACTGCCAAACAAAATTCCTATATTTTTTCGTATTTCATTGGGATTTTCAATTAAATCATACCCATTAATTTCAGCCGTACCGAAAGTTGGCTTAAGCATAGTACTTAAAATTCTTAAAAGAGTGGATTTTCCCGCACCGTTTTCACCCAAAAGACCTACTATTTCACCGTCTTTAACATCAAAACTAACATCTTTCAGTGCTTCTATATCTTTAAATGTTTTAGATACATTAATAACATTTATCACTGTTTCAAACCTCCCGCATTTAAACAAATTACACAACGATTGCCGGAAATATTTTATCATATTTATTGACTTTCGTCAATGGAAACCTAATAATAGTAAGTAATAAAAAAACAGGAATACTACACATTATCACTAAATAAACAAAATAATAAAAAGGAGGCCTAAAATCATGAATTTTAAAATAAAATCAGAATATAAAATGTGCGGAGATCAACCACAAGCAGTAGAAACTTTGGTAAAAAGCATAAAAAGCGGAAACAAAGAGCAAACTCTTCTTGGTGTAACCGGTTCCGGAAAAACTTTTACAATGGCAAACATAATAGAAAAAATTCAAAAGCCAACATTAGTTCTTGCTCATAATAAAACTTTGGCAGCTCAATTATGTTCGGAATTTAAAACTTTTTTTCCGGATAATGCAGTGGAATATTTTGTTTCTTACTATGATTATTATCAACCTGAATCTTATATTGCCTCCACAGACACGTATATAGAAAAAGATTCTTCAATTAATGAAGAAATAGACAAATTACGTCACTCGGCAACATCATCACTTTCCGAACGCAATGACGTAATTATAGTTTCAAGCATATCTTGCATTTACAGTTTGGGAAATCCCATTGACTATAAGAACATGGTAATATCACTAAGACCGCAAATGGAAAAAAGTCGTGACGAACTCATCAAAAAATTAACCGAACTACAATATGAGCGCAACGATATAAACCCCACAAGAAATAAATTTCGTGTACGAGGCGATACAGTAGAAGTTTTCCCCGTCTATTCTTCCGAAAAACTAATACGAATAGAATTCTTTGGGGACTATATAGAGCGAATTTGTGAAGTAAATCCCGTAACCGGAGAAATAGTTTCTACACTCAAACATGTAGCAATTTACCCTTCTTCCCACTATATAGTGCCAAGAGAAAAGTTATTATCAGCAATAGACAATTTAAAAAATGAAGCATCAAACAGAGCAAAATACTTTAAAGAAAACGGAAAATTAATCGAAGCACAAAGAATAACGGAACGAGTAAATTACGATACGGAAATGCTTCAAGAAATCGGATTTTGCAAAGGAATAGAAAATTACTCCCGAGTGCTTTCCGGACGCCCTGCAGGAAGCGTGCCGTTTACTTTGTTTGATTATTTTCCGAAAGATTTTCTTATGTTTATCGACGAATCCCATGTAACGTTGCCCCAAGCTCGAGCAATGTATGCCGGAGACAGGTCCAGAAAAGAAAACCTTATCGAATATGGGTTTAGGCTTCCTTCTGCTTACGACAATCGCCCCATGACTTTTGATGAATTTTATTCAAAAATAAATCAAGTTATATTCGTAAGCGCAACACCGGGCGACTTTGAATTACAAAAAAGCAAAACCGTTGCCGAACAAATAATACGTCCAACGGGTCTTTTGGATCCGGAAATATCAGTTCGTCCAACTCAAGGACAAATTGATGATTTAATCGGCGAAATAAATAATCGTGTTTCAAAAAAAGAAAGAACGCTTATAACCACACTTACCAAAAAAATGGCGGAAGATTTAACGATGTATCTTAAAGACATAGGCATTAAAGTAACATATATGCACAGTGATATCGACACAATCGAAAGGATGGAAATCATTCGTGATTTACGCAGCGGAAAAATAGATGTCTTGGTTGGAATAAATCTTTTAAGAGAGGGGCTCGACATCCCGGAAGTCTCTCTTGTGGCAATACTTGACGCCGACAAAGAAGGATTTTTACGTTCAGACCGCTCCTTGATTCAAACCATAGGAAGAGCAGCCAGAAACTCTGAGGGTAAAGTAATAATGTACGCCGATGAAGTCACAAAATCAATGGAAATTGCAATAAAGGAAACCGAAAGAAGAAGGAAAATCCAATCCGAATATAACTTAAAACACAATATAACTCCTAAAACAATAAATAAAAAAATATCGGATGTTTTGGAAATTACAAGTAAAGATATTTACAATAAAAAGCTTTCTTATAACAAAATCAGTAAAACAGAAAAAGAAAAAATAATAAAAAACCTAACCAAAGAAATGAAATTAGCCGCTCAAATGCTTGAATTTGAACACGCCGCATTTTTAAGAGACGAAATCAAAAAAATAAATGAATCCTAAATTGCCATAAATACAGCAACTTAAAATAATGTATAATATATTTATCAAAATGCAAAAATAGTATCACAAAAAGAGAGGGTGATTTTAATTGTCAAAAGAAATAATCATAAAAGGTGCAAAAGAAAATAATTTAAAAAATGTAAACTTAACTGTTCCGAGAGATAAACTTGTGGTGTTTACAGGGCTTTCAGGTTCCGGAAAATCCTCACTTGCATTTGACACCATTTACGCAGAAGGTCAAAGAAGATATATGGAATCTCTTTCTTCTTATGCACGCCAATTTTTAGGTCAAATGAACAAACCGAAAGTCGAAAGCATAGAGGGACTTTCTCCCGCCATATCAATCGACCAAAAAACAACTTCTAAAAATCCACGTTCCACAGTAGGAACAGTTACGGAAATATATGATTACTTAAGGTTGCTTTATGCACGAATCGGAATTCCGCATTGCCCTATTTGCGGAAGAGAAATACAGCATCAAACAATAGACCAAATAGTCGATAAAATCATTGAACTTGGAGAAAATCGTAAAATACAAATATTATCCCCTATTGTTCAAGGTAAAAAAGGTGAATTTACAAAAGAATTAAATTCCGCTGTTCAAAACGGTTTTATAAGGGCAAGAATTGACGGAGAAATTCATGATTTATCCGAAGGTATAAAACTTCAAAAAACTCATAAACACAATATTGAAATTATTGTTGACCGGATTGTTATAAAACCCGACCAAAAATCTCGTATCGCCGATTCGGTTGAAACAGCCGCGGAACTTTCAAACGGAATAATAATAATTAATGTTGATATGAAAGAAGACATACTTTTTTCAAAAAATCACGCATGCCCCATTCACAATGTAGCAATTCAAGAATTGGCTCCAAGAATGTTTTCTTTTAACAGCCCATTTGGGGCTTGTAAAAAGTGTACCGGTTTGGGAATATTCATGAAAATAGATCCTAATTTAATTATTCCGGATCCTTCCAAAAGCATACATCAAGGAGGAATCAAGGGAAGCGGCTGGTCTATGGAAGGTAATTCCATAGCCAATATGTATTTTGAAGCACTGGCAAAAAAATATAATTTTTCCTTGGATGCACCGATAAAAGACTTGCCCTCAGAAACGGTAGATATAATTTTATACGGTACCAAAAGCGAAAAGCTTGATTTAGTAAGAGAAACTTCTTACGGAATTTCAAAATACAAAAACACATTTGAAGGAATTATCCCAAATTTAGAACGCAGGTTCAAAAACACAAGCAGTGCGTGGATAAAACAAGAAATCGAATCATTCATGAATTCCGTTCCTTGCGATGAATGTCAAGGCAAAAGGCTTTCCCC
>CALDOU010000023.1 GCA_937912175.1 uncultured Clostridia bacterium
AGAAGTAAAAAAAGCGTTTGAAGCCGAAGGAGTAAAAATAACCGATGAACAATTGGACTCATTGGGAAAAATGTTTAATGAAATAGTAGAAAAGCTTTCCACTTTAAACGAAGATGAACTTCGAGCCATTGCGGGGGGTGTTGACAATGATCAAGGTGTTTGTTGGGGGGCTTATTCACCCGAAGAAGACGCAGAAAGTCAAGGAAAAGCAAGGATGATTAAAGCTAGGTATGATGCCAACGTGAAAATTATGACCTCGATAATCGACTTAATTAGTGCGGGTGTTGGTTGTGCTACAAATCGTATAAAACAATTATCTGCACCAAACTCAAAACAAACGGGAAAATTCGTCCCGCCCGTTGTTCAAAACACTACCGCCGGTGGTGCAAGTACCGGTAGTAACGCAAAATACTATGTTGCCGGTGCTACTGCTCTCGCGGCAGCCGCGGGCGTTGGAGTTTATGCTTTCAGAAAAGATATAAGACGCTGGTTCTCTAAATAAATTTAATTAATCAATAACGTCTTAGGGATTTAAAATAATTGTGTAAGAGAGGTGACAAAAATGGAAAAAAATTTTGAAACATTAATGGAAGACAAAAAATTCGTTGAAAAAATAATGCAAATGGAAAGCAAAGAAGAAGTAAAAAAAGCGTTTGAAGCCGAAGGAGTAAAAATAACCGATGAACAATTGAATTCATTGGGAAAATTTTTTAATGAAATAGTGGAAAAACTTTCAACTTTAAATGAAGATGAACTTCAAGCCGTTGCCGGGGGCATCTTTGGAAGGAGAAAAACAGCAACCGAACAACTACAAGAAGGTATGAAAGGTGCAGCTGAAACGTATGCAACTAAACTCGGACAAGCGGCTCAAAAAAGTGCTGATGACCTGACTGTTGAAGACATTCAAAATTTTGGTAATCGTGCTTGGAATATGTTTGTTGGATGGCTCACTCCAAAACCAGATTCTGCTCCTGAATCTACGCCTACCGAAACCAAAGCAGGAGGAATTTCACCGGCGGCAGGCGTTGGTATTGGTGCGGCAGGTACTGCTGCTGTGGTCGGAGCCGGTTATTTAATTTACAAAAACAGAAATAAAATTAAAAGTTGGTTCAGATAAACAACGAAATCATCAAAAAAGAAGGTGATAAAATTGGAAAAAGAACTGGAAGTATTAATGGAAAGCCCTGAATTCGTTGAAAGAATAATGCAAATGGAAAGCAAAGAAGAAGTAAAAAAAGCGTTTGAATCCGAAGGGGTAACAATAACGGACGAACAATTGGGTTTACTGGGAAAAATGTTTAATGAGATAGTAGAAAAACTTTCAACTTTAAAAGAAGATGAACTTCAAGCCATTGCCGGAGGCGTACCTGAGTGTTTTCCTAATTTTTTAAAATCGGGCACACAAATAGCGAGAGAAAGAGGGAAAGCCAGTTTGGTTGAAGCCGGTTATAATACTATTATTGCGTTTACACAACTTGTTCCTAAATTTGTGGATGCTGTTATAGATAAGTATCATCAACACCCCTCAAGCGAGCAAGCTGAACCAGAAACAACATCAATGCCATCATCTGTTCAAACTATTGTCGCGGGTACAAGTACCGAAAGTAATGCAAAATACTATGCTGCCGGTGCTGCAGCTGTTATGGCGGCGGCGGGCGTTGGAGCGTATACTTTCAGAAAAAATATAAGGCGTTGGTTTTCTAAATAGGTTTAATAAAATTCAGTTAGCAAATATTTTAAATATAAAAAATTAATTAAAAAGGGGGAAAGGAGATATAATCTCCGAAAAAAATGGAAAAAAATTTTGAAAAATTAATGGAAAACAAAGAGTTTGTTGAAAAAATAACACAAATGGAAAGCAAAGAAGAAGTAAAAAAAGCATTTGAATCCGAAGGAGTAACAATAACGGACGAACAATTGGATTTATTGGGAAAAATGTTTAATGAAATAGCAGAAAAACTTTCAACTTTAAACGAAGATGAACTTCAGGCCATTGCCGGCGCAGGCCCTGAAGATAAATCTTCAGGCGCAGACACTGGAGATCAAGGTGGGCTTGAAATGTATCTGAATTGGTTTTTAAATCATGGTAAGGACATAATAAAATGTTTTGCGCTGCTAGGGGAAGGTAAAGCCAAGTTTGATGAGAATTATGCAGAAACTTCCCAAAAAATAAAAGAAGAAAAAGCAGCAAAAGCAGCAGCGGCTCAAAAGAAAAGCGGAATGAATATTGCCGCTCCTATAGCAGGAGTTGTAATTGGTGCTACAGCCGGAGCGGCGTATCTGTACAGAGATAAAATAAGGAAATTATGGTATAAAAAAAGATAAAAATATTTCCGGAAAGGAGATGTATGGTTTATGGACGAAAAAATAAAAAAATTATTGGAAAACAAAGATTTTGTGGAAAAAATTTTTTTAAAAGACGAAAAAACAATAAAAGAAGCTTTTAAAAATGAGAAAACAGAAATCAGCGATGAAGATATTGCAACCATTAAAAAATTTCATAATGAGGTTTTTAATGAAATAAGTAAAATTAACGAAAATGAGCTTGAGGAAATTTCAGGAGGTTTATTTGAAAACATAAAAAAACTTATACATTATACGTATATTTATAACAGGGATGGGGAAATACCGGTATCTGAATTAACGCAAACTACACCCACAACTGCCCCTGCTTCAAGTGACGGTAGTACAGCCGGGGGAGAGTCACTTAAGAATGTCGGTGCTGTGATTGGAACCACGGCGCTTACCACTGCTGCAATTATCGGAGCTGAACGTTTGGTTAGATATTATAGACGTCATAAGTCTTAATGTTTGGTGTCAGTTTTATTAAAAGGAGAGAGTTTAGTGGATGAAAAAATTATTGAATTATTGAAAAAAAAAGAATTTGTAAAAAAAATTGTGTGTTTAAAAAGCAAAGAAGAAGTAAAAAAAGCTTTTGAATCCGAAAAAGTTAAAATTTCAGATGAAGACCTAAACTCTCTCGGCGATGTTTTTTGCGATGTAGATAATTGTTTGTTCAATTTGGATGACAAAGAATTAAAAAATATTACCGGTGGTGGTACCGAAGGTAGCGTATGGGATCCGATACTTAAGTTAGGCGAGGCGGTAGCATTTTATTTGGGGGTGGAAAAAGCGGTACCACCTATTAAGGAAGGTGTACAAGCTTTAAATGATATGGATAAATACCACTCTGACGTTAAAAACGCAAAAAAAGAATCAAAACGTACAGTAAAAGGACTAAAACAATCCACCGAAAAAGCAAAGTTATATAACGATTTGGGTGTTGCGGGTATAAGTGCGGTAACTTGTGGAGTGTTACTTTATAGTTTTAGAAGCGATATAAAGAAATGGTTTAGAAAATAAAACCTGACCGATATGCTTTTAATTTTATTTTTAAAAAGGAGACGATTTTTATGTCTAAACCTATTGATGAATTATTGCAAGATAATAGTTTTGTTGAA
>CALDOU010000024.1 GCA_937912175.1 uncultured Clostridia bacterium
TTTTTATGTAATATGCAGGTCCACCTATAAATAAACCTGTTTTCTCATCTTTTTCTTTATACATTTGAGCTAATGTTGCTTCTACGATAGAGGAAGCCGAACCGATAATTGCCATTAACCACATCCAAAATATGGCTCCCGGACCGCCTATTACTATTGCTATGGCAACGCCGGCAATATTTGCCGTACCTACTTTCGATGCGGTGCATGTCATTAAAGCTTGGAATGAAGAAATTTCACCTTTATGTGATTTTTCCTTCAAATATCTTATAGCATCCGGAAACAATCTTGCTTGAGAAAATTTTAGTTTGAACGTAAAATAAATTCCGCAAATTACCAATAACCATAAAATTAAGTAAACATATATAGTATCGCTGAAATGACCTAAAATTATATTCAGTTTTTCCAAGTACATCCCTCCATAAAAAATTACTTCAACATTTTATCATATATACTGCTTTAAATCAATAATTGCGTTATTAATTCCGCTAATATTGATTTAGGGTCAATTTGCGTGGTTTTTAATTTTATATCTGCCTGAAGAATATAGTTTAGGCACTGCTTTATTTTTGAAATATCAATATTTTTACAATGTTTTTCTGCGTTTTTAATTCTGAATTCTTTACCTTTGTAATCTGAATTTTTTGAAAGTTCGGATAGGTTTATTCCTTCTTCTGTATAGCATTTTACGCGATATAAGTCTATATATTCATTTCCGAGAACCGATACTATTGAAACGGGTTCTTCTCTTTGCTCTAAAAGATTTTCTAAAATTTCAAAAGCTTTTTTTGCGTTTTTTTCTAAAATGACTTTAGGGAGGTTGAATATGCCTGTTTTGGATTTTGAAGAAATAAGAATATTTAAAGATTCTTTTGTTATATTTTCGGTACTTTCAAATTGGCAAACTTTTTTAAGTTCATTTTTTAGCAAGGTAACGGAATGATTTTCGCATGTTTTTTTAATAAATTCAGCATATTCGGGTGAAAGGTTTTTGTTAAATTCCTTTTTTGCCCAAAAAATAAGTTGCTTTTCGATTGGAATATCTTTTTTTGAAAAGCATGAGATTATACCTGTGGAATCTATTACTTTTTGAATTTTTTGAAGTTTAGATGTATTTTTTGCTCCGGTAACGATTGAAATTTGACTTATTATTAAATGAGCAAAATCAGGGATATCCTTAATTATATTAATAAATTCATCTAAATTTTCGCTATTCCACATTTCAAGCGGTAGATTGTGGATAATTACAAGTTTCGAGGAAGATATAGCGGGGAAGGTTTCTAAAGCAACCGAGAGTTGGTTTAAGTTTAAGTTTTCTTCTGAAAATACAGAAATATCAAAATCACTGTAATTTTCTGATAAAATTTGTTTTTTTAAATTTTGCTCAAAATATTCCACAAGGTATTCTTCGCCTTGCAAGAAATAAATATTTTTAAGATTTCCGGAAGAAATATTTTTTTTAAGTTGACTGTAATTCATTTTTGGCATGATTTATTGAAACCTCCTGATTTTATAATTTTCTTTTGGATCTACATTTATATATATCGGTCCTTGACGATAAACCGAAAATACATTTTGGTTTATATCTATTAATTTATTTACATGTATGGCGTAGCTTTTTAAACCGGAGGTTAATATGATGTTTTTATATTTTACTTTTTGATAATTAATCGGCAATCCTTGAATTATGGCAAAATCGCAATCTTTCCAATCTTGCGGTAAATCATCCGTATTTCCTTTATCCGGAAAAATAATAATATTAAGTGAACGGTACTGTATTTTTATATAGTAATGATTGTTTATTTGAAGGTTTGTTATTGAAAGGTCTTCTTGGAAAGAAGAAATGTGGTTGTGTTCATAGAAATTAAAATTGGTTTTTGGAAATTCATCTTTTAAACGATTGTTGTTTTCTTCCAAATAGGTTTTATTTTCATCTGAAATTACCGCAGTACTTGGAGCGAATTTTTTGATTATATTTTTAATTTTGTTTTTGTTTGGGTTACCGTTTACGCAAAGGTTTAAATAATCCATATTTTGCGTATAAGTTTCTGAAAGATTTTGCTCTATGAATTTGGCGTTTGAATTTTCATTAATACACAAAATTACTGCACGGTGAGCGTTTTTGGACATGATTATATCTACTCCCTCGTTACAGGGAACCACGGATATATTTA
>CALDOU010000025.1 GCA_937912175.1 uncultured Clostridia bacterium
CAGAATCTAAAATTCATAAAGATTGTTATCGCGGTAAAAAGATTTTCGTTTCGTTTGATGCAAAAACAAAAACATTTACTTTAAAAGATGAAACAGAACAAAACCAAGATAACTCCGCGAAACTTGCTGAGCCTGTTTCGTCCGAAAAAAGGGTGGAACAAAATAAAAAAGATGAAAATACAGATAAAAACTCAGTGGCCGAAAAAACGCCGGATAAAGTAAAACAAAATGATACTGCTGTTTCCTCAAAAGATACTAAGAAAGAAGTTGCAGGCAAAACTTTACCATCCGACGTAACCGATAATTCAAAAACATCGAATAAAGAGCAAAAGCCGGATTCCGGCACCAAAACTTCTAAATTATCTTCAGATAAAAATGCTGTAAAGATCAGAAAATAAAAATCATGATATGTTAATTGGTATAGTTATCCTTTAATTTAATAAAATCTATGCTCCTTGGATATACCCAAGGAGCTTTTTGATGATTATATACAATTATATACAAAAATGTAATTTGCAGAAGATGTTTTTTAAGAATCGTTTGATAAACAAATAACGTGGTGTTTAAATAAACTTAAAGTTTTATATTGAAAGGTTGATTTATAGTGAGTAACAAAGAAAAAATTTAAAATTACTCGATGAACAAGAATTGGAGGAAGTAGTAGGAGGGGTTTTAACACCAGTATTGGGTAGATCATTAATGATAACATGGTGTAGTGTGTGTTCTACTGACATGGCGTGTAGCATACTTAAGTCCATTTCCAGTGAACCAATAGGCGATGAGGAGAACAAATCAGGCAGTAGTGACGGTAAAGTTACACAGTCTGATACATATAAAGCATATGCTTTGGTCATCAGTGTATTAGGCGCTGCTTGCGCCTTCGGAGCTTATGTCGGTAATAGTTTTTACAACTTAATTTATAGAACCGTAAAAGCAGAGTTAGAATCATGTGGTTGTAAATAAATTAAATATTTAAATATTTAAAAAATTAACCCTCCAATTTTATGGAGGGTTGTTTTTTATTGCAATGCTATTTTTTTGTAAGTTTTTTTGCCTTTTTTAATTATTAAATCTTTCTTTAAGTCTTCAAGATTTACTTTATAATATATATCATTTATCTTTTCTTCATTAACGGTAACTCCTCCTTGCTGGATTAACCTTCTGGCTTCGCTTTTTGAAGGAGTTAATGAAGATATCGCCAATAGTTCCGAAAGCTCAATTTGGTCTTCTTTTAATTTACTCATCGGTAAAAAATATGTTGGCATGTTTGATTCGGAATTTTTATTTTCAAATAATGAACGAGCGGTTTTTAAAGCTTTTTCGGCTTCTTCTTTGCCGTGAACAAGTTTTGTGATTTCAAAAGCTAAAATTTCTTTTATTTTATTAATTTCCTGACCTTCGATTTTTTTGTATTCGTTAATTTGTTCCACCGGTATAAATGTTAACATCTGCAAACACTTTATAACGTCTTTGTCATTTACATTTCTCCAATATTGGAAAAAATCATAAGGGGAAGTTTTTTCGGCATCAAGCCATAAAGCGCCTTTTTCGGTTTTGCCCATTTTTTTGCCTTCGCTCGTGGTTAATAATTTAAACGTCAGACCGTAAACATCTTTTTTATCGCATTTTCTTGTAAGTTCCACTCCGCCGATAATATTGCTCCATTGGTCGTCTCCGCCGAGTTCCAAAACGCAATTATACTTACGATTTAACACCAAAAAGTCATAACTTTGCATCAGCATATAGTTTAATTCAAAAAAAGTTAAACCTTTCTCCAAGCGTTGTTTATAACACTCTGCTGCAAGCATTCTGTTAACTGAAAAATGTACGCCTATTTCTCTTAAAAAATTTATGTAATTTAAATTTGAAAGCCAATCGGCATTGTTGACTATTATTGCTTTGCCCGGTGACAAGTCCAAAAACTTTGAGGCTTGCTTTTTAAAACATTCTATATTGTGGGCTATTTCTTCTTTTGTAAGCATTTTGCGCATGTCTGTTTTTCCCGATGGGTCACCGATTAATGCTGTGCCTCCGCCAAAAAGAATTATCGGAATATGACCTGCTTTTTGCAATCTCGCCATAATCATGATCTGAACAAAGTGTCCTACATGCAAAGAATCTGCGGTAGGTTCAAATCCTATATAGAAAAGGATTTTTTGATTTTTTAGTATCTCTTTGACTTTTTCTTCATCGGTTGTTTGAGCAATAAGCTCTCTTTGCTGTAATTCGGAGTAAATATCCATGTTTGTTTTTACCTCTGCTTTTTAAAATAAATAAAACTTTAAATATTTTACTTTGAAACATTTAAAGAAAAAATATTTAAAGATTTCTACTTGACATGATTTTAAATAAGCGGTATAATATCTTATTGCATTATACCCTTAAACAATATTAAAATTACTTCTATATTATCACGAGTTTATTGTAAAAGCAAGTAAAAATATATTAAATTTATTAAAAAATTGCAAAAGGATAAGTTTTCAAGAATAATCTTAGAAAATAATTTAATTAATTTAGGGGGGATTAATATATTTTATGTTGTAATTTAAATTTTTATAATTACAAAAAAGGTTAGCCGGTTTTTTAAAAAATGTTTAAACAAAATGAATGGAGTGTTTTTAATCTATGGTGAATGTCAAGCCGATACAACTTGGGAAGACTACCAGAATGAGCTTCTCTAAAATTGATGAGGTAATTAAGCTCCCGAATCTTTTGGAAATTCAAAAAAATTCTTACAAATGGTTTTTGGATGAAGGCTTAAAAGAAGTTTTTAAGGATGTTTCAGGAATAACTGATTATACGGGCAATTTGGTGCTGGATTTTGTCGACTATACCATGGATGTGAATCACCCTAACTATGATATAAATGAATGTAAAGAACGCGATACTACATATGCCGCCGCTCTTAGGGTTACCGCACGCCTTTTGAACCGTGAAACCGGGCAAGTTAAAGAGTCCGATGTTTTCATGGGCGATTTTCCCATTATGACCGATAGCGGTACGTTTATTATAAATGGTGCCGAACGTGTTGTAATTTCGCAACTTGTACGTTCTCCCGGTGTATATTTTAAAATGGAATATGATAAATCGGGTAAAGAACTTTTTAGTTCCACAATAATTCCAAATCGTGGCGCATGGCTTGAATATGAAACGGATTCTAATGATATAATTTACGTTAGAATTGATAAAAATCGTAAAATTCCATTGACTACTTTTATCCGTGCATTAGGATTGAGTACTGATGCGGAAATTACCGAATATTTCGGCGAAGATGAACGTCTTTTGGCCACAATTGAAAAAGATTCTTGCAAAAATATGGAAGAAGCTCTTTTTGAAGTATACAGAAAGCTTCGTCCCGGTGAACCTCCGACACTTGAAAATTCTCAGGCTCATATTAATTCACTATTGTTTGACGCAAGAAGATATGATCTTTCCAGAGTAGGAAGATATAAATATAACAAAAAATTGGCGATTTCCCATCGTTTAAAAGGTCAAAAGCTTTCAAGACCTATTCCAAATCCACTTACAGGTGAAATAATTGCTGATGTCGGAGAGGTTATCTCTGAGAAAAAGGCATTAAAGATAGAAAATGCAGGCATTTGCATGGCTTATATCAAAAAAGGAGATAAAGAAATCAAGATTATTTCCAATGGTATGGTTGATATAAGTAAATTTGTCAATTTTGATGCCAAAAAAGAATGTGATATTCGTGAAAAAGTAAGGTTTAGTATTCTTTCTGAAATTTTAGCATCTTGCAAAGATGATAAGGAAATTAAAACTGCAATCAAAAACAGAAGAGATGAGCTTGTTCCAAAACATATTATTATTGATGATATTTTTGCTTCTATTAACTATATGAATTGTTTAGCGAATGGAATTGGCGTAACTGATGATATTGACCATTTGGGTAACAGAAGAATTCGTTCCGTTGGTGAACTTTTACAAAATCAAGTAAGAATCGGCTTTTCAAGACTTGAAAGAGTGATTCGTGAAAGAATGACTCTTCAAGCTCAAGATTTAGATGTTATTACTCCTAACGCTTTGATTAATATTAGACCGATTGTTGCTGCAATTAAAGAATTTTTTGGTTCTTCTCCGCTTTCTCAATTTATGGATCAAACCAATCCTCTTTCGGAACTTACTCATAAGAGACGTTTGTCAGCTTTGGGCCCGGGAGGACTTTCCAGAGATCGTGCAGGATTTGAAGTTCGTGACGTTCATTACAGTCACTATGGTCGTATGTGTCCTATTGAAACCCCTGAAGGACCTAATATCGGACTTATTTCTTACCTTTCCACTTTTGCTAAGGTTAATGAGTATGGGTTTATTGAAGCCCCGTTCCGTAAAGTAAATAAGAAAACAGGAAAAGTAACTTCCGAAGTGGTCTATATGACGGCGGACGAAGAAGATGAATATATTGTTGCTCAAGCTAATGAACCTTTGGATGAAGAAGGAAGATTTATTCATGCTAAGGTTAATGGTCGTTGCAAGGATCAGTTTGTGGAAGTTGAAAGTTCTGAAGCTGATTATATGGACGTTTCACCTAAAATGGTTGTTTCGGTAGCCACGGCTATGATTCCGTTCCTTGAAAATGATGACGCAAACCGTGCACTTATGGGTTCAAACATGCAGAAACAAGCTGTTCCGCTTTTAAAAAGTGAAGCACCGATTGTCGGTACGGGTATGGAATATCAAGCAGGCGTAGATTCGGGTGTATGTGTTCTTGCTAAAGAAGATGGCGTGGTAACAAGCGTCAGTGCCGATAAAATAGTTGTTAAATATAATTCCGGAAATAAAGATGTATTTCGTTTAATTAAATTTTCTCGTTCTAACCAAAGTACATGTGTAAATCAAATACCGATAGTTTCCGTGGGTCAAAAATTTAAAGCCGGAGAAGTTTTGGCTGATGGTCCCGCCACCGATAACGGTGAAGTCAGCTTGGGTAAAAATGCCCTTATCGGATTTATGACATGGGAAGGCTATAACTACGAAGACGCTGTTCTTATTAGCGAAAAAATTGTAAGAGAAGATGTTTATACTTCTATTCATATTGAAGAATATGAAATTGAATCCAGGGACACTAAATTAGGACCTGAAGAAATCACTCGTGATATTCCAAATGTTAACGAAGATCTTCTTAAAGATCTTGACGAAGACGGTATTATCAGAGTCGGCGCAGAAGTCAGAGCAGGCGATATTTTGGTTGGTAAGGTTACTCCGAAAGGTGAAACGGAACTTACTGCCGAAGAAAGATTGCTTCGTGCTATATTCGGTGAAAAAGCAAGAGAAGTGCGTGATACTTCGCTTCGTGTTCCTCACGGTGAATATGGTATTATTGTAGATGTTAAAGTATTTACAAAAGAAAACGCCAAAGATGAATTGCAACCCGGAGTAAATAAAGTTGTAAGATGTTATATTGCTCAAAAGAGAAAAATATCAGTCGGAGATAAGATGGCGGGACGCCACGGTAATAAAGGTGTTGTATCCAGAATCTTACCTGTTGAAGATATGCCGTTTTTGCCTGACGGAACTCCTCTTGATATAGTTTTAAATCCGCTGGGTGTTCCTTCGCGTATGAATATTGGTCAAGTTTTGGAAGTACACCTTGGATATGCCGCAAAAGCTCTTGGTTGGAAAATTGCTACCCCGGTATTTGATGGAGCTCATGAGGATGATATTTTCCAATGCTTAAAAGATGCAGGATACGATGAAAGCGGAAAAATGTGGCTTAAAGATGGACGTACGGGTGAATATTTTGATAATCCTGTTACAGTTGGATATATGTATTATCTTAAACTTCACCATTTGGTTGACGATAAAATTCACGCAAGATCCACCGGACCTTATTCCTTAGTTACACAACAGCCTTTGGGAGGTAAAGCTCAATTCGGCGGACAACGTTTTGGAGAAATGGAAGTTTGGGCATTGGAAGCTTATGGTGCAGCTTACACCCTTCAAGAAATTCTTACTGTTAAATCCGATGATGTTGTTGGACGTGTGAAAACTTATGAATCTATTGTCAAAGGTCAAAACATTCCAAAACCCGGTATTCCCGAATCATTTAAGGTTCTTATAAAAGAATTACAGTCAATTGGATTGGATCTTTCCGTACTTGATAAAGACAATAATGAAATTGATCTTAAACGTGATTTTGACGAAGAGGAAGATGCCGGAATTACTATTGAAAAAGATATTCTCGGTCCACAAGTGATGACTGATGAAAAAAACAGTGGATATGAAATTGAAAATGTGGAAGATAAGTTAAATGATATGCCTTTGGATAACACCGATTTTAGTATGGATTTGGGCATAGAACCGGAAGTGGAGTTTTAATCAATGTGTTTTTGAAATGGAAAGTTTTTGATATTTTCCATTTCAAATTTGAAAATATAATATAATGACCTGTTTGTTTATAATAAATCTTAAGGGGTTGCAATATGGATTTTAATATTTTTGAATCAATAAAAATTGGTTTAGCCTCTCCCGATAAAATCAGGGAATGGTCTTACGGAGAAGTAAAAAAACCTGAAACAATAAATTATAGGACTTTAAAGCCGGAAACTGACGGTTTGTTCTGTGAACGTATTTTTGGGCCGCAAAAAGATTGGGAATGTCATTGCGGTAAGTATAAAAGAATTAGATATAAAGGTAAAATTTGTGACCGTTGCGGTGTAGAAGTTACTCGTTCAAAAGTTCGCCGTGAACGTATGGGACATATTGAACTTGCTGCTCCTGTTTCGCATATTTGGTATTTTAAGGGGATCCCTTCCAGAATGGGATTAATTTTGGATATGTCACCAAGAATGCTTGAAAAAGTTCTTTATTTTGCGCTTTATGTTGTTATAGATGCCGGAAATGTTAGAGAATTGGCGGAACAACAATTTTTGACAGAAAAAGAATATGCGGAAATGCGTGAAAAATATGAAGACGATTTTGAAGCCGGAATGGGCGCTGAAGCAATTAAAAAGCTTTTGGAAAAAATAGATTTAGAAACTCTTTCGGAAGATTTAAAAGAAGCTTTGGTTACTGCCACCGGACAAAAAAGGGTAAGAATTCTTAAACGTTTGGAAGCGGTAGAAGCTTTCAGAATGTCGGGCAACAGACCGGAATGGATGATTTTGGAAGCTTTGCCGGTTATTCCTCCGGATTTAAGACCAATGGTTCAATTGGATGGAGGACGTTTTGCAACGTCTGATCTTAATGATCTTTACAGGCGTGTTATTAACAGAAATAATCGTTTAAAACGTCTTATGGATTTGGGTGCTCCTGATATTATTATTAGAAACGAAAAAAGAATGCTTCAAGAATCCGTGGATGCTCTTATAGATAACGGCCGTCGTGGCAGACCTGTTACGGGCCCGAATAATCGTCCTTTAAAATCTCTTTCGGATATGCTTAAAGGTAAACAAGGTCGCTTTAGACAAAACTTGCTCGGTAAACGTGTTGACTATTCCGGACGTTCCGTTATTGTTGTCGGTCCTGAGCTTAAAATTTATCAATGCGGTTTGCCAAAAGAGATGGCACTTGAACTTTTTAAACCCTTTGTTATGAAACGTCTTGTTGAAATAGGTGTTGTTAACAACATTAAAGCTGCACGTAAAGCAGTCGACAGATGTCGCCCCGAAGTTTGGGACGCTTTGGAGATTGTAATTAAAGGACACCCCGTTCTTTTAAACCGTGCGCCTACACTCCATAGATTGGGCATACAAGCCTTTGAACCGGTTTTAGTTGAAGGTAGGGCTTTAAAACTACATCCTTTGGTATGTTCTGCATATAACGCAGACTTCGACGGAGACCAAATGGCGGTTCACGTTCCGCTTTCTGCCGAAGCTCAAGCGGAAGCAAGATTTTTAATGTTAGCTTCGGGCAATCTTTTAAAGCCTTCTGATGGTCATCCTGTTACCGTACCGACTCAAGATATGGTTTTGGGTTCATATTATTTAACCCTTGAAAAAGAAGGTGAGCTCGGTGAGGGAAAAGTATTCAGAGATTTTAATGAAGCTTTAATGGCTTATGATGCTAAAAATATAGGTCTTCATGCAAAAATAAAAGTAAGGAGATCCATGAACGGTATTGATAAATTGATTGAAACCACAGTTGGTAAAATTATATTTAATCAGCCTATACCTCAAGATTTGGGATTTGTAGATAGAACCGACCCCGAACATAGTTTGGACTTGGAAATTGGATTTTTAGTAGGTAAAAAACAACTTGGAGCTATTGTTGACGCTTGTATCAGAACACATGGTACCGAAAAAACCGCTGAAATTTTAGATAACATTAAGGCTCTTGGATTTAAATATTCAACTCGTGGAGCGATTACTATTGCTGTTGGCGATGCGGTTATTCCCCCCGCCAAAAAGGATATTTTGTCTAAAGCAGAAAATGATATAGATTATATCGTAAAAGATTTTAGAAGAGGACTTATTTCCGATCAAGAAAGAAAAAGTCATACTCTTAAAATTTGGGAAAAAGCGACTGAGGATGTTTCTGATGCACTTCAAGCCAATTTGGATAGATATAACCCCGTGTTTATGATGGCAGATTCTGGAGCTCGTGGTTCCATGAGTCAGATTAGACAGCTTGCCGGTATGCGTGGTCTTATTGCAAATGCTTCCGGTACAACGATTGAAATTCCGATTAGAGGTAACTATCGTGAAGGTTTGAATATTTTGGAATACTTTATTGCATCTCGTGGTGCAAGAAAGGGTTCCGCGGATACCGCTCTTCGTACAGCGGACTCCGGATACCTCACTCGTCGTTTGGTCGATGTTTCACAAGAAGTTATTATCCGTGAAGATGATTGCGGTTCCAAAAAAGGCATTACTGTTTTTGAAATCAAGGACGGTAAAGAATCTATTGAAAGTTTTGAAGAACGTTTAATCGGCAGATATCTTTGCGAAGATCTTAAAGATCCTAAAACTAAAGAAGTTTTAGTTTCTAAAGATAAACTTATGGATCATAAAGATGCTCAAATTATTGTTTCACATGGCGTTAAAAGAATTGAAATTCGTTCTATTCTCAACTGTAAATCCAAACAAGGTGTTTGTAAAAAATGTTATGGTGCAAACCTTGCAAACGGATTGCCTGTCGCAGTAGGAGAAGCAGTTGGTATTATTGCCGCACAGTCAATCGGTGAACCCGGTACACAGCTTACCATGAGAACTTTCCATACGGGTGGTATTGCAAGCTCAGAAGATATTACTCAAGGTTTGCCACGTGTTGAAGAATTGTTTGAAGGACGTAAACCTAAACATTTAGCTATAATAAGTGAAATAAAAGGTAAAGTCAGACTTGAAGAGATAAAGAAAAACCGTAATGTTGTAGTGTATGATGAAGAAACAGGTGACGAAAAATCTTATCTTATTCCTTTTGGTTCACGTGTATGTGTAGAAGAAGGCCAATTTATTGAAGCGGGAGATATGATTACCGAGGGTTCGGTCAATCCGCATGACGTATTGGCAATTAAAGGTCCTGAAGCTGTGGAAGCATATTTAATTCAGGAAGTACAAAGAGTTTACAGAATGCAAGGCGTTGATATTAACGATAAGCATATTGAAGTTATTGTGCGTCAAATGATGCAAAAAGTACGCGTTGATGAATCCGGTGATACTGACTTACTTCAAAACTCTATTGTTGATAAATCGGAATTTTTACATGCCAATGATTTGATTAGAGCCAGAAAAGAAGCCGGTGAAACCGAATTGGAAGAAGCCGTATGCACGCCGATTTTATTGGGAATTACAAAAGCTTCTTTGGCGACGGATTCCTTCTTGTCTGCGGCATCATTCCAAGAAACTACTCGTGTTCTTACTGATGCAGCGATTAAAGGTAAGGTGGATCCGCTTATTGGTCTTAAAGAAAATGTTATTATCGGAAAACTTTTGCCGGCCGGTACAGGTGTTCATCGTTATAGAGATGTTTCTGTGGAAAAAGTTATTGATGATCATGATTTGTCTACTATTAGTATGAATATAAGCAATATTTAAAAAGTATAAATATAAAAATCGGTATGAATAATACCGATTTTTTAATTAAAATCAGTAAAAGGGTTTGTGTTATGAAGAAGAAAATATTTTTAATTGTAATGTTTGTTTTTACGTTTTTTGGTTTTTATAATGTTAAGGCTATTATGCTTTATAATAAAGAGCTGAATTCGGAGTCCGTGTATGTTTTGGATAAAAATACCGAGATGCCTATTATTGAAAAAAATATAAAACAAAGAAGAAGTCCGGCTTCTCTTACTAAAATCATGACTTTTATTGTGGCTTATGAGAATGCTAAGGATATTAATAAAGATAAAGTTGCCGTAAAGCAAAGTGTATTGGATAGAGTTGATCCAGAAAGCTCGGGTGTTAAGCTTAAAGCCGGGGAAGAGGTTGCTTTTATAGATTTACTTAAATGCATGCTTGTTTCTTCTTCAGGTTATGCGGCAATGGTAATTGCTGATTATTGCGGAGGCGAAAGCGTTGAAAATTTTGTTAATTTAATGAATTCTAAAGCGGAGTCATTGGGTTGTGAAAATACTCATTTTGTAAATCCGGATGGTACTTATGATGAGGGCCAATATTCTACTGCGGAGGATATTTATAAAATTACAAGATACGCTATGAAAAATCCGGTTTTTTTAAATATCGTTTCAACAGCAGAGTGTAATATTTTCGGAGATGAAAGAGACCCTGTAATTACAACCAATAAAATGATGGATCCAAAAAGAGGCGGGGAATATTATTATCCTTATGTAAAAGGTATTAAAACAGGTTACTTAAGCGAAGCGGGAAGATGTCTTGTTTCTTATGCTGAAAAAGGTGAAAATTCATATGTAAGCGTTGTGATGGGTGGGCCTGATATAGATTACAAAGGTAATAAGACTGAAAAGAATATGGCCATGATTGATACTAAAAATATTTATATGTGGGCATTTGAAAATTTAAAGACTATAAAAATGTATGATTCGAAATTTCCTGTTTCTGAAATAAACTTGGGATTGGTTTGGAAGCATGATAAATTACTGTTAACACCGGAATCTGATTTTTTTGCTTTTTTGCCAGCTAATTTTGATAAGAATGATGTTACCATCAAAACTCATACTCCCGAAAGTATTGATGCACCGATTCATAAAGGTGATGTTGTCGGTTCGGCGGAAGTTTTTTATAAGGGCGAAAAAATAGGCAGCTTTAATCTTGTATCTTCCGAAACTTTTAAGAAAAATTATTTTTTGGTGATTTTTAGATTTATTAAGAATATTGTTGCTTCACCACTATTTATAATTATTTTTACTTTACTTTTGGCTTTTTGTGTTTTGTATATTATAATGGCTTTTAGAGCCAATAAAAGGCGCAAAAGAAGAAGTAAAATAAAACGATTTTCGATTAATCAAAAAAATCGGCGATAAATGTTAATATATTTTAGAATATTACCCTCCGGTTACTGCATATAAATTTTTATGTATATTATAAACCGGAGGGTGTAAAAATGTTAGAATTTTATCCAGAGGGACGATTAATTGAAGATACTGAAAATAAAAATTATTTAAAAAATTTTTCTAATTTTTTAGAGGCATATAACAATCAGGCAATACTTGAAGCCAAAGCTATAATTTGCGATAATGAGCATAATTTAATTGTAGATTTGGGGTTTATGAAAGGCATAATTCCTCGTGAAGAAGGTGCAATCGGTCTTAAAGAAGGAGCAGTGCGTGATATTGCCGTGATTTCTAAAGTGAACAGGCCTGTTTGTTTTGTGATTACGGGATTTGAAAAAGATTCTTACGGCCACGAAGTGGCAATTTTATCACGTAGGCTTGCTCAAGAAATTTGTGTAAAAAACTATATTTTAAATCTTTGTCCGGGGGATGTTATTTCCGCAAAAGTAACTCATATGGAAAACTTTGGTGTCTTTGTTGACATTGGATGTGGAATAATATCATTTATTCCTATAGATACTATATCAGTTTCTCGGATTTCGCACCCTCGAGAGAGATTTTATGTTGGCATGAATATAAAAGCTGTTGTTAAAAGCGTGGAAGGAAATAGAGTCAACTTGACTCATAAAGAATTATTGGGAACATGGGAAGAAAACGCCGAGATGTTTTCAATAGGCGAAACGGTGGGGGGCGTTATACGCTCTGTTGAAGACTACGGTATATTTGTGGAGCTTACCCCTAATTTAGCGGGCTTGGCAGAGCCATGCGATGGTGTATATGAAGGCATGCAGGCCAGTGTTTATATAAAAAATATAGTACCGGACAAAATGAAAATAAAACTTGTAATAATAGATACATTTGAAAATATAAGTTCTAAACCTTCCGTAAAATATTTTTATGAGGGAAATCATATGGATGATTTTATTTATTCACCGATAGAAAGTAAAAAAGTTATAAAAACAAATTTTAATTTATGTGATATGGTTCATACAAGGGCATAAAAGACCTTAAAATAATAATCCGGTTTAGCTATATAATGTATAAAAAACACCCCTCTTATCAATAGATAAAAGAGGGGTGTTTAAATATTTTTTATTAAGAATTATATCCTTCAATATATAACTCAATAACTTTACTGAGTACGGATGATACAGCTATTAGAGTGCCAAATCTATTAATAATCGGTATAGCAATTAGGTTTATTCCCGGTATTAAACATAGCAATAGCTCTGAACAAGACAAGCTTATAAAACGTAATATAATTGACCAACATTTACCCGAAATATTTTTTAATCCTTTTAAGTGCTTTATGTGAGCATCGTTATTTTTATCGGTTTCTAAATCTTTCAGTTTACTTTTAAGCTTTTGCAATTCTTTTTTTAACTTATCTTTATCTTTGTCCTTGAGTTTTTTAAGGGTATATGTATATATGTCATAAGCTTTTTAATTGGGTTCCTAGATAAATTTATACATTCCGATGCAAATATTATTAAAATCCATTCTTCTGCTATACGAATAATATATGGTACCGGATCTATAAAATCTAAAAATCTTTTAAAAAATCCTCTTTTTTTAATATTTTTATTTTTACTAAAATACATTCTCCCACACATACTTAAAAAATCTTCAAATTTTAATACGGAGTATCCTTTATTATTATCATCAGAAGGATTTAAAATTCTTTTCCCATTTTTATCATAAGTGGACGTAAATTCACCCCATGGATTTCTTACGACTATCCATTTTTGACCTTCCTTATCTTCATATACACGTTCAATACTATAGGCATGACCACGAACTAGTCCTTCATTAGAAACAGCTCCATATAACATTTTTATCACATTCAAATGTGAACTAAAATCACAAGTAACATAGCATGACTCAGCCAATGACTTTTCAATCTTTTTATATAACTTTTCTTTATTTGACATCCAAACCGATAAAGCATTTTTTATCTCAGTATTTTTACCGGTTATCATCCTCATCACTAAGTCCATAAATCCGAATTCAGCGTACCTATAATTTTTCTTTCCGGATGAGAATATATACCCCTTGCAACCCGAAAATCCGGAAGCAACAAACGCTTTTAAATACATTTGAACCCAAAGGCAATCATTTTTTACAAATTTAAAAAGATTGGGCACCTGAGGAACTGTTTTTTGCACTTTTACATAATAAGGAGAACCGTTATTGGGATTAAAAAATTTAACAATAACATTTCCTTTACCATCTTCAACTAAATTGTTTTTTATTAATTCAGGATTTTTTTCAGCTACAGTGGATAATACTGCAAAAAAATAGCATAAACCTAAACGTGCTTGTTGAACATCCTCGGGTTTTGGAGAACCGTCCGGAAAAAGCTCCCTACTTAATATATTGCTGGAATTTTTATCAGGAGAAACAAATTTCAATCCTTTTTTCTCGTTATTATTTAATATGCGACTTATAGTTTGGCTATCTATAGTTATTTTTTCATCAGAAACAAACATTACGTCGTCGTTTATGCTTTTAGAATTTTCTTTTAAATGCTTTATGTGAGCATCGTCATTTTTACCGGTTTCTTTATCTTTAAGTTTTTCTAATTCCGTTTCCAAATTTTGTATTTCTTCTTCGGCAGATTGTGTAATTTGAATATTTGTTTCCTGCGGTTCTGTGATTTTTGCTTGAGAAGTATTTACCATAAGCAAGTTTGCTGAAAAAACAGCTGATAAAATGCTTGCAATAATTTTTTGTTTTTTCATTCAACTTATCTCCTTAAACCTTAATTCAACACTATTATAACACAAAAAAGAAATTATTGCAATATAATTTAAACAATTGTTTTAAATCTGTTTTCGGTATTTAGAAATTCATTTATAGATATTTTAGGTTCTTTGCTGTCAATTTGCAGGGGATTTTCATTTAAATTTTTTCTTTCGGGGTTAAATCGGAATAATTTCCAATATCCTGATTCTACCGCCTGTTTTGCCGATAATAAACTGTTTTTCATACCACCTTTTATTCCGTGGTTAATACACGGTGAATATGCAATGATCAGTGAAGGTCCGTTGTAACGCTCGGCTTCGGTAAACGCTTTTATACATTGATTGAAATCTGCGCCGAGAGCCACTTTTGCGACATATACATACCCGTAAGTCATAGCAATGGCAGCCAAGTCTTTTTTGGGAGTTTTTTTGCCGGAAGCAGCAAATTGAGCTATTGCACCCTTTGGTGTTGCTTTAGAAGCTTGCCCGCCTGTATTTGAATAAACTTCAGTGTCAAACACTAAAATATTAACGTTTTCGCCCGATGCAATAACGTGGTCAAGACCGCCAAATCCTATGTCATATGCCCATCCGTCACCGCCGAATATCCATACTGATTTTTTTGAAATTTCCTTTTTGTTTGAAAGTATTTTTTGGGTTAAATCGGCGGATATGTCTAAATTACGATTGTTAATTTCCAGGTATTCAATTAAGTTTTTGGAGGCAAGCTGATTATCTTGAGTGTTATTTAAAGTTGTAATATATTGTTTGCAAATATTTTTTAAATTTTCATCTTTAGTATCTTGAATAATATTTTGGACGGATGTAATTATGGATTTTTGCTTTGCTTTTTGTGCCAATGCGATGCCAAACCCGAATTCTGCATTATCTTCAAATAAAGAATTTTGCCATGCGGGGCCTTTGCCTTCTTGGTTGGTTGTATATGGTGACGACGGGAAAGAACCGCCCCAAATCGAAGAACATCCTGTGGCATTTGCTATAAACATTCTGTCGCCGAATAGTTGGGTAGCCAGTTTTGCATAAGGGGTTTCTCCGCATCCTGCGCAAGCTCCAGAAAATTCCAAAAGTGGTTTTTTGAATTGACTTCCTTTTACTGTTGTTTCTTTGAATTTTTCAAAAACTTCAGGTTTAATAGGTAATTTTTCGCAATAATTAAACACTTGTTGTGAAGAATTTTCTTTTTTGTTTTCAATCATTTTAAGCGCTTTATTTTTTTTCATTCCGGGGCAAACTGCTACGCAATTTTCACATCCGGTGCAATCTTCGGATGATACAACAATAGCGAAATTCAAGTTGGGGAATCCCAACATTTTCTTAGATTTTAAAACTTTTGGTGCATGGTTTAGTTCTTCATCTGTAAGAACAGCGGGGCGAATTACCGCATGCGGACAAACATAAGAACAAAATCCACATTGTATGCAATTTTCGGGAATCCACTCGGGAATAAAACTTGCGGTGCCTCTTTTTTCAAAAGCAGAAGTGCCGAGAGGAATTTTTCCGTTTTCACAATCCACAAATGCCGAAACAGGCAGTTCGTTGCCTTTTTTATTGTTAATTGGTATAGCAACATTGTTTAAAAATTTTTGAAGCTCTTTATTTTTTACGGAGTTTATATTTTTAACGGGATCTTTAACATCGATATCTTTCCAATGGTTAGGTACTGATATTTTTTTCACGGAGTTCATGCCCGCTTCTGCGGCCAAGTGGTTTATTTTTACAACTTCTTCACCTTTTTTGGAATAAGAAGACGTTAAAGCGGACTTAATTAACTGAAGAGATTTGCTTTCTTCGATTATATTTGTAATTTTGAAAAACGCCGCTTGAAGTACGGTATTTACTCTTCCTCCTAATCCCAAATCGCGGCTTATATTTGCTGAATCAACAGTATAAAAATTTATATTGTTTTCCGCAATATATTTTTTTATTTTATCGGGTAATAGCTCTTCAATTTTTTCTTTATTCCAACTGCAATTTAAAAGAAAACTTCCGTTTGGTTTTAAGTCATTGATAATATCATATTTATAAATATATTCAAGAGTATGGCAACCTACAAAATCGGCTTTATCAACATAGTAGGTGGATTTAATGGGGGAATCACCGAATCTTAAGTGAGAAATCGTAACGCCTCCTGATTTTTTTGAATCATAAGAAAAAAATCCTTGAACGTACTTGTCGGTATTGTCACCAATGATTTTTATTGTGTTTTTGGCCGCACCGACAGTACCGTCCGAACCAATTCCCCAGAATTTGCATGAAAAAGTACCTTTAGGGATAGTGTTTATGTTTTTTTCAATTTTTAATGACAGATTTGTAACATCGTCTTCTATTCCTATGGTAAATTTTTCTTTTGGGGTATCTGAACTCATGTTTTTATATACCGCCACTATTTGTGCGGGAGTTGTATCCTTGGAACTTAAACCGTACCTTCCAGAAAATACTGTTAAATTTAAAATACTTGATTGTTTAAGAGCGGCTAAAACGTCAAGATAAAGGGGTTCTCCGATTGCTCCGGGTTCTTTTGTGCGGTCTAAAACCGAAATCTTGGTTACTGTTTTGGGAATGGCGCTTAAAAGATGATCGGCAGAGAAAGGACGATATAACCTTACTTTAACGAGGCCTACCTTTTCGCCTTTAGAAGTCATATAATCTATTGTTTCTTCGATGGTTTCACAAACCGAACCCATTGCGATTATAACTTTTTCTGCATTTTCATCACCGTAATATTCGAAAGGCTTATAGTTTGTTTTTGCTATTTCATTTATTTGATTCATATAACCTTCGACGATTTCGGGAATTTTATTATAATATAAATTGCAAGCTTCTCTGTTTTGAAAATAAACATCATCATTTTGAGCGGTTCCGCGCATGGATGGGGTTTCGGGGTTTAACGCATTATCACGAAACTTTTGAAGTTCTGTTTTGTCCACCATTTTTTCAAGATCTTTATAATCCAAAAGTTCGATTTTTTGTATTTCATGGGATGTTCTGAATCCATCGAAAAAGTGTAAAAAAGGGACATGCCCTTTAATAGCACTTAAGTGAGCTATTGCCCCAAAATGATGTGCTTCTTGAGGGTTGTTTGCCGCAAGCATGGCATATCCTGTTTGTCTGCATGCGTAAATATCTGACTGGTCACCGAAAATCGAAAGAGCGTGTGCCGCAACTGTTCTTGCTGCTACATGAATAACTGATGGCAAAAGTTCCCCTGCCATTTTATACATATTCGGAATCATTAAAAGTAATCCTTGAGAAGATGTAAATGTAGTAGCCAAAGCTCCTGACGAAAGTGCCCCGTGGATTGCTCCCGCAGCGCCCGCTTCAGATTGCATTTCCACTACTTCTACGTTGGTTCCGAATATATTTTTCTTACCATTGGCGGAATATTTATCCGCCACATCCGCCATTACCGATGATGGTGTAATGGGGTATATTGCCGCAACCTCCGAAAAAGCGTAAGCAGCGTGAGCGGCGGCTGTATTGCCGTCCATAGTTGCGGTGATTTTGCTTTTTTCCATTTTTGTTCTCCCAAATTTATATTTTATTTACTATATTTGAACTTTTTAAAAATAATCGTGAGTCAAATCCTCCACGTTTATTCTTTTTTTCAATTCTTGTTTTTTCGATTTCTTCCAAAGTTATATTTTTTGCTTTTGCAAGGCTGATTATAACTTCGAATAAATCGGCAAGTTCTTCTATTAAATTTTCTTGTGAATTTGAATTTATAACTTCTTCACATTCCTCTTTTAATTTTTCATATAAGCAATTTATATATTTTTCATCGTTTAAAATTTCAGTTTCGGTTTGCCCGCCGTTTTTATCCAGTAATTCCGGGATTTTATCCCTAACCAATTTATTAAATGTTTTTCTTCCAGACATGGATTATTCTCCTTTAAATTCTGTTTTAAGAACCTTTACTTTAAATAATATAAAATTTTCTGAGGAAGCAGAAGAAAAATGTTTTTTTAATTTTGGACAAGTTTTAATCATTTTTTCTTTTATTGTTATATCATTGCATATTGTTGCGCAGCCTGTAATTCTTAGCCATTTTCGCGTACCGTGTTTTACTGCAACAATTTGTATGTTTCCGTTTTTTATTATTTGTGCATATGCGTTGTTGGAAGTGTTTGTGGATAAATATAAATAACCGTTGTGTTCCATTACTGCGCCAAAAGGTCTGCCGGCGGGGAAGTCCCCATTATTTGATACGACAATAAAATATCCGCATTCTTTTAAAAAATCATATGTTTCACTCATGCCATATATCCTTTTAATACGCTTTTGCCCAGTAAACAAGGTGTTTTGCGTCTTTTCCGCATATTGCACACTTTGTGTCTATGCTTCCTTCTTCATCTTTAATACATCTTGAAGTGAAAGCGGTTTGTTCTTTGCTTTTCTTTTCACAGGCTTCATCTCCGCACCACATTGCTTTTATAAATCCTGCTTTGTTTTTTGCAATATTTTCAAATTCCTCAAAATTATGTGCCTCATGAGTCATTTTGTTGCGTCTTTCCAATGCTTTTTTATACATTCCGTCATGAACTTTTTGTAGTAGATCAGGTATGGCATTTTCCAAGTCGTCGAGGTTTACAAAAACTTTTTCCAAATTGTCACGTCTGACGATTACGCACTGATTTTTTTCAATATCTTTCGGACCTATTTCTACTCTAATCGGTACGCCGCGCATTTCGTATTCGGAAAATTTCCATCCCGGGGACTTATCAGAGTCATCAAGTTTTACACGACATATAGAGGATAATCTTTTTTGTATCTCGTGAGTTTTTTCAAGAACTCCCTCTTTTTGCATTGCAATAGGTATAATTATAACCTGAACCGGAGCTATGGCCGGTGGTAAAACAAGGCCTCTGTCATCTCCGTGTGCCATGATGATTGCCCCAATCATTCGGGTTGTGCATCCCCAAGAAGTTTGGTATGGGTTTTGGGGTTTGTTTTCGCGGTTTTGAAATTCTATACCAAACGCTTTTGCAAAATGATCCCCGAAATAATGACTTGTAGCGGATTGCAAGGCTTTTCCGTCATGCATCAATGCTTCTATTGTATAAGTTGCTTCGGCTCCCGCAAATTTTTCGCTTTCTGTTTTTTGACCTTTTACGGCAGGAATTGCCAAAGCATTTTTAAAGAATTCATAATATACTTCCAGCATTTGCATTGTTTCATTTTTGGCCTCTTCGGGCGTTTCATGCAAAGTATGGCCTTCTTGCCATTGGAATTCAACGGAGCGTAAAAACGGGCGAGTGGTTTTTTCCCAACGCACAACGCTGCACCATTGGTTGTAAAGTTTTGGTAAGTCTCTCCACGAATGTACTTTTTTAGCATAGTGTTCGCAGAATAAAGTTTCGGAAGTCGGTCGTACACAAAGGCGTTCTTGCAATTTTTCATTTCCTCCATGAGTTACCCATGCGACTTCCGGCGCAAATCCTTCGATGTGATCTTTTTCTTTTTGAAGAAGACTTTCGGGTATGAACATCGGCATAGATACATTTTGGTGACCGAGTTCTTTAAATTTTTTATCAAGAATAGAAACCATATTCTCCCAAATCGCATATCCGTAAGGTTCAATTACCATGCATCCCTTAACGCTTGAATAGTCCATAAGCTCGGCTTTTTTAACAATATCGGTATACCATTTGGCAAAATCTTCGTCCATTGAAGTGATTTCTTCAACTTGCTTTTTATTTTTAGGCATAAAAATTCGCTCCTTAAAAGTTAATCGGTATCTTTTCATTATATACCAATTTTTCTTTCTTTTAAAGCATAATTACCAAACCGTTTAATTAAAAATCAAAATCGAGATAAAACGAGATAATTATATAAACAAAAAAGAAAACGCAAGAAATCGGTTTTGTAAATTAATTTTTTATTGACAAAAGGTATGACTTAATGTTATCATTTAAAAGTCAGATTTTAAATTTATAGGAGGAAAAAAGATGTCTACATACATGCCAAAACACGGTCAAGTAGAACGTAAATGGTATATTATAGACGCTGCCGGTAAACCATTGGGTAGAACCGCTGTTAAAGCCGCAAATTTGCTTCGCGGAAAAAACAAACCGATTTTTGCCCCTCATGTTGATTGTGGCGATCATGTAATTATCATTAATTGTGAAAAAGCTGTTCTTACAGGAAAGAAACTTACTCAAAAGTATCATTATCATCACACCGGATATATCGGTCATCTTAAGAGCGTAAGATATGATACATTAATGAAAACACATCCGGAAAAAGCTATGCATATGGCAGTTGAAGGAATGCTTCAAGATAACGCTCTTGGACGTAAACAAATCACAAGACTTCGTGCTGTTGTGGGAAGTAATCATAATCACGAAGCTCAAAAACCTGAAATATGGAATGATGCGGAGGGAAATAAATAATGTATAACAAAACCCCTTTCTTTTACGGAACAGGAAGAAGAAAAAGCTCCGTGGCCAGGGTAAGGCTTTATAAAGGTAGCGGCAAAATAATTGTAAACGGAAGAGATATTGATGAATATTTCGGTTTAGAAACCCTTAAAGTTATTGTTCGTCAACCGCTTGTACTTACCGAAAATGAAAATAAATTTGATATAGTTTGTAATGTAACCGGGGGCGGCGTTGCAGGTCAAGCCGGTGCCATAAGACATGGAATTTCCAGAGCACTTTTGGAATGTGATTCCGAAAAATTCAAACTCGGTCTTAAAAAAGCAGGTTTCTTAACCCGTGATCCAAGAATGAAAGAACGTAAAAAATACGGTCTTAAAAAAGCAAGAAAAGCCCCACAATTTTCAAAGAGATAATATTTTTATTTTATGTGTTCGATTTTGTATATATGTGATTTTTATTTTTTCCCGAAAGGTGATGACAAATTATAGCAAATTTAATGCTGTAAATAATTATGAGTGATTATGTAATTGTTACAGATTCAACTGTGGATTTGCCTCTCGAAATTATAAAAAAGATGAATATTAAAGTATTACCTATGAAGGTAATTGTTAATAATAAAACTTATATGGAAAATGAACTTGATATTCACGAATTTTATGTTCAGTTGAAAAACAAAGCCGAAGTTTCCACAACTCAAGTTAATCCTTTAGAATATGAAGACTTTTTTTCTGAATATTTAAAACAAGGAAAAGATATTATTTATGTTTGTTTTTCTTCAGGCTTGAGTGGAATGTATAATTCAGCTTGCATTGCGGCGAAAAATTTAAAAAACTGTTATCCAAACAATAAGGTGATTGTTGTTGATTCTTTGTGCGCATCGTCCGGGGTTGGGTGTTTGGTTTATTCATTGGCTCAATTAAAAGAAAATGGTGCTGCGATTGAAGAACTTGAATCATGGGCAAATGAAAATAAACATAAGATTTGTCATTGGTTTATAGTGGATGATCTGTATTATTTAAAGCGTGGCGGAAGAATTTCTTCTGCAACTGCAATAATCGGAAGCATGATGAATATTAAACCCGTGCTTTTTGTTGATGAAAACGGGAAACTGGCTTTGTCGGAAAATGTTCGTGGACGTAAAAAAGCTTTGGAGCTTATAATGTCTAAACTTGATTTGTGCGGTGATGCCATTAAAGGGCAATATATATTCATAAGCAATGCAAATTGTGAAGATGACGCCAAAAATTTAGCCGCAAAAATCAAGGAAAAATTTGATGTTAAAGATGTAATAATAAATTCAATAACCCCGGTTATAAGTTCGCATACGGGGGCCGGAACATTGGCACTGATATATCCGGGTATTAAAAGATAAATAAAAGGAGGAAAATAATTTTATGCCTAATATTAAATCCGCTAAAAAAAGAGTAAAAGTTATCAGCACTAAAACTCAAAGAAATAAAGCGTATAAATCTGCACTCAGAACTGCAATAAAATTAGCTTTAGCTGAACATGCAGGAATGGAAGGCGAGGCTGTAAAATCTGCATTGAAAAAATTGGATCAAGCAGTTTCCAAAGGTATTGTTCATAAAAACACGGCAGCAAGAAAAAAAGCTGCTATAGCTCGTAAATGTAAAGCATAATTAAAATTTATAAAATTAAAAAAGCCAAACGTGTTTAATTGCGTTTGGCTTTTTGCATATTGCTTTTAATTTATGAAATGTTTTATTTATTAATTAGTGTTTTTATTAAATCCGAAATATTTTTTAAAGATTGCGATTTATCAAAATTTTCACAATTATCTTTCATGGAATTTAAAATTTTAGGTTCTGTAAGTAATTTTTGTATGGTTTGAGATATATCTTTTTTAGAATCCAGTTTTATTGCCATGTGATTATTTACTAAGAATTCAGCATTTTCTTCTTCTTGTCCGGGTATAGCATCATAAAGTGCCATGGGTAAGTTGCAGGCCAGTGCTTCACTTATGGTCAATCCGCCCGGTTTTGTGAGTATTAGGTCAGAAGCCCCCATATATTTATTGACTTCATTAGTAAAATAAATTATTTTGGTTTTCTTTTCGTATAGACGTTTTTGAGAATATTCGACATGATTTTTTATTATTTTAGAATGTTTTAAAATTCGAGGGTGTTTTAATTTAAAAGTTAATTTTGAAATTTTAGATTTTAAAATGTTTTTTTGTTGGGGTTCTGTAGGATTAACCACATTTTGCATCTTTTTATATAGTTTTTGATTTTTTCCGGTTATAATTATAACCTGAAATTCATTTGGAATGGTTTTTAGCTGATTATACATTTTTTCAATATTTGCGAATCCACAGCTTCCTGCCATAATAAGCAGTGTGGGGATGTTTGGATCAAAATCAAGATTTTTTAAAAAATCTTTTTTATTTGTTTTGGAAAAGAATGCATCATCTACGGGAATTCCAAATGGATGAATTTTGTTAATATCCGCTCCCATTTCTATCATGGGGGTAATCATATTTTCATTGGCAATCACATATGCATCAACTTCATCGTTTAACCACGTTCTGTGAGGAGCGTAGTCCGTCATAATACACACAAGCGGTATTTGAATTTTATTTTTATATTTCAGGCGTGAAACCATTTCGGTGGTAAATGGATGAGTTGTTATTATTACATCGGGTTTATGATTTTCAATCAATGGCAGTAGTTTTATGCTTATCAAACTGTTTGCTATTTCCACCAATTTATTTCCTGATTTTTTATTTGAGGATTTATACATCATTTTCCATAATAGTGGGTTTTTGATTGCAATATATTCATATGTTTCCGTAATTGTTTTGTTTAATAAAGGGTTTATATATTCCAGTGCATCGATTACCTCGGCGGTATTATTATTTTCCACCAAATAATCTTTTATGGCGTTGGCGGCACTCATATGTCCTCCGCCTGTGGAGGCAGATAAAATTATAGTTTTCAAATTCTTGCTCCTTTAATCCAAAAAATGACTTTGTTTTGGATTGGGAATTATACCTAAAATAGTTTTATTACTAAGTCTATATCCTCTGGCAAAGTCCTCAGCCGGCATTCGTTTTTTACCTTCAATTTGAACTTCGACTAATTCCAAAGATGTGTGGTATCCACAACCTATTACTAATGGGTTGGTTGAAATAACCTTACCCGGGCTGTTGGAATAATGAGTTGATATTTTGGATTTATATATTTTAAAATTTTTTCCTCTTAAAAGTGTGTGTGCAATAGGCCATGGGTTGGAGCCTCTTATTAAGTTATGAATTTCTTGAGCTGATTTTTGCCAATCAATATCTCCCGTGATTTTGTCTAACGGTGGGGACAATGTTGCTTCATCATCGTTTTGCGCAATGGGGTGAATATTATCTGATTCCAGTTCTCTTAAGGTTTTAATTAATAAATCTGCTCCGATTTTAGCAAGCCGTTCTTTTAATTCTCCAGAGGTTTCGTTTTCATTTATAAAAATTTTATCTTGCAATATAATATCGCCGGTGTCCAGCCCCTCGTTCATATACATTGTGGTAATTCCGGTTGTGGTATCGCCGTTTATAATACTCCATTGGATCGGAGCGGCTCCGCGATATTTTGGAAGTAGTGAACCATGAACATTAATGCAACCGTATTTAGGCATTTCGATTATGTTTTTGGGAAGAATTTTGCCGTAAGCTACCACTACAATAAGATTTGGGGATAATTCTTCTAAAATTTGAGCGGTTTCGGGCGTTTTTAGTTTTTCCGGTTGAAAAACTTTTATTCCTTTACTTTCCGCAAAAACTTTTACGGGAGGGGGGGTAATTATTTTTTTTCTTCCTTGCGGTTTGTCGGGTTTGGTAAAAACCGCACAAACTTCATAGCCCGAATTTATTATGTTTTCTAAAGAAGGAAGAGCAAATTCCGGTGTGCCCATAAATAAAATTTTAAGCTTGTCCAAGTTGTTGTCACCTCAGGAAATTAATTTATTTTTTTGAATTTAATTCGTAATATTCTTCAAGCGTAAGATTGTTTTTATAAATATATTCAGCCAAATCTTCACCGACGTATCTTATGTGCCATGGCTCGAATTTCATTTGAGTTATATCTTCTTTACCTTTCGGATAGCGCAGTATGAACCCGAATTTGTGAAGAACGGTATGGAGCCATGCGGTTTCTTTATTTATATTTCCGTTTTCGTCAGGAGCGATACCTGCCCATTTTCCCCCGCGAAATATGTCGCAGTCCATTGCCAGACCCGTGTTATGTTCGGAATATCCCGGCAGGCAAGCACTTTTTTGAGCAAATTCAATACCCTTTTTTTCAACAAAATAGTTATATTTGGTTTCTTGTTGTTTAAAAGAAAGATATCCGCTTGTAATACCTAATATTATTCCGTTTTCTTTGGCATAGTTTTTTAGTTTTTGAAATTGTTCGGCTGTCTTTTTTTCAAGATAGGTTTTTCTTTCTTTTATTCCGAATGTGCGGTAAACGATTTCATTGTTTTTCACCGGATCGACTGCTATGATTTCAGGTTCTATTATTTTTTTAAAGTATTCCTCATCAATACCATGCGTTTTGTTGACTAAAATTTGATAATCCATCTGTTGTTCCTCCCTTATTAATAATATTGTCGTTTGCTTTATAATAGTAAATTTATAAAATATTTTCAACAGTATGGTACTTTAAAAATCATAATAAATTTGATAAATATGGTTGTTTTGTAGTATAATTGATGTTGTTAAAACAATAGTTAAAGTTAGTTGTTTTTTGGAGGAATTTATTATGTTTAGCAGGCTTGAAGCGACAGAAAAGAGATATGAAGAGATAAATCAAAAATTATGTGATGCTAATGTAATAGCGGATCAAAACACATATAAATCGTTAATGAAAGAATATAAAAATCTTACCCCTGTTGTTGAAAAATATAGGGAATATAAAAAGCACGAAAACGATTTGCAAGAAGCTAAGGAGATTTTATCTGAAAGTTCGGGAGATAAAGATTTAAAAGAAATGGCAGAAATGGAAATTGAATCCGCTAAAGAAAATATAGAAAAAATTTCCGAAGAACTTAAAGTATTATTGCTTCCGAAAGACCCCAATGATGAGCGCAATGTTATTATAGAAATCAGGGGTGGCGCCGGCGGAGAAGAAGCGGCACTTTTTGCCGGTGCTCTTTTCAGAATGTACAATATGTATGCTCAAGAACGTAGGTGGAAGGTGGAAATTCTTAATTCCAATGAAACTCAGTTGGGCGGTTTTAAAGAAATAAGCTTTATGATTTCCGGCGAAGGTGCTTATTCACGATTTAAGTATGAAAGCGGAGTTCATAGGGTTCAAAGAGTCCCCGATACCGAAACACAAGGGCGAGTTCATACTTCAACCGTTACCGTTGCGGTTTTGCCTGAGGCCGAGGATGTGGAAATAGAAATTAATCCTACTGATTTGCAAATTGATACTTACAGAGCAGGGGGAGCCGGTGGACAACATGTTAATAAAACTGAATCGGCAATAAGAATAACTCACTTGCCGACCGGTGTGGTTGTTGAATGTCAGGATGAAAGAAGTCAGTATAAAAATAAAGATAAAGCTATGAAAGTTCTTAAATCTCGACTTTTAGAGGCCAAAAGAGCCGAACAAGAGTCTGCTGTTGCTGAAGAGCGCCGTTCACAAGTCGGTACGGGGGACAGGTCCGAAAGAATACGGACTTATAATTATCCGCAAAGCAGAGTGACTGATCATCGTATAGGCTTGACGCTTTACCGTTTGGAGGATGTTCTTAACGGAGATTTGGACGAAGTAATAGATGCCCTGACCACAGCGGACAGAGCATCCAAATTAGCGGGTGAATCGTAAATTGTTAAAATTTTTAATTTAAATTGAAAACACTTATTTTTGGACAATTGATATAATTGGTAGAGCGCGTATTCATTATTGGTCCCGTGGTTCAGCACGGCAAAAAGGGCAAATATTATGAAGATTACCGTGGCCTTCTTGATTGAGAATGTTAAGATAACATTCTTGACACATATAGTGAGGCTCTTGACCTTCGCACGCATATGGATGTACTCGGGCATGGTCTCCGTTATCATAAGCCTCATAACATATTGGACATTCGCCAAATGTTTCGTTGTGTTCATTGGAGGCGTTGGGTGCGGCTTCTTTCGAAGGAGTGGATTGAGGTCTACTTTGAGATGGATGTGAGGGTCTTCTCGAAGGAGCGTATGAGAACCTGTTTGAAGATTGATATGGACGATGTATATATCGATTATACATTTGTGCGCCATATGTATATGCAGCGATTAGTCCGGATATAGCAGCAAGTTTAATTGCTATACATATGGTTTCTTTTAAATTACTGTTCATATTAATAAAATCTCCTTTTAGTTTATAATTCATGTTATATTATAACATTTTTGTAATATTTTTTCAAATGTATTTTTCATATTTTTTAACGAAAGGTAAATTTTTAGGTGGATACATTAAAATTAAAAAGTTTTGAGTGTGACAAAGCTTCACAAATTATAAAAAGCGGCGGAATAGTTGCTATTCCTACGGAAACAGTATATGGCTTGGCGGCAAGTGTTTTTGATGAAGACGCCATAAAAAAGATTTTTACGGCTAAAGGCAGACCTTCCGACAATCCTTTGATAGTACACATTGCAAATTTAAATAATATATATGATGTGGTATCTGAATTTCCGGAAACCGCAAAAAAATTAGCCTCAAAGTTTTGGCCCGGACCTTTGACTTTAATTTTGCCTAAGAATGATAAAATTCCTTATAGCGTGAGTGCGGGAATGGATTCTGTTGCTGTAAGATTTCCGGCTAATAAAATTTCGCAAAAAATTATATTGAAGTCGGGTGTACCGTTAGTTGCGCCTTCGGCAAATATTTCGGGAAAACCCAGCCCTACAAAATTTGAACATGTTGTAAAAGATTTAGACGGAAAAGTTGATGCAATTGTTGACGGAGGAAGTTGTGGAGTAGGTGTGGAATCAACGGTTTTGTCTTTAATTGGTGAAATTCCAAGGATTTTACGTCCCGGTGCAATTACAGTCAAAGATTTGGAGCAAATAATCGGCAAAGTTGAAGTTGATAAAGCGGTATATGAGAATATTAAACCGGGACAGGCTGTTTTGTCTCCGGGTATGAAATATAAGCATTATTCTCCAAACGCAGAAGTATATATAGTAAAAGGCTCTTCTTATTGTCAATATGTTAATTCAAAAATAAATGAAAATTCAAAAAAAGATATAATAGCTCTGTGTTTTAATGAAGATGTACCGTATTTAAAAGCGCCTTATATAACTTATGGAAGTAAAAATAATTTTAATGAACAAGCACGCAATCTTTTTGACGCTTTAAGAAAAGTTGATGAACTTGATTTTAAAATTGTTTATGCTCATTTTGAAAATAATAACGACGTTGGATTGGCAGTATATAACAGGCTTGTAAGAGCTGCGGGGTTTAAAATTATAGAGCTTTGAAAATCAATCTTTAATGTTTTATGTTGGGAGGTTTTATTATAATATTAAAATCAATTAAGAAAGTTTTTTTGTTTTTTGTGATTTTATTCGTTGCTTTCTTTGTGTTTTTATTTTGCGGAGGATATAAAAAGCTAATTAAACCTTTTTATCCGATTCAATATGAAGATGTTGTTAATAAAGCGTCTGAAACTTACAATGTCAACAAAGAACTTATATATGCAATAATCAAATGCGAAAGTAATTTTGATTCCGATGCGCATTCTCACGCCGATGCTATTGGATTAATGCAAATTACTCCCGACACTTTTAAATGGTTGCAACTTCATACTCATAATAAAATTGATAATATGCAGCTTTTAAAAGACCCCGAAATTAATATAATGTACGGCACATTATTGATTTCCATTCTTATGAAAAAATATGGTAATGAGAAAGTGGCGCTCGGTGCATATAATGCGGGAGAAACAGTTGTAAAGCGGTGGCTTGCGGATAAAAATATTTCCAAGGATGGTAAATCGTTGAATGAAATACCATATAAGGAAACCGCAAATTACGTAAAAAGAGTTAATCGAGTAAAAAGAATATATAAAAAGTTATATTTTGAATAATTTTGAATTTAGTGATATCATTAATGTTTAGAGTGAATTTTTAAAGGAGATGTGCGAAGTGGATAAAAAATCAAACAGTATAAAAAAACTTAAAGATAAACTTTTTTATAAAAGAGAAAACGGTGGAAAAATTCTTTTGCCTGAGGAACTGAAAAAATGTGAGGATTTCAGTATTGGGTATAAAGATTATTTAAATAAAGCCAAAACAGAGCGTGAAAATGTAACGTATGTTTTAAATGAAATAAAAGAAAAGGGTTTCAAAAAGTTTGATAAATCAGCTACATATAAGCCGGGAGACAGAGTATATACCGTAAACAGAGAGCGTGGAATAATTTTGGCTGTTATCGGTAAGAACGGAGTAAAAAACGGAGTTCGTTTTTCAATTGCCCATATTGATGCTCCGCGTTTGGATTTAAAACCCAACCCGATTATGGAAACAAATGATTTCGCTATGTTTAAAACCCATTACTATGGTGGCATAAAAAAATATCAATGGACTGCCATTCCGCTCGCTCTTCATGGAAGAATAGTTAAAAAAGACGGTACATATGTTGATGTTTCAATAGGCGAAAATTCAGATGAACCATGTTTTTGCGTAACGGATTTGTTGCCACATTTAGCCAGAGAACAAATGAATAAAAAAATGTCTCAAGCGGTTATGGGTGAAGATTTAAATGTCATGATTGGAAGTTTGCCGTTTAAAAGCGATGAAGGCTCTGAACTGGTAAAATTAAATATACTTAATCTTTTAAATGAAAAATATGGTATTGTGGAAGAAGATTTTGTTTCTTCCGATTTAGAGCTTGTTCCTGCAATGAAAGCTCAAGACGTTGGTCTTGACCGTAGTATGATTGGTGGTTATGCTCATGATGATCGTTCTTGTGCGTATCCTTCTTTTCAAGCGATTTTGGATTGCAAAACTCCGGAAAATACAGCTGTTGTTGTGCTTACGGATAAAGAGGAAATCGGTAGTGACGGAAATACGGGTATGCAATCTCGATTTGTGGAATATTTTATTTCCGATTTAGCTGATATGGAAAATTGTAAATGCGGTGATGTACTAAGCAAATCAAAGTGTCTTTCTGCTGACGTTAATGCGGCTTATGATCCAACTTATGCAAGTAGCTATGAAGTTTTAAACAGTTCATTTATTAACCGTGGTGTTGTTGTCGAAAAATATACGGGTAGTGGCGGAAAATATGGAACTTCCGAGGCTTCTGCAGAATTTACCGGTGAAATTCGAAAGCTCCTTAATGATAATAATATTATTTGGCAAAGCGGTGAGCTCGGTAAAGTTGATACCGGTGGCGGCGGAACAATAGCCAAATATATTGCAAATCTTAATGTTGATGTTATTGACATCGGGGTTCCTGTTCTTTCCATGCATGCGCCTTTTGAAATTATTTCAAAAATTGACCTTTATATGACCTATCGTGCAATATCTGCGTTTTTAAACCATAATTGATTTTATGAAAACTTAAAATTAATAATTAAAAATATCGTCGTAGAATTTTATAGCGACGATATTTTTGCGTAAATTTTTATTTTATATGTGTCTTGGGTTAAGAAAATAAAGTGTTTAAAATACTTAATGCGCTTATTCCGGGAATACCAAGTAACGCAGATATTCCTAAGCTTATATTATTTAAAGGCATTTTTATTGAAGTAAGAGGTTCGGAATAATTTAGCATAATCAACGTAAGAACTCCGAACCCCGTTGAACTCAGTGAACGTAAAAAAGGGTGGTTGTATTTTAAAATAAGGTGAATAATAAATGTTATCAATGTCATGGAAATCAAATTTAATGCAACGGGCCAAAAATTAAACATTTCAATCCCCCTTTTAAGAAATTTTATCAAATTTGATTTTATTCATTAAATAGCGATATCTGGCGTTTAAAACCTCGCGCTGGTGAATGCAGGCGTCAATTAAATCACTGTTTTCTTCCATTTGAAACCATAAATTTGTTTTGTCCATTTCCCGGCATATATTTTTGATTTCTTCTATTAATTTTTCTTGGTTGAGAGAATCGGGGTTTTCAATAGGCTTACTTTTTTTATGTAATTCTATTTTTTTAATAAAATTCATCATAACCATACACGACCTTCTTCATAAGTAGTTTATAAATATATTTATGATTTTATATTGGGTAAATATGAAAAATTTTATTCGCTTAAACTGATTTTTTAATTATTAAAATTTGATAAATTAAATTATATTTATGAACATAAAAGGTTAATATAAGAGAAATGTTAGCCAAGGTTTACTTTTTGCGCTTTTTGAGTTATAATTTTTTATGTATGGAAAATATATATTAACATTATTGTACAAGTGATAATACAAACATAAAAGATAAATAAAGGATGGTGAAAATTTGTGAGAAAGATCGGGAATATGAATCCCCGTGAAATCGGAATTGTAAAAAAAGTAGGTTGCTCAGGAGCGCTTCGCCGAAGAATTATAGATATGGGTGTTACACCGGGGGCGCGAGTGGAAATGATAAAATCTGCACCGTTTGGAGACCCTCTGGAAATAAAGATCCATGGATATAATTTAAGTATAAGGAAATCTGAAGCAGACAGCATAGAGCTTTTTGAAAACGATTTTGATGCACAAATATTAAGAGAAAAAAGTCATAAGTACTTTTCTGATAAATTTAATTCAAGCGATATTGTGAAAAAAATTCCCATTGTCGCTTATGGTGATAAAGAAAAATCAGAATCACCCCGTATAGCTTTGATAGGTAACCCAAATAGCGGAAAAACGACATTATTTAATAATTTGACGGGAAGTTACCAGTATGTTGGAAATTGGCCGGGAGTTACCGTGGGAAGAAAAGAGGGAAGAATAAAAGATTTAGAATCAGAAGTGACTTTGGTGGATTTGCCGGGAATATATTCACTTTCTCCTTATTCCCCGGAAGAAATAGTCACAAGAGACTATATGTTAAACGAAAATCCCGACTTGATTATTAATATTATTGATTCTACCAATTTGGAAAGAAATCTTTATTTGACAACTCAACTGTTAGAACTTGATATCAAAATGATTTTGGTTTTAAATATGACCGACCTTTTGAGTTATAAAGGGCAAAAAATAGATTACGATACTTTGGAAAACGAATTGGGCGTTAAGGTTATTCCTATTTCCGCAGGCAAAAGTGAAGGAATAGAGACCCTTTTAAAAGAAATTTCCAAGTTTGACTTTTATAAAAGCGAATCTCGTAAGGCTTTAAATATATATTCAAAATATGTCGAAAAAGCGCTTGATGATATTGAAAATGTGGTCAACGTCGGAAATAAATATGTTAAAAACAATCGTTTTTATAATGTTAAAATATTCGAAAACGATCCGTTAATAATGCAAGAAATAAAGTTGGAAAAAGATAAATTAAATAAAGTTAAAGAAATACGAAGTTTGTTAAGTGCCAAATACGAAAAGGATAAAGACATTATAATTGCCGATGAAAGATATTCATATATATGTGCGCTATGTGAAAAAGCGGTGAAAAAACTAAAAAAGCCTTTTTCGGTTTCCAATAATCTTGATAAAATAGTGACCGGAAAATATACCGCAATTCCATTATTTTTAATTATTATACTTTCTATTTTTTATATAACATTTGGACCATTTGGAATAATGCTTAAATCATGGTGTGAAAGTTTTATTAATGGTAATATGTACAGCACTGTTGAAAAAATTTTAAACTATGTAGGGGCTTCTTATTGGTCAAAAAGTTTAGTATTGGACGCAATGATAAGCGGTGTGGGAGCGGTTATTTCGTTTTTACCTCAAGTAATTTTGCTTTTTACACTTCTTTCGTTATTGGAAGATTGCGGTTATATGTCACGGGCCGCATTTATCATGGATAAGCCTTTTAGGCGGATTGGGCTTTCCGGAAGAGCTTTTGTCCCTCTTATAATGGGGTTTGGATGCAGTGTACCTGCGGTGTTGGGTACAAAAATTTTAGAAAACAAAAAAGATAAAAATTTAACTGTATTTTTAATACCTTTTATGTCTTGCAGTGCTAAAATGCCTATTTATTTGCTTTTTGCTTCGGCGTTTTTCCCCCGCCATCAAACTTTAGTTGTATTTTCTTTGTACTTTTTAGGTGTGCTGGTTGCTATTTTGACGGCGTTTTTATTAAAAGATACTCTTTTTAAAGGTGAGTCATCGCCATTTATAATGGAGATGCCGGAATATAAACTTCCATCTTTAAAAAATGTTTGGTTAAGCGTGTGGGATAAGACCAAAGATTTTATTGAACGCGCCGGAACAGTTATTTTACTGGCAACAATAGCAGTGTGGTTTTTGCAGTCGTTTAATTTTGAGTTTAGGTTGGTAAGGGATAGTTCACAAAGTATTTTAGCAACAATAGGAAATTTTATTGCTCCTGTATTTAGTTTGTGTGGGTTTGGAGACTGGCGCTCGTGTGTTGCTCTTTTAACCGGAATTATGGCCAAAGAATCTATTGTAAGTACTCTTTCGGTTCTTTATGGAGGCGGAAGTGTTGTAGCGCTCGGTGAAATTCTTCCAAGTGTATTTTCGGTTTGTAGCGCTTTGGCGTTTTTGGTTTTTGCTCTTTTGTATACGCCTTGTGTGGCAGCTTTTTCAGCTATACATAAAGAGTTTGAAAATCGAAAATTAACTATTATATTTATTATTTATCAACTTTTTATTGCTTATCTTTGTTCGGCTCTTACATATCAAATTTCGAGCTTGCTATTTAAATTATTTGCGAATATTTGAATAAAGGATTAAGAAAATAATTATAGGCAAAAATTCAAAAATAAAAGAGGTTTAAAATATGAATGTAACAGATATTGTAATTTTGGTTATTGTAATAAGCTTAGTAGCGTTTGTATTAATTCATGCGGGAAAGAAAAATAAATTAGCCAAAGAAACCAAATGTAGCAAATGTTCGGGGTGTCCTTCCAGAGTACTATGCGAAAAAGTTCAAAATAATAAGCGGGGCTAAATAAAAATGAAATATTTAACAGCTTCATTAGAAGATTATTTGGAAATAATATATATTTTAAAACAAAATATAGGTTCAGTGGGAGTTACGGACATTGCCAAAGCATTTTCGATTTCTAAACCCAGCGTGAATAAAGCAATTAAAATTTTAAAAAGCGAAGAATATGTTGTTCAGGAAAAGTATGGTAAAATAAGCTTAACCGAAAGAGGGGAAAAAGTAGCTGAAGAAGTATATGGGAAACATAAAATTTTGAGCGAATTCTTAACTTCTGTTTTGGGGGTATGCGAACAAACCGCTGAAATAGACGCTTGTAAGATAGAACATATTTTAAGTAAAGAAACCGTTTTGAGTATCGAAAAATTTTTAAATAAAAAATAAAATACATTTTTGGAGGATTATTTTTGCACAACAAAACAAAAAACAATCAAATAATAAATCAAGAAAATTATATATTCGGGCGTAATGCTGTCATGGAGGCATTAAAATCGGAACGTACCATAGAGTGTGTGCTTGTTTCCGCAAGTGAATTTTTGGGTTCTTTAAAAGCAATCGTGGCGCTTGCCAAAGAAAAAAATTTGATTATAAAAAAAGTAAAAAAACAAAAATTGGATGAACTTTGCGGCGGAGCGGCTCATCAAGGTGTTGCGGCAATGGTTTCGGCAAAAAAAACATGCAGCATTGAAGATATTATTAATTATGCAAATAGTAAAAATGAGTCTCCGTTTGTGATAATAGCCGACGGGATTGAAGACCCTCATAATTTGGGTGCCATTATTCGTACCGCAGAGTGTGCCGGAGCGCACGGAATTGTAATACCGTCCAGACGTTCGGTGGGACTTAATGCCACTGTGGATAAAGCTTCTGCCGGAGCGTTGGAGCATACGCTTGTTGCTAAAGTCGGAAATTTGAATTCAGCTATTGAGGATTTAAAAAGTAGGGGACTGTGGATTTACGGAGCTGATATGGGAGAAACCTTATGGACCGATCAGGATTTAACAGGCCCTGTAGGGTTGGTTATAGGCTCGGAAGGTTTTGGAATTAGTAATCTTGTAAAAAACAAGTGTGATTTTATAATTTCTTTACCTATGAAAGGAAAAATTAATTCTTTAAACGCCTCTGTTGCCGCGGGAATTTTAATGTATGAGGTAAGGCGCCAAAGAGGATAGTTTAAAAGCTGATTTTAAAAATTTATAATATTTATGAGCCAAAGTATTAGACCGTAAATCATTGATGCAATTGTTCCGAAAACAATAACGGGGCCTGCCATAATAAACATTTTGGCTCCTATTCCGAAGACATGTCCTTCACTTTTAAATTCGATGGCCGGAGCGGTTATGGAGTTTGAAAAGCCTGTTATTGGTACAATAGTACCTGCACCTGCATGCTTGGCTATTTTTCCATACCAGTCCAATGCGGTTAAAAGGGAGCTTAGCGCAATTAAAGTTATGGAAACCCATGTGCTTGCGGTTTTTTTATCTAAATTAAAAGACGCCATATATGTTTGGTTTAAAAATTGTCCCAAGGTACATATTGCTCCACCAAAAATAAATGCCATAAAAAGATCTTTCCAAATAGGACTTGCCGGAGAAGTATCGCCTGCCATTTGAGAGTATTCTTTTTTGCTTACGTTCATGATTACACATCCTTTGTTTTTATTTTTAGTATGCCATGTTGAACCTTTTATATTCGTTTTTTTGAATTTTATTTTAGTAATATTTGGAGGAGACCGTGAAAAAAGTTTTTTATGAATCACTTAAAAAGTATAAAGGACTGGGGCGTAGTTCGTTTCATACTCCGGGTCACAAAGGTAATTTGAGTATGCTTAATAAACTTTTATATTTGGATTTTACCGAACTTCCGTTAACAGATAGCCTTTATGAAGCGAGTGGAATAATAAAAAAATCCGAAACTAAACTGAAAACGCTTTTCGGTACTGAAAAGTCTTTGTTTTCTTCCGGGGGAAATACCTTATGTATACAAGCGATGTTAAGAATGGTTGCATCTGAAGGAGATAAAATTTTATGTGATAGAGTGGTTCATCGGTCCGCTGTTTCCGCAATGGCTCTTTTAGGTATTGACCCGGTGTGGATAAACCGTGAATTTAATGAAGAAAGCGGACTTTTTGAAAAGCTGGATATTAATCAGATAAAAAAGTATTTGTCTCAAAAATCCGATTTTAAGGCAGTTTATATTACCAGCCCGAATTATTATGGAATTTTACAAGATATAAAAGAAATTTCAAATGAATGTAAAAAATATAACATTCCTGTTTTGATTGATAATGCACATGGCTCGCACCTTATGTTTACAAAAGAAAATCTTCATCCGCTTACTCAGGGCGCAACACTTGTAGCTGATTCGGCACATAAAACTTTACCGGTATTAACGGGTGGAGCGTGGCTTCACATTAATGACGAAAAATATTCTCAAAAAGCAAAAGACGCTATGTCGCTTTTTGGTTCAACCAGTCCTTCTTATCCCGTAATGGCTTCTATGGATATTTGCAGAGATTGGCTTGAGCATAAGGGCAAAAAAGAATTTTTCCGTCTTGAAAAAAGGGTGGAAAAGATTAAGAAAATTGCCTTAGAAAAAGGTTTTTATATTCCCGATAAAAATTTATCCGATCCTGTGCGTATTACTTTGGGTGTTTGGAAATTGGGCTTGAGCGGATATCAGTTTCGTGATTATTTATATAAGTTTAAAATCGAACCTGAATTTTGCGACGAAAATTATGTTGTTTTAATTCCTTCGCCATATAACACAAGGCAGGATTGGCAAAGATTAAAAAGAGCCATTTGTTCTTTGAAAGGATACGATAAATGCAAAAATTTCAAAAATTTCGGAAATTTAAAATTACCACAAAAAGTAAAAACACTCAGAAACGCCTTAATGCTTCCGCATAAGATGGTGGATTTGGAACAATCAAAAGGAAAAATTGCGGCACAAATTGTCTGTCCATGTCCTCCGGGAGTTCCTGTGGTTATGCCGGGAGAAAAAATAGAAAATTTAACGATAGAAGCTTTGAAAAATTATGGTATTTCTGAATTACTTGTGTTAAAATAATTTCAAAATAAAACATGTTATGGATGTGATTGTATGAAACTTGTATTGGCAATTATGGGAAAAGAAGATTCCTCGATAGTTATGGATGCACTTACGGAAGAAGGATTTCAGGTTACACGGATGGCTTCTACCGGCGGTTTTTTAAAAGCGGGTAACACCACCCTTATAATAGGTGTGGAAGATAATAAAACCAATAAAGTTATTGATATTATTTCTAAATATAGCAGTACCAGAAAACAGCTTGTTGACAAAACACCTAACTTTTTTACGGAGTCGTTTAACATAAAACCCTTTGAAGTGACTACCGGTGGTGCAATTATATTTGTTCTTGATGTGGACAGGTTTGAAAAAGTATAACGAGATAAAAACAGTAATTATAAGTAGGGTATGGTCGAAAAATGCTGACAAATACATATAAAAACAATAGTCAAGAGTTACTTTTTAATTATGCCAAACTCAAAAAATTACCGCACTCTGTAATATTGGAATCTGAGGATACGGAAAAATCTTTACAAGTAGCAAAAGATATAATAGGAGCTTCTTTATGTATAGGTAAAGATGTTCCTTGCGGTAAGTGCGGAAACTGTATAAAAGTAAAAAATAATTCGCATTCTGATGTTAAAATTATTGAAGCGGAAGGTAAAAGTAATTCCGTAAAAATAGATAATATAAGATTTATTCGTGAAGATGCCTATATACTTTCAAATGAGGGAAATTTTAAATTTTATGTTATTTCTGATGCGGATTATATGACAGTTCAAGCGCAAAATGCGTTAATAAAAATTTTGGAAGAACCTCCGCAAAATGTTGTTTTTATTCTTATTTGTAAGTTTTCGGAAAATTTGCTCGGTACGGTTAGATCACGTTCTCAAATTTTTAAAATAGATAGTGCGGGTGAAAAAGAAAATCCGGAACTTAATTCTTTGGCTGAAAAAATTGTTGACGCTGCTTTGAATGGGGAAAAATCAAAAATTATAGAATATTTTTCCACTGTTTCAAATGATAGAAGAATTTTAAAAAAATTAACCGAAAATATAATTGAATGTTTTTTGAAAAATTATGTTGATTTGAATTCCGAAAAAAAATGTGTTGGTGATAAATTTATTCAAACGCTTGAAAATCTGAAATATTTGCTGGGTTTGATTGATAAAAATATTAATTTTAAATTGTTGGTTTGTTGTTTGTGTTCGTGTTTTTAAATGTAGATAGGAGTTATTTATAAATTTAAGGAGCTTTTTATGAAACAAATTTTAGGTATAAGATTTCGAGACGTGGGTAAAGTAAGCTATTTAACATATTTCGGCAAAGAAAATATTATTGTTGGAGATGTTGTTATTGCGGAAACTAAGCGCGGAATGGAACCCGGCAAAGTTTTAGTTAAATTTAATGCCGATTCTTTTGAAAAAGAAATACAATCTCATGAAAAAATTATTCGAAAAGCAACCGATGAGGATTTAGAGTTTCTTGAAAAAAAGAAGGAAGAAGAAAAAGAAGCAATTAAAATCTGTAATAAAAAAATAAAAGAACATAAATTAAAAATGAAGCTTATTGATGCCGAATATATGTTTAACAAAAGTAAAATTATATTCTATTTTGTTTCTGAAAGCAGAATTGATTTCAGAAATCTTGTTAAAGATCTGGCTCGTGCATTTAAAGTAAGAATAGAGCTTCGCCAGATGGGAATAAGGGATGAAGCAAAAATGCTCGGTGGTTTGGGCCCATGTGGGGCGCCGCTTTGTTGTGCTACTTTTTTGAATGATTTTCAGCCGGTGTCTATTAAAATGGCAAAAGACCAAGGTGTTTCTTTAAATCCCAATAAACTTTCGGGCGCTTGCGGAAGACTTATGTGTTGCTTGAAATATGAACAGGATGCCTATCGAGATATTATTTCAAAAATGCCCGCTTTGGGTCAAAAGGTTTCAACCCCCGAAGGAAACGGTTCGGTTGTGGGACACCTTATTATAAAATCTCAAGTTAAAGTTGCTTTGGAAGAAAGCTTGGAAAATGCACCCCCTAAGATTTTTAAATTAGAAGAAATTGAAGCGTTATAAACAAAAGCTGCTTTGCAAATTCAAATAATTTGCAAAGCTTTTTATCTATTGTGATAATTTTTATTTACATTGATTTTTATTAAAAAACAGTGTAAAATAATAATATAAAGTAAAAATCAAAAAGAGCGTTAAAAAACATTTATAAGCTTTTAGCTTATAGGTTTTGTGTTTTTATGTGTTCTGGAACATGGCGGTGCTATATTGAAAAAAAGTATTGAAAAAAAGTATATGGAGTTAAAAAAACAATTATTGGAACGCAGTTTTTCCAATATGAATTCCGACCAGCAGCAAGCGGTCTTTAATGTTACCGGACCTGTTATAGTTTTGGCAGGTGCAGGGAGCGGAAAAACTACATCTATAATTAATCGTATTGTTAATATGATTAATTTCGGTGATGCTTACATGACTTGTGAAATTCCGTCCGGAGTTACCGAAGAAACCGTTGCGGAAATGGAAAAAATTTATAATGACGGCGGAGATGCAAATGATATCAAAAGCGCCATTGAATATAATGCGGTAAAGCCTTGGAATATTTTATCCATTACATTTACCAACAAAGCCGCAAATGAATTAAAAAATCGCTTGGAAGCAAGTTTAGGGGATGTCGGTAAAGATGTTTGGGCGTCTACTTTCCATTCTCTTTGCTCTCGTATTTTAAGAATGCATGCGGATCGCTTGGGATATTCCAATCACTTTGCTATTTATGATGATGATGATACTAAGCGTTTAGTAAAAGAATGCGAAAAAAATCTTAAACTCGATGATAAATTTTTAAGTTATAAAACTATTAAATATGAAATTTCTCGAGCTAAAGATCAACTTATAAATTATAAAGAATATAAAACCGGTGTAGGTAATGATTTTCGTCTTTCGGGAGTTGCGGAAATCTATGAACTTTATCAAAGAAAGCTTAAAGAATCGGACGCAATGGATTTTGATGATTTAATAGTAAATACAATAAAACTTTTTCAAGAATGCCCGGATGTCCTTGAAAAATTTCAGGATAAGTTTAAGTATATTTTGGTTGATGAATATCAGGACACTAACTACGCTCAATATATGCTTATAAAATTATTATCAGGAAAGACCGCAAATTTATGTGTTGTGGGTGATGATGACCAAAGTATATATAAGTTCCGCGGGGCTACAATTGAAAATATAATTGATTTTGAAAAACATTTTCCCGGTTCGAAAATAATAAGGTTGGAACAAAATTATCGTTCTACTAAAAATATACTCAATGCGGCCAATGCTGTTATTGGAAATAATGAAAATCGTAAAGGCAAAACTCTTTGGACGGAAAATGAAGAGGGCGAAAAGTTACACGTTCATACGGCTTATAATGAACACGACGAAGCGGACTATATTGCGGAAGTTATTCAAGATGCCGTGGCAAGAGGAAAAGAGTATTCTGATTTTGCAATTCTTTACCGTATGAATTCACAATCGAATGTGATAGAAAAAGTGTTTGTGAAAGCCGGCATTCCGTATAGAATTTTGGGCGGGGTAAGGTTTTATGAACGCAAAGAAGTTCGTGATATGATTGCATATTTGAGCGTTGTTAATAATCCTCGTGATGAAATGCGGCTAAAAAGGATTATCAATCAACCGCGTAGATCTATCGGCGAAAGAACAATTGCTCAAGCTTCTGAGATTTCTTCTGAGGAAAATAAGGATCTTTTGGAGGTTATTCGTGATTGTGAAAAGTATGAAGGCCTTCAAAGAGTTTCCTTAAAATTAAAATCTTTTGCGGACCTTATTGACGGTCTTATAGAAGTTTATCATAAAGACCACGTTTCATTGCATGAACTATATGATATAATCTTAGAAAGAACCGGCTATATTGATTATTTGAAAACCGATAAAGATAGCTCGGAATCCAAAATTGAAAACGTGAAAGAACTTTTAAGCAATATAAAAAAATATGAAGAAGAAGCCGGCGAAAATGCAAATTTATCGGAGTTTTTGGAAGAAGTTTCACTTTTGTCCGATATAGATAATTATGATGAAAATTCCGACGCTGTAGTTATGATGACGCTTCATTCCGCTAAAGGATTGGAATTCCCAACGGTGTTTATTCCCGGTTTTGAGGAAGGAATTTTCCCCGGAATGCAATCCATTGGTAGTACAGAAGATATTGAAGAGGAACGTCGCCTTGCTTATGTGGGAATTACTCGTTCCAAAAGAAAGCTATACATGCTCAATTCCGACAGCCGTATGATATTTGGAAGTACAACCCACAATAAGGCTTCAAGATTTTTAAATGAAATTCCGGACGAGCTTTTGGAAAAAACTAAGTCTCGTGACTGGAAAGCATTGGGTAAAGGTGAAGAAATACCTCGTTCAGCTCAGGAATTAAGGGCAAAGTCGCTACTTGCGGCACATCATTTCGGAGGAATTGCCGGAGGAAATGCTGCAGCTAACACACCTGTTTCTTATGCTGTGGGTGAAACCGTGAAACACGGTTCATTTGGTATGGGAAATATAATATCTTGTACGCCTATGGGTGGCGATAATCTTTTAGAAGTTGCTTTTGAAAAATGCGGAAATAAAAAATTAATGGCAAATTTTGCTCATCTTGAAAAAATAAATTAATCCTAAAGTAACATAAACAGAACTCTTTCCATAATATGATATTGAAATTAAAAAAGATAAATTTAAAAATTTCAATATTATAAGGAATTTAACACAGAATATATTTTGAAATTAAAAATATTAGCTCCGTGTTGAACGTCCGCTTATTATGGAGGGAGTTTTTTTATATGACAGAGAATTTTTCTACGTTCTCATGCCAAGATAATCAATTTAAAGAATCTGTTTGTATAGATACTTATAGAGTTTATGATTCTTGTGCCGATAAAGATTGCCTTGAAAATTTAAGAGTTAATTTTAGTGAGTCCGGTCAACATATTATTGATCAGGCAACAACAGTCAGAGTTAAAAATGTTGGTATAATTAATACTTATATTAATTTAGAGCCTATACCGTTCAGAAAAGGATATTATGCTGTTGATATGACTTTTTTCTTTGAAGTTATATTAGAAGCTTTTATTTCTCCCACAGTTATGCCCGCAATGGTTTCAGGTTTAAGCGTGTTTAATAAAAAAGTTGTTTTATATGGCAGCGAAGGTAATGTAAGAATATTTAGTTCGGAAAACACTTGCGAAGAACCGGATTTTCAAAGTTGTTCTTCAAGAAATCTTCCCAAAGCTACAGTTCAAGTAGCCGACCCCGTAGCTTTGGCGGCAAAACTTTGCAATCCTTCTGAATGTTCATGTCAGCCTCAATGTAGGGTTCCGGAAATTATTTGCAGGAGGTTTGGAGGAGAATTTGTTCGTAGCAATAATATAAATAAAACCGTTGCCGTAACATTAGGACTTTTTACAATTGTTCAAATGGAAAGAAGTGTACAAATGCGCATTCCCGCGTATGATTTTTGTGTACCTAACAAAGAATGCGTGACTTCAACTGATAATCCGTGTGATTTGTTTAGCAGAATAGAGTTTCCCACAGATGAATTTTTTCCGCCACGTACTTTAGAAGAATCTGCTTGTGGAACTTGCGGCGGTTGTAAAAATAATGTTGAGTAATTAGCGTTGAATAAGAATAATTAGTAGAAATAAAACATCCTTTTGCTTAAAAAGGGTGTTTTTGTATTACTAAAATTACGCAGTAGATTTGTAGGCATGAGACAAGGTTCTTTGTTTGCATGTCAAAAAGCGAGTTTTACATATGGTCGATTATAAAATTGAGTTTATGTGGGGTTCTTGCTTTATAAGAGCGGCGATAATATAATAAAATATATAATTGATTTAAAATTAATATAAATATAGGGAGAAAATATAATGGAAAAGATCTCATCAATTGAAATAAAAAATAAATTTTTATCTTTTTTTAAAGAAAAAGACCATATGCAAATTATGGATTCCTCTATTGTTCCAAAAAACGACCCGACTCTTTTATTTATAAATTCCGGCATGGCTCCGATAAAAAATTATTTTACCGGTGCGGAAAAACCGCCTTATGCCAGACTTTGTGATATCCAGCCGTGTATACGTACAATTGATATAGATTCCGTGGGTGATAAACATCATTTAACCAGCTTTCAAATGCTGGGGAGTTGGTCAATAAATGATTATTTTAAAGAAAAGGCCATCTCTTTAGCTTTTGAGTTTTTAACAAAGAGGCTTAATATACCAAAGGAAAAGTTATATGTTACCGTTTTTGCGGGTGACAAAGATTTGGGACTTCCTTTGGACAAAGAAGCATATGAATATTGGAAAAAAGTCGGAATGCCTGAAAATCATATAATCAGTTGTGGCAAGGACGATAATTTTTGGGGACCGACCGCTGAAACCGGACCTTGCGGACCATGTACCGAAATTTTCTATGATACCGGTGAGGGTGAAGCATATACTCCCGGGGGAACATTTGATACTAAAAAAAGATATATTGAAATCTGGAACGCAGGCGTATTTATGCAACTTAATAAAAACGCCGACGGTTCTTTCAGCAAGCTTAGTTTTACAAGTGTTGATACCGGTGCGGGATTAGAGCGTATTTCCATGGTTTTAAATGGACATTCCACTGTTTATGATACAGACTTGCTTAAACCGATAAAAAATTATATAGAAAGTAAGATTCCTTCGGAAAATAAAATTCCATTGAGAGATGTTCTTATTATGACAGATCACTTAAGAACAGTTACACTTATACTTTCCGAAAAGGTAAGTCCTTCCAATGAAGGAAGGGGTTATATCCCCAGAAAGCTTATTCGTAGATGTATGATGATGATTGCAAAAAATAAGGTCGCACATTTTAATTTTTCGGATGTTGCTGAATTTATAATTGATAATTACAGTGAATTTTTCGGTAATTTTAAAAAGAATAAAGATTATATAATTAAAGAGTTTAAAAAAGAACAAGAACAATTTGAAAAAGTCTTAAAAAACGGGTTGGAACGTTTGGAACAGATTAAGCCCAATAAAAAAATTACGTCCGATGAAGCTTTTGAATTGGTTACTACTTATGGACTGCCTTTTGATATAATTTTGAATTATGCAGAGGAAAACAATCTTTCGGTAGATAAAATCGGTTTTGAAAATAAAATAAAAGAACATAAAGAAAAATCCAGAAGCACTTCAAATTCTTCCGAAAATATGAATTTTAATAAAATTTCCGAATTAATAGGTGATTGTCAGCCCACAAGTTTTGTAGGTTATGAATTGTTAAATTGTAAATCTTCTGTGAAAAAAATAATATCGCAAGATAAAGCAACGCCTTGTGCTGTTGAAGGTGATTCTGTTGCTGTGATTTTGAGCGAAACACCTTTTTATGCTGAATCCGGCGGACAGTGTGCGGATACCGGATATATTTCAAATGAAAAGTGTTTAATAAAAGTTAATGATGTTAAAAAAACTTCTAAAGGAATATTTGTTCATTACGGAACTATTGAAAAAGGTAAAATTTCAGAAGAAGATATTGTTGAAGCTAAAGTTGATTTTGTACGGCGTCAAAAAATAGCCAATAATCATACTGCTGTGCATTTGCTTCAAAGCGCTCTTCAAAAAATTTACGGTAAAAATGTTCATCAGGCAGGTTCCAAAGTCGAAGAAGACAGGCTCAGATTTGACTTTAATTACGATAACCCTATTTCAGAAGAAGAAATATTTGAAATCGAACGAATTGTAAATGAGTATATTATTAAAAATATATCTGGAAAAGTTGAAATCAAAAAACTTTCAGACGCTATTTTAAGTGGCGCGATGGCCCTTTTTGAAAGTAAATACGGGGAAGATGTTCGCGTTGTGACTTTTGGAGATGTGTCGTCAGAATTATGCGGAGGTACACACACGGATAAAACAGGAAATATAGGATTGTTTTTAATAACTTCCGCCGAAGGAATAGGAAAAGGCATAAAAAGAATTGTTGCAATAACCGGTCCCGATGCTTTGAGTTATGTACAAAATAAAATACATGATATAAATAAATTATCAAAACTTTTAAAAGTAAAGCCGGAAACCGTTGTGGAAAAAGCAGAAAAAGAATTAAAAAATATATCTGCCAAAAAAATAGAGTTCAAGTCGCTTTCTAAGTCGGACATCATATTTGTGAAACAAAAATCCGGATTAAATTTTGGATATATTATTGTTGATGAATCAAACAAAAAATTATCATCGGAAGTCGGAAAACTTTCCGATATTACGCAAAGCATTATTGTTTGTGTTGCAGGTCAAGATAAAAAACAGATTATAGTTGCGGTAAATGATGGTAATGTAGAAAATTATCCTGCCAATAAAGTTTTAATTGAGCTTATGAAAAAGCTTGACGGAAAAGGTGGCGGAAATAAAAAGGTGGCTACCGGTGGAACGAGTATGCCTTTGAATGATATTATCAGTATTATCAAGAACTTTTGTGTGTGATTTTGCACACAAAAGTTCAACAACGACAATTGTGTTTGTAAAAAAGGTAGAAGAAGGGAATGGTGGGAAAAAAGTGTTGACATGGGTAGAAGAAATATGATATTATAAAAAAGCGCTGAAAAAACGGAAGTTTGGGAAGCGTGAGGACCTTGAAAATTAAACAACGCAAAATACGACAAAGTATTTTAAGACCCGTAATTAATTTGAGATTTGAATCTCGGACAAAAAATTACGATACAGTCAGTGTATCGTTGAGCACAAACAGCTCTAATATAATTAGAGAGTTTGATCCTGGCTCAGGACGAACGCTGGCGGCGTGCCTAACACATGCAAG
>CALDOU010000026.1 GCA_937912175.1 uncultured Clostridia bacterium
GGTTTAGTAAATATGGGCGTTTATGATATGATAAACATTGACTAAACAAGTGAATTTATGTAATCTCTGGTTATTTTGTCACTTTTTAAAATTGAATTTAAATCAATAACATTTTCTGAATTAAAATGATTTGCAGCATGTTTTATTAGCTTGGTTATATCAAGAAATTTAATTTTGCCGTCAAGAAACAGCTTGACGGCTTCTTCATTTGCCGCATTAATAATTGTTGGCATTGTACCGCCGGTATTGATTGCTTTTCGGCAAATATCCATAGCCTCGAAAGTTATATTATCGGGTTCAAAAAATGAAAGATTTTGAATTTTTGCCAGATTTAATTTAGGTATTTGTGAAAAATCTCTTTTTGGATAAGTCAAAGCGTATTGAATCGGGGTTTTCATGCTGGGTATTCCCAGTTGTGCCATGACTGAACCGTCAACATATTCAATCATTGAATGAACGATGCTTTCCCTGTGAATTACAACATCAATTTTATTTTCGGGGACATTAAAAAGATGTACGGCTTCAATTATTTCAAGGCCTTTATTCATCATAGTTGCGGAATCTATGGTTATTTTTTTGCCCATACTCCAATTAGGGTGATTAAGAGCGTCTTTTAATGTAACATTTTCTAAGTCTTTTTTGCATTTATTAAAAAAAGGACCACCGGAAGCTGTTAAAATCAGTTTGTTTAAATTTTTATAATCAGAACAACCTTCCAGGCATTGAAAAACAGCACTGTGTTCACTGTCAACAGGTAAAATTTTAACGTTGTTTTTTTTTGCTTCTTTAACTACCAATTCCCCACCGGTGACTAAGGTTTCTTTATTGGCAAGAGCAATATCTTTTTTTGATTTAACTGCTTCTATTGTGGGTTTTAACCCTATCATTCCCGAAATTGCGGTAACTAAGGTTTCTGATTTTGGGAATGATGCCATTTCGCATAGACCGTCTAATCCACTAACCACTTTAACGTTTAAATCCCTTACATTTTGTTTAAATTGTTCAGCGGATTTTTCATCATATATAGCGACTATTTCCGGAAGGAATTTTCTTGTTTGTTTTTCAAGTAAACCTATGTTTTTATTTGCTGAAAGTGCAGTGATATTAATTCCGAGATTTTGCGCTACCTCTAATGTTTGTGTTCCTATGGAGCCGGTTGACCCCAAAATTGCGATGTTTTTTTTCATATGTGTTCACTCTTTTATTTTATTATAGGTATTAATTTTAAAAATAAATATACATAAGGTATGGTAAATATAACGCTGTCAAAGCGGTCTAAAATCCCACCGTGACCGGGCATTATTGTTCCGAAATCCTTTACTTTACATTTTCTTTTTATAATTGAAAAACATAAATCTCCCAGTGCTGAAATGGGGGAACCGATTAATCCTAAGAGAATAACCGAAATATAATTTATCTGTTGTTTTTGTGAAAATATAAAATTATTAAAAATGAAAGCAATTAAAACCATTGAAATTACGCAAGTTACAATGCCTCCGATAAAACCTTCAATAGTTTTTTTGGGGCTTATTTCCGGGCAAAGCTTGTTTTTGCCAAATATTTTTCCGAAAAAATACGCTCCCGTATCGGACATCCAAGCCACCGCAAGACCCAAAAGGACGAAAAAACTTCCGTATTCCCCGCCAAAATCCCGTAATTCAATGATTTTGCCGAATGAAAAAGAAATAAGCATTGCCATGGTGTATGTAATGGCAGTGTCTTTTATTTGTAACGATGATTTTAAAAGCATAACCGAGAACATCCATAACGTGTATGTATACCAGAAGGCTTCATGATATATACTGTTTCCGAAAAGCGGAAGTATGGTTACAAAAATTATGGAGGGTATTGTTATAAGCTTGGTTTTTAAAATATTCATTACGGAAAAAATTTCATTCATAGCCCAAGCAGCTATTATTGCGACTATTATGTTAAGTATTAAAGGAAAACTTGAATTAAAAAACAATACAAATAAAGCCAATGTTGCTCCGATAACACCCGTGATCACTCTTTTTGACATCGTTTTAAGCACCTCCGAATTTTCTTACACGTTTATTATATTCAGAAATTGCTTTGTTAAATTCGTCTGTGGAAAAGTCCGGCCATAATTTATCGGTGAAATAAAATTCGGCATAAGCGGATTGCCAAAGCAAAAAATTAGATAAACGTTGTTCTCCGGCGGTACGAATTATTAAATCCACGTCCGGTTGACCTTCTGTATATAAATGTTTTTCAACTAATTTTTCGGTTATATCATTCGGGTTTAGATTTTCGTTTTTAACTTTATAAGCGATTTTTTTTATGGAATTTATTATTTCATCTCTGCTTCCGTAATTCATGGCTATGTTTAAATTAAGTTGAGTCCTGTTTTGAGTTTCTGATTCTATTGTATTAATCATGTGCTTTATGTCACTTGAAAACTTGGAGGTATCTCCCAAAAACTTTACTTTTATATTTTCGTTTTTAAATTCGGTCATGACTTTTTTGAGATGTTTTTTAAAAAGAAACATTAATGCCGAAACTTCTGATGAAGAGCGTTTCCAGTTTTCGGTGGAAAAAGCATAAGCGGTAAGATGTTTTAATCCTATTTTATTACAATAAAGAGCTAAGCTTTTAAAAACCTCCGCACCCTGAGAATGACCGGAAGCTACAGGTAATCCTTTGTTTTTTGCCCACCTGCGGTTTCCGTCCATTATAATTCCCACGTGAGAAGGTAAAGTTTCTTTTGATATTTTAATTTGAGAGAATTTATTAAAATCCGATTGTGCCATAGATGTTTCTCCTAAGGCTTGTATTTTTAAAGCGACATTACTTGTGTTGTTTTGGATGAACAGGTTTCGTCAATTTGTTTACAGAATTTATCGGTTATTTCCTGAACTTTTTTTTCTCCGTTTTTTAATTCATCTTCAGTAATTTCAGAAGCTTTTTTCATGTTTTTTAATTTATCCATTGCATCGCGGCGAATATTTCTTATGGAGACTTTAGATTCTTCTGCCATTGCGGAAACTTCTTTGGAAATTTCTTTTCTGCGTTCTTCTGTTAATTGCGGAAATATTAATCTGATAACTTTTCCGTCATTTTGAGGATTTATTCCTATATCGGATTTTTGGATTGCTTTTTCGATTATATTTAAAAGCGATGTATCCCAAGGCTGTATTACCAAAACACGGGCTTCTGAAATTGAAACCGCGGCTATTTGATTAATGGGTGTAGGTGTTCCGTAATAATCTATTGTAATTTTGTCAAGAACAGAAGCGTTGGCTCTTCCGGCCTGCATAGAGGCATATTCATTTGAAAGTCTGTTACAAGTGGATTGCATGCGGGCTTTTATTTCGTTTAACAATTGATTCATAATTTTTCCTCCGAATATT
>CALDOU010000027.1 GCA_937912175.1 uncultured Clostridia bacterium
TGTTATTAAAATTTTTTTCCATACTATCACCATTCCGTTCAAGTTTTTTGGTATTCGTTTTTAAAAAATTATAAATTTTAATAGCTTTTTTATAAAAATCCACTTATGAAGAATTATATCATCCAAATTTTTGTTTTTCAACCTTATTTATATATAAAAATAACGTTTTTTTGATTTTTGCGAAATATTATTGGTGAAAAATGCTTTTTTATTATTATGTTTGTACTGATTAAAGATTATTAAAACATATCGCAATATAAAAAAATTAGATATATATTTTGGAATTGTTTAGGTTTGAATTAACTGTTTTTTCGTTTTATAGTATTTTAATTTAGAAATGATTTTAGTTTTACATGATAAAATTAAACAATTAAAAAAACCTTGTCTCTTGACAAGGTTTTTTGGTGGGAGATGATGGATTCGAACCATCGAAGCGAAACGCAACAGATTTACAGTCTGCCCCCTTTGACCGCTCGGGAAATCTCCCATTTAAGATCATTTTTAATTATAATTTTGCTGGAGCTGGTGAAGGGACTTGAACCCCCGACCTATTGATTACAAATCAATTGCTCTACCAACTGAGCTACACCAGCAATCGAATATTTTCAACAAGATATAGCATATCATTTAATAAGGCGTGTGTCAATACCAAAAAATATTAAATTAAAAATTACTTAAAAAAGGGGGATAGAACTTAGCTTCAATTATTTTTTAAAGGTGGTAATTTTGTTGGAATACAGAGGTATAGATGTTTCGGAATTGCAAGGAAAAATAAGTTGGAAAAATGTGTCTGCGACGGGTAAAGTTAAATTTGCGATGATTAGAGCTACTTATGGATCTTCGGGAATTGACAGCCAGTTTGTTAGTAATATAAATGATATATCCGGGACCGGCATTTATCCCGGTGCATATCATCAATCGGAAGCACAAAATGTAAGTGAGGCCGAAAAAGAAGCAAATCATTTTTTAAATGTAATTCGTCCCTATAATTTTTCATATCCTTTGGCTTTAAGCATAGAAAGCGAAGTGGCAATGCAAACAGGAAAAGAATTTTTTACGGATATCATATTGTCTTTTTTAAATACCATAAAAGAAGCCGGATATCGTCCCTTATTACGTGTTAATAAAGATATGCTCACAAATAATATTAACGTCGACAGAATTTCAGATATAGATATTTGGCTTTCGGAACCTGCCGCCAATGTTTCTGAGGGGCCTTCTTATAAAAATAATGTTAAGATGTGGAGATATTCTGACGGCGGATATGTCAGCGGTATTTCCGGAAGAGTAGGGATGGACATTTCATATGTGGATTATCCTTTGATTATAAAAAATAAAAATATAAACGATTTAAAAAATGGGTATGATAGCGAAACTCAGAATTATGTTTTGAATAATGCCGATTCTGATTTTTCCGAACCGACTTTTTATACCGTTGAAAAAGGCGAAACTCTTAGGAGTATTTCTCAAAAAATTTTAGGTGACGCCGATCAATACAGAAAATTGATGGAGCTTAACGGTTTGACCCGACCGGTGATTTTTGCCGGTCAAATATTAAGAATACCGCCCGCTTTAAATTCAGATACCATTTCGTATCGGGTTGAGGAGGGTGATACGCTTTGGAAACTTGCGGAAAGGTTTTTGGGTTACGGTCCGAGATATGAAGAAATTATGAGAGAAAGCGGACTGACAAATGATATGATTTATCCGGGACAAATTCTTAAGATACCTGTAGAAAACTCAAACGATTTTTCCACATATATTGTAAAAAAAGGGGATAACCTTTGGAAAATTTCCAAGAAGTTTTTGGGTAACGGGAATAGGTATACCGAAATTATGAGAGTAAATAATTTAAAAAACGGTACTTTAAGGGTAGGCCAGCCTTTGATAATACCACAAAAATAAAATGACTGAGTGTTTTTTATTGGAATTTGATTTTTTATATTTGTTTTTTATTAGTGATGTAGTATAATTAATTATATTTTAATTATGATGTTTAAAAATTCACAAAAGGATTTCTAAAAGGAACGGATAAATATGTTAAATGAATTTTGGAGTATATTAAAAAGTGGGTCTGACATAAGGGGCGTTGCCACACAAGGTGTGGAAAATGAAGAAATAAATTTAACTAATGAAGTGGTCGAAAAGATTTCTCTTGCATTTGCAAAATGGATTTGTGAAAATATGAGAATTGACTACCCGATGATGACTGTTGCGGTAGGTCACGACTCAAGAATTTCGGCTTCAAGAATTAAAAATGTTGTAATTAATACATTGCGGAGTATCGGGGTTAATGTTTATGATTGCGGATTGACTTCCACTCCCGCAATGTTTATGGCAAATTCTGTTTTGGATTGCAGTGCGTCCATTCAGATAACCGCAAGTCATCATCCTTTTCATAGAAATGGTTTTAAATTTTTTAATATTGACGGTGGTTTGTCGGCAAAAAATATTGAAGAAATTTTACAAATTGCTCAAAATGAGGATTTTCCTTCGATTACCAAAATAGGGAATGTAAGGTTCGTTAACCTTATGGAGTATTATTGTGAAAAACTTTGTAAAGTTATAAAAGACGGAATTAATTTAAAGAACGAAAAACCTTTAAAGGGATTTAAAATAATTGTTGACGCCGGTAATGGTGCAGGAGGTTTTTTTGTAAGTAAAATTTTAAATCCTTTGGGAGCGGATACCTCGGGAAGTATATATTTGGAGCCTGACGGTATGTTTCCAAATCATGTTCCAAACCCGGAAAATGCTCAGGCTATGAAATCGGTTTCCGAAGCCACGATTAACTCAGATGCTGATTTGGGAATAATTTTTGATACCGATGTTGACAGAGCTGCATTCGTGGATTCAGAAGGCAAAGAAATTTCCAAAAACAAGCTTATTGCCGTTTCTTCCGTAATTGCTCTTAAAAACAATCCGGAAGGTATTATTGTTACCGATTCGGTTACTTCGGACAATTTAAAAGCTTTTATTGAAAAGTTGGGTGGAACTCAATTTAGATATAAACGCGGTTATAATAATGTTATAGGCATGGCGCAAAAAATAAATGCTCAGGGAACAAATTGTCCGTTAGCGATTGAATCTTCGGGACATGCGGCTTTTAAAGAAAACGGATTTGTTGATGACGGGGCTTATTTGGCAGCTAAAATAATAGTGGAATTGGTAAATTCAAAGTGTGAAAATAAGCAATTAAAAGATTTGATTAAAGATTTTACAGATGCCAAGGAAAATGTAAGTTTCAGAATAAATATAAATGGTAGTGATGTAGATGAATGTGCAGATAAATTGCTTAATGATTTAACCGATTTTGTTCATTCAACTAAGCATTTAAAATTGGATAAAAACAACATTGAAGGGGTAAGAATTAATTTTAATTATTTGCATCAAAAAGGGTGGATGCTAGTAAGAAAAAGTATTCATGATCCAATGCTGGTTATATATGCGGAAAGCTATGTCCAAGATGGAATTTTGCCCATGCTGAATTTAGTTTATCCGTTTTTTAAAAAGTATAATTTCCTGGATTTGTGTGATATTGAAAAAATTCTAAATAAATAGTTGAATAAATTTTTGTAAAACAAAGGTCACTCATGATTAATAAGTGACCTTTGTTTTTTATAGTTTTTCTTTTTTTAAATTTATTATTATTATCATTGCCAAGGAAGTAACAGCAAAGAATAATGCTAAAATCTGAGAAACCTTTATGGATGTGTAGGGAATAATTAAGCTGTCTGTTCTTAAATTTTCTATAAAAGCCCTTAAAATGCCATAGAGTAAAGTATATAAGAAGAATATTGTTCCCGGTTTTGTTTTTTGTTTGGAACTGTAAAAGTGTAAGAATAAAAATATAATTAAACATCCGATAGATTCATATAGGAAACAAGGGTGTACGGTTTTGAATAAAGTATTTTCACTTGACATTCCGCAAAAAATATCGGTTTCGGTTCCAAAAGCCTCTTGATTTACAAAGTTTCCCCATCTTCCTATAGCCTGACCGATAACAAGGCCTATGGACATTAAATCCAGCGTTTTTAAAATTTTTATTTTTTTAAGTATGCAGATTGTGACAAGAGTTAAAACGCCACCTATTATAGCGCCGTATATTGCAATTCCGCCTTCATTAATCATAAAAATTTTCAGAGGGTTTCTTTTATAAAAATCTCCCGGATAGAATAAAACATAAAAAACTCTTGCACAAATGATTCCCACTACAGAGGATATTAATGTTAAGTCAGAAATATTATTTTGATTTAGATTAAAACTTTTAGAACGAAAATTAACATACATATATCCTAATAAAAAACCTATTGCAACTATAATTCCATACCAATGAATGGTTATATTGCCAAAGTTGAAAGCCACCGAGCTAATTGTTAAATTAAGCCCTAAATTCGGAAAAGAAACATGGTATAAAATATTATTCATTTTTGGGAGTTACCGTTGACAATGAAGAGTATTCGCTGTCAAGTTCATTTTTTAAACGGTTGTTTGCTTCTTCCAAAGAAGCGCTTGATAATAAATTCATGTAATTAAATATTTCTTTTCCGGAAAGTGCAAATCCAAGAGTTAAATTTGCTATATTTGAAACGCTGTTAAAAATTGATAAACTTTGTCCGTATACTGCTTTTTTTGCACGTTCGAACGTTTCTTTATCTATACCTTGAGATTTGATTTTGTTTGTGTGATTTCTTATGATTTCTGCTGCTTTTTCGGGATTTTTTGATTCGCCCGAAAAAATTATTGAAGCAAATCCTTGCCCGTTAAAATATTCCCCGGAAAATGATGAGGTATTAATTAATTCTTTTTGGAGAAGTTCCTGGTACATTTCCGACGTACGTGAGCTTATGGAATGTAAAATTATATCGGTATAAACCAGCTCTTTTGATGAAACTTTATAATTTGATGGTACATTTTCTTTGAAGCCAAGACTGAACGAGGATGAGTTGATATCAAAACTTTGGGTGATGAACGGTTTTACTGTTTCTTTCGGTTCCTCCGGGAAAAACCTTTCAACTTCTATTGGTTTTACGAATTTTATGTTTTTATCTACCAACGAAAAAATTTTATCCGGATTAACGTCGCCCACAATGGAAAGTGCCATGTTATTGGGATTATAAAATGCATTATAGCATTCATAAAGCATTTCGGGTGTTATTTTTGCTATGGATTCGACCGAGCCGGCGATATCTACATTTACGGGGTGATTTTTATATAATGCTTGCAAAAGATTAATGAGTATTTTCCAATCCGGACTGTCCTCATACATTTTTATTTCTTGACCTATTATTCCTCGTTCTTTTTCTACGGTTTCTTTTGTAAAGTAAGGTGATTGAACAAAATTCAAAAGTATTTCCAAAGATTGTTCGAAATTTTTTGTGCAGGAAAACAAATAAGCTGTTTTTTCAAAAGAAGTGTAAGCGTTGGCTGAAGCCCCCGTTTTTGAAAAAAGTTTAAATGCATCGCCTTCTTCACTTTCAAAAAGTTTGTGTTCAAGGTAATGTGCAATGCCGTCAGGCACTACTGTATAGCTGTTTTGATTTTTAAGTTTAAACTTATTGTTTATGGAACCGAAATCTGTTCCTATTATTGCGTAGTTTGAAGTGTATCCACGCTTTGGATGAATATAAATATCAAGCCCGGACGGGTGTTTCATATAAAAATATTCTTCATTTATTAAGTCGTTTTTTATTAATTTAGGTTCCATATTAATTTTCCTTTCCGGATAAAAGATAAACAGTGTCAAGCGTTAATCTTTGAGCGGCGTCCGTGACTTGTTCCCTTGTTACTTTATTTATTTTTTCAATCATTTCGTCCGGCGAATATTTAATTTTATCAAAAGCTTGAGAATTATACCACGCTTCAAGAGCCTCCAAATTATCCTTTGTTTTTTCTATGCTTTGTGAAATATACATTTTGGTTTCTTCAAAATCTTTATCACTGAAATTTCCCGCTTTTATTTCTTGGATTTGATTTAATATTTCCTTTTTAGCTTTTTCTACGTTTGATTTTTCTACTCCGCTTTCAATAAATAAAATTCCTTTTTGAGAAATATATCTTGAAGAACAATAGTAGCATAGACTGAGTTTTTCTCTTACGTTTACAAATAATTTTGATTGAGGAGTTCCGCCCAATAGTGCGCTCATAATTTTTGTGGCTTCAACCTTTGGGTCGGGTTTTGCTGTTTCTGTTCTGAAACCCATTACAAGCTTGCATTGAATAACGTCCATAATTTCAGAAACTTCTTTTATTGTATCGGCTTTTTTAATTATTTTATCATCAGGCAAATTTTGGCTTTTTCTTTCTATTTGATCGAAATTGTCTTTGAATTTTTTTAATGTTGATTCATATTCTCCGGAACCTATCATTATTATTTCTATATGGGATGATTGTAATAAATTTTTCCAAGCCTTGAAAACAGTTTTACCATCTAATTTTTTTGCGTTTTCGATTGTTCCTATCGGGCTTATTCCGAATTTTTCATTTTTGCACATTTGTTCGGTACATTTTCTTCGAGCGTATGACTTTTTATCGCTGAGCTCGGCTTCGATGTCCTCTATTAATTGCCTTTTTTCCTGTTCGATATTTTTTTCTTCGAAAGATTTTTCTGATATGTCCGGGTTAAATATAACCTCATTTAAGAGTGTGGCGGTTTCGGAAATATTGTTTGAAAATTCGGCAATAAATTCATTGTTTGTGCACTGAGCCGAAACCGTAAGTATATGTTTGTCTCCCAATTTGCCTATCCCCGGGACAATGGAGGCTCCGTAAAGTTCTTCTAATTTTAAGCTAAGGCTCAAAAGCGATGGGTATTTTTTGCAGGAATGAGACAAAAGCCCGGGAATAATCGCATTTTGAGATATATTTTGTTCATTTAATGGCGTAAACATGGAAAAGGAAATAATAGTTGTTTTGAATTTTTTATCAGGAATACATGTAAAATTTACATTTGGACATATTTCCTTTTTAATTATATTTTCCATTTTAAGTTTACCTCCCGTTTCAAAATTTATAATCTTTTTATTTCTATTTGACTTATATCAGTTTTTTGCGGTCTTCTGTTTCTTTTGATCGGTATTTGTTTTTTTCTGGATTTCACTTTTCCTTTTTTGGGCTTTAATGTTTTAAATATTCCGAAAATTGATATAACGATTAATAAAATTCCTCCGTAAAGTAATATTGTACCGTCGTAAAAAAAATCTTTTACGTTTTCTTCCGATTTTATAAAATTAAACGCATTCTGGTCTTCGGTATTTTGGTTTTCATCAGCCGTTTCTTCTTTTGCCGAAACTGATGTTATCGGTTTTACCAAGTTGAATTTTAGCGCACTTATATTGTTGTTTAAAATCGGTATTGCCAATGCGGACGCTATAATAAAAGATGTAAATATTTTTTTAAAATTGATTTTCAATTAAAAGTAACCCCCTTAAAATGTTTACTATGTAAAATATTACACAAATATAAAGAGTATTTCAAATTTATTGAAGTTGTTTTTGAAGACTTATTTTTTGAATTATATGTCATAGTATGTTATAATGTAATTAAATTTTAAACTGTGCATATTTGGATGTTATAGACTTAGGGGATGAAATTTTGGAAATAACTCAAAAATTAATATTGTCAGCTATAGAAGCTCGCAAAAAAGCATATACTCCGTATTCAAAATTTAAAGTCGGAGCTGCGCTTCTTACATATGACGAAAAAATATATGAAGGCTTTAATATAGAATGTTCTGCATATTCCGTTTGCAACTGTGCTGAGCGTACAGCACTTTTCAGAGCTGTTTTTGATGGTTATAAAAAATTTTTCGCAATTGCCGTTGTCGGCGGCAAAGAAGAGGAAAATGATGAGCTTTCTTCATATTGTCCGCCTTGTGGAATGTGTCGCCAGGCGTTGCGTGAATTTTGCGAACCTCAAACTTTTAAAATTATTATTGCAAAAAATATTAACGATTTTAAAATTTACACTTTGGAAGATTTACTTCCGAAAAGTTTTGGACCTGATAACCTTTAATTTGTAAACAGACAGAAAATTTATAGGAGGAACCGAGTTTGAATTTTGAATTAAAATGTAATGAAATAAGAAAAAATATATTAACGGAAATAGGAACTTTGGGAGTGGGACATATAGGCGGGTCGCTTTCCATAGTTGAGGTTTTGGTTATGCTTTATTATAAGCATATGAATATTGATCCGAAAAATCCTCAAAAAGAAGGAAGAGACAGGTTAATTGTTTCCAAAGGCCATAGTGGCCCTGCGGTATATGCAGTTTTAGCTGATTTGGGATATTTTCCGAAAGAATGGTTGCTTACTTTAAATCAGCCCGGAACCAATCTTCCGAGTCACTGCGATATGAACAGAACTCCCGGAATAGATATGACCACCGGTTCTCTTGGCCAGGGGTTTTCTTGTGCGGTAGGTATTGCCAAAGCATCAAAATTAAAAAATGACGGAGCAAAAATTTATACCATAATTGGTGATGGCGAATCTCAGGAAGGACAAATATGGGAGGCGGCTATGTTTGCATCTCATCAGAAACTTAATAATTTGATTGCATTTACGGATTATAACAAACTTCAACTTGACGGTACCATTGAAAAAGTTTGCTCTTTGGAGCCCATTAAAGATAAATGGGAGGCTTTTGGTTGGGAAGTTATAGAGGTTAAAAACGGAAATAATTGTGAGGAAATTGATATTGCCGTTTCTAAGGCGAAAAATTCCGAAAAACCGGTGATGATTATTTTAAATACCGTCAAAGGTTGCGGAGTCGGATTTGCGGAAAAAGCGGGGACCTCCAATCATAGTATGCCTGTATCGAAAGAACTTTTTGAAGCGGGAATAACTGAACTTAATGTTAAAGAATTGATTTTAAAAGAATTAAATTCTGAAATTTAACTATAAAAGGGGAATAATTTACTGATGGAAATGAGACAATTATTTGCTCAAGAGCTTGAAAAAGCTATGAGCGAAAATGAAAATATTGTTATTATAAATGCAGATTTAGCAAAACCAAACGGAATGTCAAAAATCTGTGAAAAGTATCCGGACAGATCCATTAACGTAGGGGTTGCGGAGCAGAATATGGCTTCTATTGCAGCGGGTATGAGCAGTTATGGATTTGTTCCGTTTATCTGTACGTTTACTCCTTTTGCAACAAGGCGTATATGTGATCAAATAGCTATTTCCATATGTTATGCTAAACAAAATGTTAAGATTATAGGTTCTGATCCCGGTATAAGTGCGGAATATAACGGTGGCACGCATATGAGTTTTGAAGATATAGGTGTACTTCGCAGTATTCCCAACATGGTGATATTTGAACCTGTTGATAACGTCCAGCTTAAAAACATGTTTCCGCAAATTTTGGATTACAATGGCCCCGTGTATATAAGAATGCTTAGGAAGACCGCACCGGAAATATTTTCTGAAAATGAAAAGTTTAATTTATTTAAATCTAAATTAATCAAAGAGGGAACAGATGTTAGTATTTTTTGCTCCGGTCTAATGGTTTCGGAAACCCTGGAAGCCAATGAGATTTTAAAAGAAAAGGGTATAAATGCCGAAATAATTAATATCCATACTATTAAACCCATTGATGAAGAAAGTATAATTGCGTCTGCGAAAAAAACAGGTGCGGTTGTTACGGTGGAAAATCACAATATTATTGGTGGACTTCGCAGTGCGGTAGCAGAAGTTCTTGCGGAAAATCACCCTGTTCCTTTACGTTCGATTGGAATAAAGGACGCCTTTGGTCAGGTTGGAAAAATGCCCTATTTAAAAGAAACATATAATATGACTGCCAAAGATATAGTTAAAGCGGTAATATCAGTATTAGAATCCAAAAATTCACTATAATAAAAATCATAAAATAAATATAAAAGAAAGGTTAAACATGAAATTATCAAAATTTTTTAAAACAATAATTAGTTTAGCGGTTTGTTTTTCTGAGTTATTATTAATTAAGAGCAATAATGTTTCGGCGCGAACAACGGTTTTATGTCCGGGGTTTAGTTATGAGGATATATCACCGGAATTGCAAGATCGTATAAACGAAAAGTCGTTTAAGGTGAAGTCTTCTGAAGGTAAAATTAATGATTGGGTTAGATTTGAAGATTTAAGATATTTAAAAGTTAAGCACTGGGGTTATGACGAAAAAGATCATGACGGAGAGTTAATAGTTCATTCATCTGTTGCGCAAGAGGTATTGGAAATTTTCAAAGAATTATATGATTCAAAATTCCCAATTTATCAAATGAAGTTAATAGAAAATTATGATGTTGATGATGATAAATCTATGGCTGCTAACAATTCCCATGCATTTAGAATTACAGAAGGGTCTTTTAAATCTAAAAGGCCGTGGCATGGTCTGGGTTTGGCAATAGATATTAATCCATTGGTTAATCCTTGCATATATACGGATGCAAAGGAAGGGGAAGAAAAGTTTGTTCCTTTTAATGCCGAAAAATATTTAGACAGAGGGCTTTTTGAAAAAGGGATGATTAAGGCCGACGGTAGTAATGTATGTTATAACGCTTTTATTAAACGAGGCTGGGAATGGGGCGGCTCTTGGAATAGCCCGGTTGATTTACACCATTTTCAAAAGTATCCTTGGTATACCGAATTTCCCAGAAAATATAAAGATGAGATAAAATAACCGAAAAATTCAGAAATGTTATTTGGTTTATATTTTTGTTTTTAAGCATGGCATATATTGAAATATTTGGATAAAAGTTGTAAACTATATAAAATGAATTCAATTTGTTTTTAGTTTTTGGGAGTGAATTATTTGAATAACAAAGCTTGTTGCTTAATACTTGCCGCAGGTGAAGGAAAAAGAATGAAATCCAATATTCCAAAGGTTCTTTCTTCGGTTTTATTTGAACCTATGGTCGGTTGGGTGATTAATTCCGTGGTTACATGTGATATAAAAAATATTTGTGTAGTTACAGGTTATAAACATGAACTTGTTAAAGAATATCTGTCAAGTTTGGATTATAATCTTGAAAGTGTAATTCAAAATGAAAGAAAAGGTACTGCTCATGCTGTTATTACAGCTATGCCTTTTTTGGAAAAATATAAAAACGGTGATGTGTTGATTTTGGGTGGCGATGCGCCTTTTATTGACAGGCCGACTATTACCAAAGCTTATAAGATACATAAAAATTCAAATAATTCAGCTACTATTATTTCTTCAAAATTAGATAATCCCTGGGGATACGGAAGGATTATTCGTAATAATACCGATTATAATGTTCAAGCTATTGTGGAAGAGCAGGACGCAACTTTTAATCAACGCTCAATTAAAGAAATAAATTCCGGTGCGTATTGGTTTAAAGTAAACGATTTAATAAAATATTTGGATAAAATAACAAATGATACTTTTCAAAATGAATATTATCTTACTTCTGTAATTAAGCTTTTAATAGATGACGGGTATCGGGTTGATGCTTTTGAAACATCTTCGTGCGATGTGGCATTGGGGGCTAATGATACTTCTCAGCTTCAAAGCTTAAATGAAATTGCAAGAAATAAAGTTTTGGATGAACTTGTGGAACACGGAGTTAAAATACCGTGTAAAGATGGTATAATTATCGGCAAGTGGGTTAAAGTCGATTCCGGTACCACAATTTTACCCGGTACAATACTCAGCGGAGATACTTCTATCGGTAAAGAGTGTATAATAGGGCCAAACAGCCAGGTTATAGATTGTTTTGTCGGAGACAATGCGGTTATAAACGCAAGTTATTGTAAAAACAGTAATATACCCGACAATAAAAATATAGGACCTTTTGCTTCTATGGTGAATTTACGTGAATAGTTGAATTTGTAATTTGTATAATAATTAAAATTTGTAAAATATAAAAATAAAGATGTAGAAGGAGAAAAAACTATGGAGTGTCCAGGTCGAATAAGAAAAATTTTTACGGCAAATTCCAATCCTCAATTAGCGGAAAGTATAGCCAAAGAGCTTGGTTGTGAACTCGGAAAATCAGAGATCAAACATTTTAGTGATGGCGAAATTTCAGTTTCCATTCATGAATCTGTACGAGGAGCAGACTGTTTTATAATTCAATCTACATGTAATCCCGTAAATGAAAATTTGATGGAGTTATTGTTGATGATTGATGCCGTAAAGAGAGCTTCCGCCGCAAGAATTACGGCTGTAATACCGTATTTCGGATATGCGCGCCAAGACCGTAAAGCAAAACCTCGTGATCCGATTTCGGCAAAATTAGTTTCCAATTTAATTTCCACTGCAGGTGCGGACAGAATTTTAACTTTAGAGCTTCATACATTACAAATACAAGGATTTTTTGATATTCCGGTTGACCATATAATTTCAGCTCCGCTTTTTGCGTCTTTTGTAAAAGAAATCGATGGATTTAATCCTGAAGAATTTACGGTTTTAGCTCCGGATTTTGGCTCTGTTTCAAGAGCAAGGCAATTTGCAACACGTTTGGGTTGTCCGTTGGCATTGATTGATAAAAGACGTCCACGCGCCAATGTAAGCCAGGTTATGAATATAATCGGTGATGTTAAAGATAAAAAAATCATATTGGTTGATGATATAATTGATACTGCCGGTACAATTTGCAATGCAGCAAACGCTGTTATAGAAAAAGGTGGAGCAAAGGAAGTTTATGCTTATGTTGCTCACCCTGTACTTTCGGGTGACGCTTTGGAAAAATTGCAGAAAAGTGCCATTAAAAAGATGATAGTGTTAAATACAATTAACTTGCCCGATTGCAAAATGTTAGATAAGTTTACAGTTTTGAATGTTGCGCCTGTTTTGTCCGAAGCGATTAAAAGAATAAATAGCGATATGCCTATTTCTACAATGATTTTAGAATAATTTTTGCCTTTATAATTTAAAATGAGAGTTTTTGAAATGAGTAATATTGATTACATTATAGTGGGATTGGGAAATCCCGGGAAAGATTATGAAAACACGCGTCATAACATTGGGTTTATGACGCTTGACTTTATTGCCCAAAAATCAAATATTACATGGGATTTTCAAAAATTCAAATCAATTTATGGCATTGGTTTTTTAAATAATAAAAAAGTATTACTTTTAAAACCTCAAACCTTTATGAATTTGAGCGGTCAAGCAGTAGCTCTTTTGATGTCTTTTTATAAAGTACCCCCTGAAAAAGTTATTTTGATTTTTGATGATGTTTCTTTACCTGTTGGAAAAATCAGAATTCGTAAAAAAGGTTCTGCGGGAGGGCATAACGGGGTAAAAAGTATAATTGGGCTTTGCGGAGGCGACAATTTTCCCAGAATTAAAATCGGAGTTGGAAACAAGCCGAATGAAAATTGGGATTTGGCAGATTGGGTTTTATCAAAGTTCAGTAATGAGGAGTCAAAAACTTTGAGTGAACGGATGAATAAAATTTGTGATGCATTAAATTTAATGATTGAAGATAAAACAGACGATGCAATGAATAAATTTAATAATTGATTTAATGTGTAATTATATAATAATTTAAAAATATTAATTCAAGGTGGTGAAAAAGAAAATTAATTTTGAAAATTAATTTTCTTAAATAAATAATCAGATGAAAAAGCGTTTAGATGTTATTTTATTTGAAAAAGGTCTTACGGAAAGTCGAGAAAAAGCAAAACTTGCCATAATGGAAGGTCTTGTTTACGTAGATAATCAAAAATCGGATAAACCCGGTAGTATGTATAGCGAAGAAAGTAATTTTGAAATAAGGGGCAATAAAATGCCATACGTCAGCCGTGGAGGGTTCAAGTTAGAAAAAGCGATAGAATCATTTAATATAAATTTAAATGGTTTGACGTGTATGGATGTGGGTGCTTCAACGGGCGGTTTTACCGATTGCATGCTTAAGAATGGTTGTGAAAAAGTATATTCGATTGATGTTGGATATGGTCAACTTGATTGGAAACTTAGAAATAATCCTAATGTCATTAATTTGGAACGTACAAATATCAGACATATAGATAAGTCCTTGATAAAAGATGAAATTGACTTTTTTTCCGTTGATGTTTCTTTTATTTCTCTAAAATTGGTTTTGCCTGTAATAAGAGAAATAGTAAAGAGCGGAGCGCTGGGTGTTTGTTTAATTAAACCTCAATTTGAAGCCGGAAGAGAAAAAGTAGGGAAAAAAGGCGTTGTAAGAGATAAAGATGTCCACCAAGAAGTAGTGCAAAATATATGTGACTTTTGTATCGAAAATGGTTTCGCTGTACTGGATTTGGATTTTTCTCCGATTAAAGGCCCCGAAGGGAATATTGAATATTTGGTTTTAATAAAAAAATCCGATAATCCTTATATTGATGAGCCGGTGGATATTGAAAATACTATATGTTTTTCCCATGAAGAGTTGTAATCGTTTAGGAACAATGTTTGAATTTTTTTGTAGGGGATATGTTGTTTGAAACTGGCTTTTGTTTTTAATGAATCTAAAAGTAATAGTTTTGAAAATGCTTATATGATTATAAGTTTCTTTTTGAAACGTGGTATAAAAGTTTCCGTTTTAAAAAATTATTGTGAAAAATTTAAGGGCTTGGACCTAAATTTGTTTTCAGATATTGATGAATTATTGCAAAATAATGATATCGCTGTGGCTTTGGGTGGAGACGGAACCATTATGCGAGTGGCTAAAATGGCTTCTAAGTATAATTTACCGGTTTTCGGAATTAATAACGGTCGTTTGGGGTTTATGGCGAGCGCTGAATATAATCATTTAGAAAAACTTTCTGAGTTTATTGACGGAAAATACACAATAAGTAAAAGAATGATGTTGAGGACAGTTCAAAAAAGCCGTGAGTTTTTTGCTTTGAATGACGTGGTTATAAATCGTACCCCTGATTCTCAAATAATTGATTGCCAAGTTGAAAGATTATCTCAAAGAATATGTACCTATCATGCTGACGGTTTGATTATATCCACTCCCACGGGTTCTACGGCATATTCACTTGCCGCAAACGGTCCTATAGTTCAAAGTGATATGGAGTGTTTTTTAATAAGTCCTATTTGTGCACATTCTCTTTCTGCAAGGAGTATGATTTTAAAAGATGATATGCCTATAAACTTAAATTATATTCCAAAAAAAAATTCTAAGATTATAATTTCAATTGACGGACAGGTTTGTTTGGAAGATGATAAGCCGGGTGTTTTAAAAATAGAAAAATCGGATTTATGCGCTAAATTTATAGAGTTGGATTCTTGTAGTTTTTATAGTAATATAGATAAAAAGTTAATAAATAAAATTTCTGATACTTTTTGATTAAAAAAGGGGTGAAGGGAAGGCGCAAATAATACTTGTGCCGATTTTTCCGAAATTTATGGTTATACCTATTGAAGTTTCTGCAAGACATGTACACTTATCTCAAGATGCGGTTAACGCATTGTTTGGGAAAAACTATGTTTTGAATGTAAGAAAAAATCTTTCTCAGCCCGGTCAGTACGCCTGTGAGGAGAGGGTAGATATCATAGGTCCGAAAGAAACATTGAAAAATGTTGCGGTATTAGGGCCGGTGCGCAATAAGACACAAGTTGAAATTTCAATTACAGACTCTTTAAAAATAGGAATAAAATGCAAAATCAGAGAATCCGGGGATTTAAGTGAAACTTCGGGTTGTGTTTTGAAAGGACCTTGTGGTGAATACAAATTAAAAGAAGGGTTAATTGTTGCAAAACGTCATATACACATGACACCTCAAGACGCTGAAAAAATCGGTGTTGTAAATGGTCAAATTGCAAATGTTAAAATAAATAGCCAAGAGCGTTCTTTAATTTATAACGATGTTG
>CALDOU010000028.1 GCA_937912175.1 uncultured Clostridia bacterium
AATCATTCATGAATTCCGTTCCTTGCGATGAATGTCAAGGCAAAAGGCTTTCCCCCGTTGCATTGGGTGTTACCGTAGGCGGAATAAATATATCGGATTTATGCGATAAATCAGTAAAAGATTTAATTGTTTTTATAAAAAATTTAAAACTCGGTAAAAAAGACATAATTATTGCGGCACCCATATTGAAAGAAATATCAAACCGTCTTGAATTTTTAAAAAATGTAGGATTGGAATATCTCACTCTTTCACGGAATTCGGGAACATTATCCGGCGGAGAATCTCAAAGAATTCGACTGGCAACTCAAATAGGTTCGGCGCTTATGGGCGTGCTTTACGTTTTGGATGAGCCGAGCATAGGGCTTCACCAACGTGACAACGATAAACTACTGCACACGCTCAAGCACCTTCGTGATGCAGGAAACAGCGTAATTGTGGTTGAACACGATGAAGACACCATGTATGCTGCCGATTATATTGTAGATGTCGGACCCGGCTCGGGAATTCATGGCGGTAATATAGTTTGTACGGGTACGGTAGAAGATATCAAAAAATGTCAAAATTCAATTACCGGTCAATATTTAAGCGGCGAAAAAGCTATACCTGTTCCTCAGAAGCGTAAAAAGGGTAATGGGAAATTTTTGAAAGTTATAGGCGCCTCCGAAAATAATTTAAAAAATATTGATGTTTCTATTCCTTTGGGGACAATAACAGGCATTACCGGGGTTTCAGGCTCCGGAAAATCCACACTTGTAAATGAAATAATTTACAAAAAGCTCTCCACAGTATTAAATCGAGCAAAAAATATTCCCGGAAAACATAAAGAAATACGTGGCGTGGAAAACCTTGACAAAATAATAGATATAAGTCAATCTCCGATAGGCAAAACCCCACGTTCAAATCCCGCAACTTACACGGGGGTATTTACAGATATCAGAGAATTATTCGCCTCAACAAACGAAGCTAAAGCCAAAGGATATAAAAGCGGAAGATTTTCCTTTAATGTTAAAGGCGGAAGGTGCGAAGCTTGTCAGGGCGACGGAATAGTTACAATTGAAATGCACTTTTTATCTGATATTTACGTTCCCTGCGAAATATGTAAAGGAAAACGATACAGCCGTGAAACTCTTTCGGTAAAGTATAAAGGAAAAAACATAAGTGATGTTTTGAACATGACGGTTGATGAAGCTTGTGATTTTTTTGAAAATCACCCCAAAATAAAAAGAAAATTAGACACATTAAAAGAAGTAGGGCTGGGATATATAAAACTCGGGCAATCCGCAACAACTCTTTCCGGAGGAGAAGCTCAAAGAGTAAAACTTGCAACTGAGCTTTCAAAAAAACCAACAGGAAAAACTCTGTATATTCTCGACGAACCTTCCACAGGATTACATGTTGCGGATGTTCATAAATTAACTGAAGTCTTGCAAAAATTATCTGCATCGGGAAACACCATTTTAATAATCGAACACAATCTTGATTTAATAAAAATATGCGATTATCTCATTGATTTGGGCCCGGAAGGCGGAGAAAACGGCGGAACCATCATAGCCCGAGGTACACCCGAAGAAATTTCAGAAAACAAAAAATCATATACAGGACAATATTTGAAAAAATTTATAATAAAAAAATAAAAAAATTATTTTTTTTGGTTGACGTGCCAAAAATTATAGTATATAATAGATCATGATATTAAATTAAGGAGGTATAAATAATGAAAACCAGGAGAGAATTAAAAGCTTTATCCAAAAAGCAAATCAAAGGTAACATATTTATGCTGTTCGTTCTGGAATTAATCAGCGGATTGGTATTGACATTATGTTACAGCCTAAGGGTTCCTTTCACATTTAACAGGGTGCGTATCAACGTCACTAACCTTAAAGATTCCCTTTATCCCAGTTTTTCTCAAAGTATTTTCTTTTTTGCGGCATTGTCAATGGCAACACTTTTAGTCTTATTTGTTTATCCGCCATTAAGAATTTCAATATGCCGTGTGTACTTAGACCTCACTAAAGGAGTAAAACCCAAAATTGAAAAAATCACTGAAGGCTTTAAAAAATGTTGGCTATCATCTGTGGGTCTGTTCCTTTTGGAAGGTATATTGGAATTTTTGTGGAGCTTGTTACTTATAATTCCCGGAATAATTAAATGTTATTCTTACAGCATGGCTTCATTTATTTTAATTGAAAATCCCGAAATTTCACCTTTGGAAGCAATAACAAGAAGCAAAAACATGATGAAAGGTCATAAATTTGAATTATTTGTATTGGACCTCTCTTTCATATGGTGGTATTTAGCGGTTATCTTCACTTTGGGTATTGCATCAATTTATGTAACACCATACATGGTTTCCACAAGAACCAATTTCTATTTAAACCTTAAAGCTGACAACGAACCCCAAAATGCTGCAATAGAAGCCTAATAAATAATTAAAATTTATATCCGCCAATTAATGGCGGATATTTTATGCAAATAATTAAAGCGATTATTATTGAATTCCATTATTTTTTATATTATTATAAAAATGTACAGTTGTTTTTAAAGCTATGGAAAAAACAAATTCCATAGCTTTAATTCTATAAACAATGGGTGATATAAAAATGAGCATTTTAGAAGTAACAAATTTAACACATTCGTTTGCCGAAAAAATATTATATAAAAACGCAACTTTTGAAGTTTTTAAAGGTGAACACATGGGAATTATAGGTCAAAACGGTACGGGAAAAACAACGCTTTTACGTTCACTGACCGGAGACCTTACTCCGGATTGCGGCAATATAAAGTGGCAAAAAAATATTAAAATAGGATATTTAGATCAACATGCAAAAATAAATAAAGAACTTACAGTTTTTGAATATTTAAAAACAGCTTTCGATGACCTGTATGCCATTGAAAGAAAGCTCAATAAAATTTATGAAGATATGGCAACGATATCCGATAATGATATTTACGAAAAAGCTTCCGATTATCAAAATTTACTTGTAAACAGAGGTTTTTATGAAATCGAAAGTACCATTTTAAAAATATCCGCAGGATTAGGTGTAACACCGCTGGGAATGGAAACTTTAATTCAAAATTTAAGCGGAGGACAACGAGCAAAAGTTATTTTGGCAAAATTATTATTAGAATCGCCAAACGTTCTTCTGCTTGATGAACCTACCAATTTTTTAGACAAAGAACATGTAGAGTGGCTTTCGGAATTTTTGAAAACATTCAAAGGAACATTTTTGTTAATTTCTCATGACTTTAAATTTATGGATAAAGTTACAAATTGTATCCTGGATATTGAATTCCAAAAAATAACAAAATATAACGGAAATCTTACTAAATTTTTGGAAATTAAAGGTTTAAGACGTGAAAGCTATATTCGAGAATTTGAAGCTCAACAAAAAGAAATAAAAAAGCAAGAAGAGTTCATTGCAAAAAACAGAGTCCGAGCTTCAACCGCCAAACAAGCTCAATCTCGCATTAAAAAACTCGAAAAGATGGAAAAATTGGCACCGCCTCAAACTCCACCAAAACCTACTTTTAAATTAGTTTCCTTACCAATTTCCAATCAAAAAGCACTTAAAGTCCACAGCTTGGTAATAGGCTACGAAAAACCTCTTCTTCCTAAAATTTCTTTTGAAATAAAACCCGGAGAAAAAGCAGTAATCACCGGATTTAATGGAATCGGAAAATCAACTCTTATAAAAACATTATTAAATCAAATTCCTGCAATTTCAGGCAATTTTAAATTTGCCGATTATGTTCAAATAAGTTACTTTGAACAGGATTTAATTTGGAAAAATCTCAACGATACTCCATTGGAAATCATTGCAGAAAAATTCCCGAAACTGTCCGCAAAAGAAATCAGAAAAAATCTTGCCCAATGCGGGGTTATGTCCAAAAATGTAACGCAAAAAATAGATACACTCAGTGGCGGAGAGCAGTCAAAAGTAAAACTTTGTATTACAATAAATACCCCATCCAATTTTTTAATACTCGACGAACCCACAAATCACTTAGATGCAGAAGCAAAAAATGTTTTAAAAGAACAACTTTTAAAATGGGACGGAAATTTAATTTTAGTTTCTCACGAATCTGATTTTTATGAAGGAATTGCTGACAAAATTATAGATTTAAAGAATATCCGTTAAAAGGGATATTCTTTTTTTAATTTAATATTTAAATGTTTTATTTTTCAAAATCCAAAATACTTTAATAAACCGCTATAAATTGCCATGGCAAATTGATATTGATTATTTCTTAATTTTTCAACATCGCTTGAATTGGTTATATATGCAAGCTCAATCAAAACAGCCGGCATATTGGTTTTTCTTAAAACATATAATGAAGGGCGTACTCTTACACCATTGTTTTTAGTCCCAACATTTGAAACTATTGAATTTAAAATTTGTTCAGCTAAATAATATGACTGTGTATATTCTTGATAAACATATACTTCACTACCATTAACGTTAGGGTTATTGTTTGCGTTAACATGGATACTTATAAAATAATTTGCCGGCCATTCATTTGCCGCATTGACTCTTGCCGCAAGACTTGTCGAATTGCTTGTTCCCAACACTTCCTCCGGAGAGTTTCTTGAGGTACGCACCTCGAAGCGGGAATCTTTTTTTAAAATATCAGCAAGATACATTCCAACATTATAAGTAATGTCCTGCTCTCGCAACCCAAATCCTTCTGCTCCCGCATTAATTCCCTGAGGATTATGGCCTTGATCTATAAAAATTTTTATTGCCAAAAATATCACACCCTTTATATTACCCATACTATTTATAAGTTTTAAAAGGTGTGATAATTTTTTTTCGGAAATAAAAAATTCATAAGTAATTTACCAACAATTAAAGAAATTAAAGTTTCCGGAACAATATAAATTAAATTATAAATCAAAGAATAAATCCAAATATTATATTGGTTTGGAATATATTGGTTCCAAACAACAACTCCCGAAATAAAAAGGCATATAAATCTCAATATATTCGAAAAAATCAAACTTACAATTATTGCTGATTTTTTATTATTCATCCTTTTACTCAAAACTCCGGTAACGGCTCCCGTTAAGACATACGGAATCAGATAATCCGATAAAACCACTATGGCAAACACGGAAAAGGTTTTGACCGGAGGAACATGAAACATTAATATCATTTTTATTATTCCACAAGTCAACCCCACAAACATTCCCGCTTTACAACCGTAATTAAAGGAAAAAAATACAACCGGAATTAATTTTCCAATAGTTACCGAGCCTCCAAACGGTAACTTAAAAACAGGCATAAAACCAATTAGCGTACTTATGGCAACAGTCATTGCCGAATTAACCATAATTTTTATTTTTTTTATTTAAAACATCTCGCTTTAATATGATAGAATATAAATAGTTAAAATTTACAGAGCAGAAAGAAGATTACAAAAGTGAACAAATTAAAAAATTTTATTTTACCGAAAAATTCGGTTTGGATTATGTACAGCTCAGAAAACAGTGACCCATATTTTTCTAAATTCATTACCGACAAAACTATTGTACCCGCTGTCTCAATTTTAAGCAATAACCAAAAAACACTTATGGTTCATAATTTGGACTATGAAAATATAAAAAATTTTGACGGAGATATACTTATATATTCAGATGAAAACTCATTATTGAAAAATATATTTGAAACATTAAAAAATTTGAATTTTCCTAAAAATATTTATCTTAATTTTTCAGATAAATTAGATACCCAAACGGATGTTTTAGGATATGGATTATTTAAATTTTTAACCGATAATATATCTGCTTATTATCATAAAAACAACAAATCAATCCCTGATTTTCTTTCAGCGGATGAATTAATATACTCATTAATGGATACAAAAAACGAAGAAGATATTAAATATATGAAAATTGCCGCCAACAGAGCACTTGAGATATTAAATACAGCATTCACCAAAATAAAAATAGGAATGACTGAAAAGCAAATATTAAATTTAGTACACAGCATTTTTGAAAAAAAGCCATACTATTTTAAGAAATACGGAATAGTTAAAGAAGAATTTTCATGGGAGCCGGAACTTTGCCCCGTGGTATTGATAGGACCCAACTTAAAAAAAGGCGGGCATTCCGGAGCGGAAAATTATAAATTGCAAAGAGGACAAACAATATATTTTGATTTCGGAGTAAAAATATTCTTGAAAAACGGTAAAAAATATTCAAGCGATATTCAACGAATGGGATACGCTTTAAAGCTAAAAGAAGCTGTTCCACCGCCTGAAGTTCAAAAAGTATTTGATACGTTAACCCAAGCCATAAAGCTCGGTATAGAAAATTGCAAACCTTCGGTAAAAGGATACGAAATTGACCAAATTGTAAGAAATTATATATTAAATAACGGATATCCCGATTATAATCATGCCACGGGACACCCCGTAGGAGAAACAGCACACAGCCCCGGCACCAGCTTTTCTCCGAAGGGTCACAAACGCTCATCGTTATTTTTACAAGAAAACGGTGTATACACTATTGAGCCCCGAATTCAAATCGAAAACGGGGGTTCAATCGAAGAAATGGTCCAAGTAACAAAAAATGGGGGCATAACATTATGCCCCACTCAGAAAAAACTTTATTTAATTAAATGACTTCATTCGATATTTTTCAAGCAACTCAATTTTTTATATCTTCATGTTCAACTTCGCCAATTAAAGCGTCAATTTCCTCTTTATTGTTTTTATATTCATCGCTATCCAAATTACTTGAACGCCACCACCTTAAAAAATCAGTTTCATTCATTTGAGACCATGTACCCATATTTTTTCGATTTTTCCCTAAAGATTTTGCGCGTTTCATAGCATTTTTGTAAGACATACCACTAACAGGATTAGCCAATCCGCCTACCACTTCGGTTAACTCATTGTTTTGTAATTTCTCCATAGTTGTACCCCTTTCGCAAAATGAATGTTTAAGAAATAAAGTTTACTTACTACTCAAATAAGAACACACTCTGCTTACTTCTTCGTTGGGTGTTGAGGCACCGGCTGTTATACCTATATACTCATATTTTTTTAAATCTGTTTTTTTTAAATCATCAACTCTTTCAATCCACAGAGTATGAGTATTTTTAGAACAAATATCATATAGTTTATGAGTATTGGAGCTCTGCTTACCACCTATAACTATCATCAAATCGGATTTTTTTGATAGATTTTCAGCTTCCTTTTGTCTTAAACTGGTAGTATTGCATATAGTATCAAACACTAAAACGTTTGTCAATACATTATTGATAAACTTTATACATTTTTCCCACTCATATTTCGAAAAAGTTGTTTGAGATACAACTAAAATCGATTCATTTTTTAAAAAATCATTGTTTTTAATTATTTTTTCCAAATCTTCTAAATTTTTAAATACAAAACTCTTTCCCGAAAAATAACTTTTTATACCGATTACTTCAGGGTGATTTATATCCCCGGCTAAAAGAAGATTTTTTTTATCTTTAGAATATTTAGAAACTATATTATGAATTTTTTTCACAAAAGGACAAGTGGTATCTATATAATTCAACTTATGATTTATAATATAATCAAACTCGGTTTTAATAATTCCGTGCGAACGTATTATTAAAACCGAATCGGAAATATAGTCCTTTGGACTATTAATTATTACAGCTTTTCGATTTTTAAAATTTTCTATAACATCAGGGTTATGAATTATCGGTCCCAAAGTACAAACTTTTTTGTTTTCCGAAAGCAACCTGTCAGTAATGGAAACCACCCTATTTACTCCAAAACAAAACCCGGATGTTTTAGCAACCTCTATTTTCATAATATAAAATTCCTTATTTTAAATACTTTTAACTACTAACTGCGCAATTCCTTTATTTTATCCATTATTAAATTAGTAGCATTCTTAAGTTCTAATCGAGTTCCTTCGTTAATATTCAATTCATGGGGCATAATCGGTTCCCCATATTTTATTATTGTTTTTTTAAATATATGTATTTTATTATCCTTGGAAACTCCGGTTATGCAAATCGGTACCACGGGGGACTTGGAAACATTTGCCAAAAAAGCCGCCCCTGATTTTGGGCGCAAAAAATCCCCTGTTTTAGATCGTGTTCCCTCGATAAATATTCCCAACACACCATTATTTTCCAAAATTTGCACAGCGTTATTTAATGCGCTTTTATCACCTTTACCTCTTTTAACTGAAAACGCTCCCAAAGAAGAAAAAATATAATTTGCTATTTTATTTTTAAAAAGCTCTGCTTTGGCCATGAAACAAATCGGCATTATATGTGAAATCATCAAAAACACCGGGTCCATAAACGAAAGGTGATTTGCACATAAAATATATTTACCGTCTAATTTATTTAATTTTTCTTTACCTATAATCTGATATGGAAAAAATATTTTTACAAACGGCTTAATAACAGTAGAAAAAAATCTATATAATTTTTTATTTAACTTCATTAAAAAAGACACGCTCCTTAATTATTTTCATAAGTTCATCAATTGTTTCTTCAAAACTATAATTTGAATTATCAAACACAATGGCATCTTTTGCACATTCAAGCGGAGAGTTTTTTCTGTTTATATCATTAAAATCTCTTTGGTTTAATGATTTTAAAACTTCTTCATAAGTGATTTTTGGATTTTCTTTTACCAATTGAATATATCTGCGCTTTGCACGAACTTCCGGTAATGCCGTTAAAAATAATTTTAATGTGGCATTTGGTAATATAACAGTTCCGATATCACGGCCGTCCATAATAACATTATTAGTATTTGCGATGCTTCTTTGCAAATTAAAAAGATAATCTCTTACACATTGCATAGATGATAATTTTGAAGCAGCCATGGAAATTTCATCAGAACGTATTTTTTGAGTTATATCTTCACCGTTAAGAAGCAAAATTTGATTATAATTTTCATACTCTAAATTTATATGTATGTTATTAAGCGCTTTTTCAACATTGCTTTCCAAATCATAATCAATTCCATTGTTTACAAAAAAATATGCAATAGCTCTGTAAAGAGCACCTGTATCAACGTTTATAAATCCTAATTTTTTGGCTAAACATTTGGAAATTGTACTTTTACCTGACCCGGAAGGTCCGTCTATAGCTATTGAAATCATAATAAACTCCCATAACAAAGCAATGTTACATAAATATAGATTCTATGCTTTGCAAGATAGAATCCATAATAATAACAAATTACTTTTCTTTAAAATTCTTAATTTTAATTTTTTTATATAAAACAATCGCTAAATATATTATAGCAAATAAAGCTAAAATTACAACTAACGTCCATGGCTCACCGTAAGTTCCGCCCGATTTTACTTCAACCCACAATTCATCCATTAATTTATTGACATTTTCGGGTAAATTTACAAAGATTTGCGATTTGCCCATGACGTCCTCGCCGGGATAAAAAATTTTATTATATTTTATCTCATCTTCAAGCATTTCATACGTTTCTTCTTGCGGAGTAGAATATCCGGTTTGCTTTACGTTTGCTAATGCAATATTTGTTTCACACATAAAGTTAATGTATTTTTCAGCATTGAACTTATGCTTGGAATTTTTAGGTATACACATTGAATCAACAAATTTATTGCTTCCGCTTTTTGGAATAACAAAACCTATATCTGAATTGTTTTTTATCAAAGTAGCCGCATCACCGGCGTAGTAAGGCGCTAAAACGGCCTCACCATTCCCCATTTTATCGAATATTTGATCCATTACATAGGCTTGGACAAGAGGCTTTTGATCTATAAGCTCATCAGCCGCTTCCCTCCATTGATTAACATCTTTAGTATTAATCGAATATCCCAACCGTAAAAGAGAAATTGCAAATGAATCTCTGGCGTTATCAAACATCAAAATTTTATTTTTATATTTTTTGTCCCATAAAATATCCCATGTTATTTCATCTTCATTTTTGTCTACAGCTTTTTTATTATAAAAAATTCCTATCAATCCCCACATATACGGCACAGAGTATTTACTTTCAGGGTCAAATCCAAGATTTTTAAAATTATTGCTTATTTTACTGTAATTTGGAATATTATTAAAATCAAGCGGAGCAAGTAAATCCTTTTCGATCAAGCGTGAAATCATATAATCCGAAGGAATAATCACATCATAATCCGCACCTCCGCCGGAAAGCTTTGCAAAAAGTTCTTCGTTGTTTTGAAAGGTTTTATAATTAACGTGTATCCCTGTTTTTTCGGTGAATTCTTTGTTTACATTAATGTTTCCGTCCGCCCCTGCAGATATAAATTCACCCCAACTATAAACATTAATACTCTCTCTTTCACCTGAATTATTATAAGAACAACTACTAAAAAAAACACACAACAATATTATTAAAGTTATTGACGAATAATTAAAAAACTTTTTCACGATTTTAAACTCCTAAACTTTTTACGCTTTAATAATTTTTTGTCTTTTTCTTTTCTGAAATTTATAACTATAAGCAATAAAAACACTGATATAAACAGTACGCTGGAAAGCGCATTGATTTCAGGGCTTACAATCTTACGAGTCATGGAATATACCGCTATGGGAAGTGTTTGCACCGTACCTCCGACAAAATAACTTATAACAAAATCATCAATAGACATCGTAAATGACATTATCATTCCGGTAATTATTCCGGAGGTTATCTGAGGCAAAACCACCTTTATAAAAGCTTTTATTGGGCTACATCCCAAATCCATGGCAGCCTCATAAATATTGGAATCCATTTGTCTTAATTTAGGCATTACCGATAAAATCACATATGGCAGGCAAAACGTAGTATGAGCTAATATTAAAGTTAAAATTCCGGGCTTTAATATACCGCAATATTTATATAAAAATACAAATAAAAGCATTAAAGATACACCGGTAACTATCTCGGGATTTATCATAGGCAAATTTGTTATATTTAAAATCAATTGTTTTGGCCATTTTTTCATTTTAGAAATTCCAACTGCCGCAAAGGTTCCCAACAATGTTGCAAGTATTGCGGAAACAGCAGCAATAATAAGAGTATTGTAAAACGCCGAAAGAATATCTTGATTTTCAAAAAGACGAAAATACCATTTAAAAGTAAAACCTGACCACACCACTCTGCTTTTTGAGTTATTAAAAGAAAATCCTATTAAAACAAATATCGGGGCATACAGAAATATAAATATAATACACATATAAACTTTATGCAAAAACTTCAATATACCGCCCCTCCTTTTTTATATAACAAATTCTTCTGAGTTCGAAACGCTGTCAATTTGATTCATAATACCCATGCATATTAAAATAATAACCATTAAAACCAGAGAAATAGCCGAACCCAAATAAGGGTTATACGAATTCCCCAAAAATTGCATTTCTATTAAATCACCTATAACTAAAATCGAGCCGCCGCCCAACATTTTTGAAATTATAAACGTACTTACCGAAGGTACAAATACCATAGTAAACCCTGAAACCACACCGGGTAAACTTAAAGGAAAAACAACCTTTGCAAAAACTTTAAATTCATTTGCACCTAAATCTTTTGCGGCTTCAATAAGCCGTCTATCTATTTTAGTAAGAACGGTATATATCGGAAGTATCATATATGGTAAAAAATTATATACCATACCTAAAACGATTGCTCCCGGAGTATTTATCATATTAACTTTGGAAAACCCAAAAAACTCCAGCGCCCTGTTAAGCAAACCGTTATACTCCAAAATAGTCATCCAAGCATACGTTCTAAGCAAAAAACTCGTCCACATAGGAATCATCAAAAGCATAATTACAACACTTTGATGTTTAATAACAGGAATTTTAGATATGCAATATGCCATGGGATAACCTAATATCAAACAAATAAATGTAGATACTACTCCCAAAATTATTGACCTTATAAACACCGTGGAATATTTACTTACATATAAAATATTTTCAAACGTAAATCCACCTTCAGGAGTTGTAAAAGCAAATATAATTACAAGAGCCAATGGCACAATTACAAATAAAGACATCCATAATAAATACGGAAATGTTGTAATTTTTATTTTCAATTAATTTATTGCCCCCTTTAATCATCGTTATTTTCTTCAACATGATGTTGTTCTTCATAAAATTCATCACTGAACGCACTGTAATCTCCCACTTCTGAAGAATAAACGGATTTCCTCATTATGTGAATATCACCGGGATCAATTATCATTCCTATATCATCATCTTCTTTTTGGGTTTCAGTGGTTTGAATCATCCACTTAAACCCATCAACATCAACTATAATTTCATTATGTACACCTTTAAAAGTAACCGAGGTTACCTTACCGGAAATATACCCTTTTTCAGGAGTGGTAACTTTTATATCTTCGGGTCTTATTACAACATCCACAGGAAGCATTTTTTCAAAACCCTTGTCAATACAATCAAATTCACGCCCGGCAAACTTAACCTTATAATCTTGAATCATAATACCTTCTACAATGTTACTTTCTCCTATAAAGTCAGCAACAAACGCATTAATCGGCTCATTATAAATATCCGTGGGAGTTCCTATTTGTTGAATTTTACCTTTATCCATTACAACCACGGTGTCCGACATAGAAAGCGCTTCTTCTTGGTCATGAGTAACCAAAATAAAAGTAATTCCGGTGCGCTGATGAATATTTTTAAGCTCGGTTTGCATATCTTTTCTTAGTTTTAAATCCAATGCCCCCAAAGGCTCATCCAATAAAAGCACTTTCGGGTTATTTGCAAGCGCACGTGCAATGGCAACCCTTTGCTGTTGTCCACCTGAAAGGGAATCTATATTTCTGTCAACATAATTACTTAAATTCACCATTTTTAGCATCTCGTGGACTTTTTCTTTTATTTCGGATTCCGGCTTCTTTTGAATCCGCATACCGAACGCCACGTTTTCATAAACGTTTAGATGAGGAAATAAAGCGTATTTTTGAAATATGGTATTTACCTCTCTTTTATAAGCGGGAACACCATTAACACGCTTACCTCTAAAAAACACATTGCCGCTATCCGGTGATAAAAATCCGGCAATGATACGGAGCGTAGTGGTTTTACCACACCCGGAGGGTCCCAATAATGTAACGAACTCTCCCTCTTTTATGCTCAAACTCAAGTTACTTAGTATCTGTTCATTATCAAAAGATATATTTATTCGGTCAAGATTTATTATTGAAGATTTCATGTTTTTGAAAGCACAACCCGTGCGTATATTTCACCGCCTTTAATTAAAAGTATATTTCGTTCCCTGTGGAGTGTCTTCTATAATTACATTCTTACTTTTTAACTCTTCTCTTATTTCATCGGCACGTTTCCAATTTTTTTCTTTTCTTGCCACTTCACGTTCCTTTATAAGAGATTCAATCATTTCGGTACTGATTTTTTCACCATCTGATTTTTTGGGATTTTTCAATCCATTCTGATATAAAATTCCAAGAACGCCCGTCATTTCATTAAACAAGTTCAAAACATCATTTAAAAAAGATTTGCTGTAATTTGGTATTGAAAGAACATTGGAATTAACGTCTTTAACGTATTCAAATATCACACCGATAGCATCGGCGGTATTTAAATCGTCATCCATTGCTTCCAAAAATTTATTTTTATAGTTTAAAATTTCAATTGGATTATTTTTTAATGATTCATTTGTATTTTTAATTGCAAAAATCATGTTATCTTTAAAATTATAAAGACGTTCCAGTGCGGATTTACATTGCAAAATAATTTCTTCACTAAAATTTATAGGACTACGATAATGCGAAGAAATCATTAAATATCTTATAGGTTCATAACCATATTTTGCGGCAATTTCCCTGACTGTAAAAAAGTTGCCCAATGATTTTGACATTTTTTGACTATTGATATTAATATACCCGTTATGCATCCAATAATTAGAAAATTTAAAACCGCTGCAACATTCACTTTGAGCAATTTCATTTTCGTGATGAGGAAATATAAGGTCTTGACCGCCACAATGTATATCTATTGTTTTTCCCAAATATTTCATAGCCATTGCAGAGCACTCAATATGCCAACCGGGTCGGCCGTTTCCCCAAGGGCTCATCCAATATGGCTCACCTTCTTTTGCAGATTTCCATAAAGCAAAATCAAGCGGATCTTTTTTTAATTCATCAACCTGAATCCTGGCTCCGGATTGAAGATCATCAATTGTTTGTTTTGAAAGTTTTCCATAATCCTCAAAAGAACGCGTACTAAAATACACATCTCCGTTGGGAAGCGCATACGCATGATTTTTTTCTATCAATGTTTCAATTATTTTTATTATTTCATCAATATTTTCCGTTGCTTTAGGGTGAATTGTTGCCTCACGGACGTTTAGCCCCTCGGCATCTTTTTTGTATTCTTCGATATATTTTTTGGAAACAGCTAAAAAATCACTTTTTTCTTCTAATGCTCTTTTTATTATCTTATCATCCACATCGGTAAAATTTTGAACAAAAGTAACTTGATAGCCTTTATATTCCAAATATCTTCTAAGTACATCAAAAACGCATATCGGTCGTGAATTTCCGATATGTATATAATTATAAACCGTAGGGCCGCAAGCATATATTTTGGCTTTATTTTTTTCAAGTGAAATAAATTTTTCTTTTTTTCTACTAAGTGTATTATATAAATTCATGCTTATTTCCCCTTAATTCAAATTTAAAAATTTTTTACTTTTCCAAATATAAATAATACCGGAAATCAAAGAAAAAACAGTACTGAGCCAAATCAAAACATTTTGGCAAACAAATAAAATTTTTAATATATCGTCTAAAGGATTGGCCATTTCCATATATATTTGGAATATCATAATAGCACTTATGGTAACCATTTGAGTTACTGTTTTAAGCTTTCCCCAAATATTAGCCGAAATAACTCCTCCGTTATTCTTCAAAACCAAAAATCTTGTTGAGGTAACAACAAGCTCTCTGATTACAATTAAAACAACAGGCAAAATAGGAGAAATTTTTAAACCAACAAAACAAATAAATATAGAAATAACCAACAACTTATCGGCCAATGGATCCATTATCTTCCCAAAATCGGTTATGTAGTTATATTTCCGGGCCAAACTACCGTCCAAATAATCTGTATATGAAGCCATCAAAAAAACAAAAAGTGCAAATATCCATCTAAATGGTATTGCATCACATAAAATAAATAAAACCACAGGAAAAACCAAAAAAAACCTAAAAATCGTTAATTTATTTGCTATGTTCATTTTAGCTTCTCCTCTATTCTTATAAATTAAAATATCAGTCAAATAAATTCAAGGTGGACTTTATCAAGCTCCAACCGTATCCCAATCCTTGACAATAAGATATCGCCCTTTTCAGTTCTTTTTCTTCATTTAAATTTTTCCCGTTATTTAAATATTTTTTTTCAATAACTTTTTTTAAAATTTCATTTTCATCGGGATCTATTTCTTCAACAACCTCTGAAATAATATCACTTTTTATGCCTTTTTTTGAAAGCTCAAACTTAACACGTTTTATAGAGTATAATTTGCGATAAAACAGTTCGTTTGCGTAATCGAATGCAAACTTTTTATCATTAATAAGCCCAAGCTTTTCCATTTTATCAGCAGCTTTTAAAGCGCAATCTTCTCCCAGCGAACGTTTTATTTTGTTTTCAAGCTCTTTCCTTGAATGGGCCCGAAAAGAAAGCAAATCAAGTGCTTTTTTATTTGCTTTATATACATCGGTGCTTTCGGTTAATTTCGCAATATCGGACTCTTCAATATATGAACCTATTTTAAGGTTACTTTTAAAAAAAACTTCCGGACTAATACTAATTAAATAATTATTATCGGCATATATGAGAATATTACCTTTTTTTGATTTTTTTATCTTTGTAATTATCACATATATGCCTCCTTTAAATTAATTTTTATTATCAGAATCGGTTTCAACTACGGTTTCGGCTTCCATATTTCTGGACATTGAAGGTTGAGAATAAATGGTATTGGAACTTTCACGTACCTTCTTTTCAATTTCGGCGGCAAATTCAGAATTGTCTCTTAAATATTCTTTAGTTTTGTCACGTCCTTGACCTAATTTTTTATCCCCATAAGCAAACCAAGAGCCACTTTTTTGAATTATATCAAGTTTGACTGCCAAATCGAGAATCTCTCCTTCATGAGAAATTCCGTGTCCATACATTACGTCAAATTCAGCTTCCCTAAACGGCGGAGCGATTTTGTTTTTAACTACTTTTGCGCGAGTTCTGGAACCAATCATTTCTCCATTGGATTTTAAAGTTTCTATTCTTCTTATATCAACTCTTACGGAGGAATAGAATTTAAGAGCACGACCGCCGGGGGTAACTTCAGGGTTTCCAAACATTATTCCCACTTTTTCACGAAGTTGATTAATAAATATAGCAACACAATTTGATTTTGAGATTGCTCCCGCCAGTTTACGAAGAGCCTGAGACATAAGTCTTGCTTGAAGCCCGACGTGTGAATCCCCCATCTCACCTTCGATTTCTGCTCTGGGAACAAGTGCCGCAACCGAGTCCACTACGATAACATCAATAGCTCCGGAACGAACAAGAGATTCCGTTATTTCAAGAGCTTGCTCACCGGTATCAGGCTGTGAGACTAATAAAGAATCAATATCCACGCCTAAATTCGATGCATAAACAGGGTCAAGGGCATGTTCCACATCAATAAATGCAGCATTACCACCATTTTTTTGTCCTTGTGCAATACATGAAAGCGCCAAAGTGGTTTTACCGGAAGATTCAGGACCATAAACTTCGATAATTCTTCCACGCGGAAGTCCACCAATTCCGAGTGCAATATCAAGCGAAAGTGAACCCGTTGAAATAGCGTCCACATGCATAGCTTCATTTTTGCCGAGCTTCATTACCGCGCCTTTTCCAAATTGCTTTTCAATTTGTCCCAATGCGGTTTCCAATGCCTTATTTTTATCAAATGCCATTTTTAACTACCTCACAATTAAATATTTTTATAAATTAGAATTTTAATTTTTTAATTCTTTCAACTGCTTCCAATACGTCTTCCCTCTTACCAAAAGAAGAAAGCCTGAAAAATCCTTCGCCATTGGAGCCAAATCCCGAACCCGGAGTTCCCACAACATGGGCTTTATCCAACAACAAATCAAAAAACTCCCATGAATTCATATTATTTGGACACTTAAACCATATATATGGTGAATTTTTACCGCCTATATGCCAAATGTTCAAGCTTTCTAAAGCTGAGGATATAATCTTTGCGTTTTCTTTATAATAAAAAATATTTTCTTTAATTTGAGCCTGCCCTGCTTCCGAAAGCGCGGCACACGCACCTCTTTGAGTAATATAAGAAACTCCGTTGAATTTAATAGATTGCCTGCGAAGCCACATATTACCTACTTTAACATTATCAACCATTAAATCGTTGGGAATTACGACATAGCCACATCGCATTCCTGTAAATCCCGCATTTTTTGAAAAAGAACATATTTCTATAGCGCACTTTTTCGCCCCGTCAATTTCAAATATACTATGCGGTAAGCTATCATTTTCTATAAAAGATTCATATGCGGCATCAAATAATATTATTGCCTGTTTTTCAAGAGCATAATCAACCCATTTTTTTAACTGCTCTTTATTATAAACCGCACCGGTTGGATTGTTCGGTGAACACAAATAAATTATATCTGCGTTTACTTTATAATCAGGTAACGGCAAAAACTCATTTTCTTCGTTTGCATTAATAAAGGAAATGTTTTTGCCTCTGATAATATTGCTATCAACATAAACCGGATATGTTGGATTCGGAATTAAAACATTTCCTTTTTGTTCAAAAATTTCCGGCAAATTGGCAGTATCGCCCTTGGAACCGTCGGAAATATAAATTTCACTCAAAGAAAGCTTCACTCCGAATTTTTTATAATAATTACATATAGCCTCTTTCAAAAAATCGTATCCATCATACGGACCATAACCTTTAAAAGTTTCACTGCTTTGCATTTCATCCACAGCATTATGCATTTCTTCAATAACTTTGGAACAAAGCGGTAAAGTTACATCACCAATACCCAGCTTTATAATTTTTTCATTTGGGTGAGCAAGCTTATATTCTTTGGTTTTACGAGCCATATCTACAAAAAGATAATTTTTTTTAAGATTATTAAAATTATTGTTAAATTTCATTTTCAGTAAATCCTTATACTTATTTTTTATTCGTGACCGGCCGCACGAACAAATTCACGAAACAGCGGGTGGGCATGATTAGGTCTACTCTTAAATTCCGGATGATATTGAACTCCTATAAAAAATTTATTTTCGGGAATTTCAACTGCTTCCACCAATACCCCATTAGGCGAAACCCCGGTTATTTTCATTCCGTTATCTTCAAACTGCGCACGATACTCGTTATTAAACTCATATCTATGGCGATGACGTTCAAATACTTGGCTTTCTTCATAAGCATGACTCATAACGGAATTTTCTTTAACACTACACGGATATGCCCCTAAACGCATGGTACCGCCTTTTTGAGTTTTATCTTTTTGGTCATTCATCAAATGTATAACTTGATTTTTGCTTTGAGCATCAAACTCTTCAGAAGTTGCATCATCTAATTTTAAAACGTTTCTGGCAAATTCGATAACCGCCGCCTGCATTCCAAGGCATATTCCCAAATACGGAATATCATTTTCACGAGCATATTTTGCGGCCTCTAACTTTCCTTCAAGTCCTCGCCCACCAAATCCGCCGGGAACAAGTATACCATCGCAATCTCCTAAATGTTCTTTAACGGTAAATTCAGTAATAAGTTCGGAATCTATCCATTTTATTTCAACATTTGTATTTGTTTCAAATCCACCATGATTAAGAGCTTCCGCAACAGATAAATAAGCGTCATGAAGCTTAACGTATTTACCCACCAAAGCAATTTTTGCTTTTTTTGTACGATTATCTATGCGATTTAACATTTCGTTCCATTCCGTCATATCACCTTTCGGGCAATCCAAACATAATTCACGACATACTATATCCGAAAAATTGCTTTTTTCCAACATGGAAGGTGCATGATACAACGAGGCAACCGTAATATTATCAATAACACAATCGGGTTTAACATTACAAAACAATGAAATTTTATTTCTTATACTTTCCGTAAGAGGCTTGTCACATCGTGCCACTATTAAATCGGGATTAATTCCGAGCGAGCGAAGTTCTTTAACAGAATGCTGAGTCGGTTTTGATTTATATTCACCCGAACTTACGATATACGGAACAAGCGTTACGTGAATAAAAATGCAATTTTCTTTTCCGACCTCTAAAGAAACTTGACGTATTGCCTCTAAAAAAGGCTGACTTTCTATATCTCCGGTTGTTCCTCCGATTTCAGTTATTACAACATCTGCGTTTGATTTTTTACCGACTGAATAAATAAACTTTTTTATTTCATTTGTAATGTGAGGAATAACCTGAATAGTTTCGCCCAAATATTCGCCTTTTCTTTCTTTTTGTAAAACATTCCAATATACTTTGCCCGTAGTCAAATTAGAATATTTATTCAAATTTTCATCAATAAACCTTTCATAGTGTCCTAAATCCAAATCAGTTTCCGCTCCGTCTTCAGTTACAAAAACTTCTCCGTGTTGATAAGGGCTCATCGTTCCCGGATCAACATTTATATAAGGGTCTAATTTTTGAGCCATAACTTTTAAACCCCTAGATTTTAAAAGGCGCCCCAACGATGCGGCTGTTATTCCTTTGCCCAATCCCGAAACAACTCCGCCGGTTACAAAAACATACTTTGTCATACTTCTATTTCCCCTTCAAAAACTTTTACGGCATTTCCCATTAAAAAAACACCATCATCAGAATATCTGACGGTTAATTTTCCGCCACGCAAATGAACTGTTATATCTTTATTTTTTTCACATAGCCCATTTTGTACAGCTGCCACCACACTGGCACACGCTCCGCTTCCGCAAGCCAAAGTTTCGCCACTTCCACGTTCCCAAACTCTCATAGTAAGATTTGCATCATCTACAACGCTTACAAACTCCACATTTACTCCTTCGGGAAACATTTTATGAGAAGATAATTTTGACCCAACATCTTTGACTTTTGCCGAATAAACTTCATCACAAAATATTACACAATGAGGATTGCCCATTGAGATACAAGTTATTTTATATTTTTCATCATTAATTGTAATAGGTTCGCTTATAACCTTTTCTTTTTCAAAAATCATGGGAATATCATCGGCGTTAAGGCTTGCCTCACCCATATTCACTCTTACCAAAGCTTCTTTTTCTGAATTTTCCAAAACGTCCAAATCTTTTATTCCGCTGAGTGTTTCTATTTTCAAATTTTTATCCTTTTTTACTATTCCGTAATCTAAAAGATATTTCGCAACACAGCGGATACCGTTTCCGCACATTTTTCCTTCGCTGCCATCTTTGTTGAAAATTCGCATTTTTGCATCAGCTTTCTCCGACGGACAAATCAATATAATTCCATCACCGCCTATGCTGTAACGCCTATCAGATATTAAACTGCTTAATTGCGAAGGATCCGAAACACTTTGATTAAAACAATTTATATAAATATAATCATTACCGCATCCATGCATTTTAGTAAATTTTAACCCCATAAATTCCTCCTAAAAAATACATCCATAAGACTTTATTTTATCTTAAATCAAAGTTAATTACAATAGATTTAATATACAACTTGATTTTTTAATAAAAAAATTTACCCGAAGCCTTAATAAATAACTAAGGCTTCGGTAAAAATCAATATTTATAAATCAAATATTACATATTTCCGTTTTTGTGAGAGGATTTTCCTTTTCTGTATTTGGTTTTTTCTCTAAAATCAGCTATCTTCTCATCGCTTAATTTTTTAAATTTGGAAATCATATCTTCAAAATTAGGCTTATTGGAAATTGAAAAAACACTACGTTTTTCATTAACGCTATTATTATGTTCAAAATGTTTTGAATCCGAATCATTTTTAGAAATATTATTTTCTTCTGCACGTTTAATGGAAAGACCAAGCTTGCCATTTTCTTCTATGTTTAAAATTTTAACTTTGACTTCTTGACCTTCTTTTATATAATCGCTGATATTCTTGACATATGTATTGGAAATCTCAGAAATGTGCACCAATCCGACTCTTCCTTCTTCACATTCGACAAATGCTCCGAATTTTGTAATACCGGTAATTTTTCCCTTAACGATTTCCCCTACTTCAAATTTCATAAAAAAACAAAATCCTTTCTAATTTTATTCTGCCACATTTTCAAACACTCTTGTATTTGAATTTCTTTCATTTTGACCATTGGAATCTTCATCTAACTTACCGCGAATTTCTTTGGTTTTTTCTTTTTCTTCAGCAATTTGCTGATTTATCGAATTAACTTCATCTGTCTTGATTTTTATTTTTACTTGTTGATTAATAAAAAGATATATACAATATCCAACAAAAAACAACACAGCTAATTTTATAATAAATTTTTTACTCTTTCTGACAGATAATTTCATCTTCAAATTCCCCTGATAAATAAAATCCACACAATTAATATATTTATATTATGCACTTTATAAAAGCATAATTGCAAGATATTTTTTGTTTTTTGTTTAACTTGTATTTTTTATAAAAAACAAAAAATTATCTTTTGGTGAATCTTGCCGAAAAAAGTTTTATTTTGTTTGTAAACTGTAGTATTTTAAAATTCAGTTTTTTTACTATTTTGGAAGAAAATTTATAAATCCACTCTCCAAGAGTAATATGATATATTATCCACCCTATACCCTCACCGGCCAAAATATAAAAACGTACTTCACCGTGATTAAATTTCAAAACAAATAAAAAAGTAATCAATCCACTAATAATAAAGTAAATTATATCTTGAAAAAATATAAAAATATTGCGCGGATTAATCATTATCCTGATTATCCTAAAACAATCATATAAAAATCCCAACCCTGCGCCCCACAAACACGAAAAAACAAAAATTATAAGCTGAAGTTTAAGAATATCGCTCAATTTATTCACCCTGCTTATCTTTTATCTTGTTTAAAAATTTTAGTAAAAAATTTATTTTTAGAATTTTTATTATCAGCGTAAACGAGTGAACAAATTTTTCCCATAACTTCCAACTCTCCGACTTCTAAATTAAGTTTTTTTATATTAAGTCGTTCTCCGCTTATGATAAGCTTTCCCATATCCGTATATGCTTCTATGGACTTGTCATCAAAACTATCCACGTCGGATATCCCCGTAAGCATCAATTTTTTTCTGTTATCCAAACTCAAACAATGAGGCGTTTTTTGTTTACTTTCTTCTTTTGTCATATCAATTATCTCCTTATAAACATTGTTTAAAAATATTTATGTTAAGAAGACAATAAAATAGTACACTATATGCCTATAACTTTTTCAGCCGCTTTCATAATCCCTATTTTTGAACCGTAAAAATTTGTACCGCCCTGAACCCAAACGGTATAAGGCTCTTTTAAGGGACCGTCCGCAGATAACTCAATCGATGAACCCGAAATAAATGTTCCCGCCGCCATTATAACTTTATTTTCATAACCCGGCATATCCCAGGGCTCCGGAGAAACAAAAGAATCCACCGGAGAACCTTCTTGAATTCCTTTACAAAAATTTATAAGTTTTTCCGGAGTTTTAAGTACTATAGATTGGACTATATCACATCTTTTGTCATTATATTTAGGAAAAACATCATAGCCCAGCTTTTCGAAAAGTGCAGATGAAAAAATCGCTGTTTTTAAAGCCTCGCCTACAACTTGCGGCGAATTATAAATTCCCATAAAAAGCTCTCGGTTAACACCTAAATTTGCACCTATTTCTTTTCCGATTCCCGGAGCGGTCAACCTGAATGCACATAAATCCACCAATTCCTTTTTTCCCGCAATATATCCGCCCGTCGGTGCAATTCCTCCACCCGGATTTTTTATAAGAGAACCCATTATTAAATCCGCACCCACTTCAATAGGCTCTCGTGTTTCCACGAATTCTCCGTAACAATTGTCCACCATGACAATAACTTTAGGAGAAATTTTTTTCACAAAAGAAACTATGTTTTCTATTTGTTCAATACTTAAAGAATCTCTTAAAGTATAACCGCGCGAACGCTGAATATAAACAGCTTTATAATTATGTTTCAGTAACTTGTCTTTTATTTTTTCAAAATAAATTTGTTGCTTGTTTTCAAAATCAATATAATCGAACTCAATGTCATAATCTTTTAATGATCCAATCATATTATCCGATTTTATAATATCCGAAAGAGTATCGTATAATTCACCTGTTACGCTTAAAACCTTATCCCCCGGTCTTAAAACGCCAAATAATGCCGTCGCAAGAGTATGTGTACCGCTAACCAAATTGTGGCGCACAAGCGCATCTTCCGACTTAAAAATACAAGAAAAAAGCCAATCCAATTTTTCCCTACCGCGGTCATTATATCCATAACCGGTAGTTCCCACAAAATGACTTTCACTAATCCCACAATTTATAAAAGCCGATAAAACTTTTTGCTGATTAAATTCTTTGATTTTTTCAATTTCTTCAAACTTGCTTTTACACAATTTTAAAGCTTCATCGGAAATTTTATTTATGCATTCGCTAAATTTAAAAATATTAATTACCCCTTTGTGATTTTATATATAATATTAAATCACAAAATAAAAAAAGAGCCAACAAAATTTGTAAGCTCCAAAATCATCAATCGTTATATTTTCGTGAAAATCTTTTGTAAATTTTTTCAGCAACCTTTTCACCTATCGCCGCACCGGCAGCCATACCTACGGCACCTCCGACAACCCCTCCGGCTACAGCGGCTGTACCTTCAATATTTGCACTATGCATAGTATCTTTACCATTGTTACATATATGCGCACCGCCATATGAAATACCACCAAACGTCAAAGCACCCACAACAGCACCTATTTTTCTAAATTTATCCACGCTGTAAGCAGTAATTGCCAATCTGTCGCTAATACCTCCCGAAACGCCCTCTAATTCCGAATCACTCAAAGTTTTATCATTTTTTATTTCTTGCTCAAACATTTTTATTATATTAACTACGTCTTCGTCAGTTGCATCAGGTTTTTCCCGCTTTAAAATTTCCTTTATTTCTTCACAAAATTTTTTATCCTCCAGCAACGTTTTCGAAAAATTGCCTTCTTCTGATAATTTTTTTAAATCTTCCATAACCTCAACTCTCCTTTTGATGTAATATATTGTAAATATTATATATAATAAAAATGTTTTGTCAAGCATTTTAACAATATTTGTAAAAATTTTATATATTAAAATACTTACCTTGAGTAATTATTGATAATTTAAAATTTTCAAACAAAAAAACACACAAAGCAATATCGCCCGTGTGTTTTTATTTAACTTTATATTTACTAAAATTACTTATTATCTACTTTCCACATATGGAATATAAGGTCCAAAACTTTACAGCTATAAGCCCATTCGTTATCATACCAAGAAACCAGTTTCACAAAATTACTGTTAAGCATTATTCCGGCTTTTTCATCAAAAATTGATGTATGGGAATTGCCGATAAAGTCGCTTGAAACGACCATTTCATCAGTATATCCCAATATGCCACGCATTTCTTTTTCGGAAGCATTTTTAACAACCTTACAAATTTCTTCATAAGTAGTAGATTTTGTTAATCTGCATGTAAGATCCACAACAGAAACATCTACCACAGGTACACGAAAAGACATTCCGGTAAGTTTTCCCTGAAGTTCGGGTATTACCAACCCACAAGCTTTGGCCGCACCTGTTGAAGAAGGGATAATATTTGAACCGGCCGCTCTTCCTCCGCGCCAATCCTTTGAAGAAAGACCATCCACAGTGTTTTGAGTACTTGTTGTAGCATGAACCGTAGTCATTAATCCTTCTTCTATTCCAAAATTATCATTTATAATTTTGGCCAACGGGGCTAAACAATTCGTTGTACAAGACGCATTTGAAACAATGTTCATAGATGAATCATATTTATCCAAATTAACTCCGCAAACAAATGTAGGTGTTACTTTATCTTTTGCCGGAGCAGAAATCACAACTTTTTTAGCCCCTGCATTTAAATGAGCAGATGCTTTTTCGGTAGTACAAAAAACACCGGTAGATTCTACAACATACTCAGCGTTGACATTTGACCACGGAATATTTTCCGGATTTTTCTCCGCAAAAACATTTATAGGGGTATCATTAACATAAAGTAAACCATTTTCGGATTTAACATTACAATCCATTTTTCCGTGTGTAGTATCGTATTTTAACATATACGCCATATAGTCCACATTTACAAACGGATCGTTAATTCCGGTTATTACAAATTTTTCAGGCTGACTAACCGCTGCCCTTAAAACCATTCTTCCTATTCTTCCAAAACCATTAATGCCTATTTTTATTGCCACAAAAACAGCTCCCTTTTATGTTTTATTATACTTTTGTTATTTTATATTATGTCAAATATTCAAAAATATATAACCTAAACTTTTTAATCAATACTCATTGATTTTATAACCGGTTCATCGGATTTTTCATTTTGCTTGCAAATCTCTATAAGGTTCAAGAAAATAAATATCGCCATAAAAAATTCCAAAGCATTTGTCGCAATTGAAACCGGAAGTACTTGTCTGTGTTTAATATATCTTAAAATTATAGGCGTACATTTTGTAAATGCCAAAATTATACTCGGTATTCCAAAAACAAACATCAATTTTGAAATATTTGCGCCGGAAGCCGTGGAAAACACTTGAGTATAGTAAATCAGGAAAAGCGACATAGCAGAAACCAAAGCGACATCATACGGATCCGCATTATTATTTTGTATTGACAAAAATAATATCATTAAAAATCCAAACCATATTGCCGGACAAAAAAGGAAAAATGATAAATTTGAAAAAATGTTTTTCCCAAGAAAAAAAGTAATGGACATTAAGATAAAGGATATACAGCAAAATATCGAAAATATTGATATTAACACCGGTTGTATTTCAAAACTATATTTTGAAGGGTCATTAAAATATGCGGAAATACACCAAAAAAAAGAAACCGCAATACAAATGCTTATTAACCCCAAGGCGATATTCTTATTAATATCAATAACTTTAATTTCAATATCGGAAAATACCGAAAAAAACATAATCACAGCTAACGCAACACCATATATAACCATAAATATCGGAGATTCAACAAATTCCAAATTAAATAAGTAAGATGCAACTTTAAATGGCACCAAAGTTAGTATAAACCCCGCAAACAGCCACCAAATATTTTTTAAATCAAACTTTAAACTAAGCCTTTTTTCCAATTTTAAAACCTCCCAAAATACATATAACGATTAATTTTAAAAATCATATTTTTAAAACCTCGTCCATATTAATTAATATAAAAATCGCTTACATTTGATAGTTTATATAAATAACTTTTTAAAGTCAATAAGTACAGAAAATATTAATTAGCTTTATTTCGTTTGATACTTATCTTTAAAATTTTAAAAGGTGCTAAACATGAACAAAACTTCTTTCAAAAACAAAATATTGATAATTTTACTTTTGCTTTTAATTATGATTATAATCCCCATACTATCCGTAAAAAAGAACAGGAGTTCCGTGATCTCTGCATTTAATTCAAAAAAAGCCTCAGATAAAAATATATCTTCCGAAAATAATAATTATTTTAAAGTGCTCGATGAAGCAACAAATAAAATTATTGATATTCCCGAAAAAGAATTAATATACGCTACGGTAGCTTCGGAAATGCCGGCCTTATATGAACCTGAAGCCTTAAAAGCTCAAGCAATAGCAAGTTTTACTTACTTTTACTACACAAAATCGCATAAACCCGAAAGTCAAGAATATGATTTTAAAATAAATACCGATAAAAACATTAATTTTATTACAGAAGACCATATGAGAAAAAATTGGGGTTCGCATTTTGAAGAATACTTCAATAAAATCAAAAATGCAGTAAACGACGTTTGGGGCAAAGCCATATTAAAAAATAACGAACCGATTTTTGCGGCTTATCATGCTATATCATCCGGAAAAACCGAAAAATCTTCCGATGTGTTTAAGTCAGAACTGGACTACTTGATAAACGTCGAAAGTGACTGGGATAAATCTGCAACCGGATATGAAACCAAATCCGAATTTGCTGCGGAAAACTTAAAAAACATTTTAATAAACGAATGGGATGATTGCCATTTTGAAAGTCCACCGGAAAATTGGTTTCAAATATCAGAAAAAACTCCCGCGGGAAGCGTAAAAGAAATATCAGTGGCGTCACACAAAACAAAAGGGTCGGAAATAAGAAGACTTTTTGCGCTGAGGTCCTCTAACTTTAACGTAGATTACAATGCGGATGAAAACAAATTTATATTTACAACCTTCGGATATGGTCACGGAGTGGGCATGAGTCAATTCGGAGCCAATTATATGGCAAAACAAGGAAATAACTATGAAAAAATTCTAAACCTATATTACCCAAATACTCAGATAGATTTTTTAAATTAAAATAAGTTGAGTTGTTTTTTTAAAATGATATAATTAAAATAATAGTTATAAAAATTATGAGGTGAAAAAAATAAATGTGGTTTTTACAACCGGGAATTACTCTTACGCACGTTTTAATACGTATTTTGGCAATTTTAATAATTGTATTTTTAATTTTTCCTTTTCATGAATGCGCACACGCTTTTATTGCTCATAAATTAGGCGATAATACCGCAAAATCAATGGGTAGACTTACTCTTAATCCGTTGGCACACTTTGATACTTTCGGAGCATCGTGCTTACTGCTTTTTGATTTCGGGTGGGCAAAACCCGTGCCGATTAATCCAAGTAACTTTAAATCTCCACGCCGCGATATGGCTTTGACATCTTTGGCAGGACCGCTTTCAAATATTGTTGCTGCAATAATCGGAGGATTTATCATTAACTTAATAAGTATATTCAGTGTTCAAAATGAATTATTACAAATGTTCTTTTCATATTATATTTCAATAAATACCGGATTGGCTGTTTTTAATTTAATTCCATTACCGGGTTTTGATGGGTATAAAATTTTGGAGGCCTTTATTCCCCAAAAATTTTTGGTAAAATACTATCAAAATCAAAGTAAAATAGGTTGTATAATATTTTTACTTATATTTTTGGGTTTCTTTAACGGTCCTTTTAATTTTTTGCAAAGGGTTATATGCAATTCTATAATCAACATAACTTATTTTCCATTTATGCTTTTTAAATAATTTAGAATTTTCATGAATAAAAACTTTTAAAAATACAAAAAATAAAAATTAATAGCCTAATTTATAAAGAAATTAAGGATAAAAACAAATGCTTTGGATATATATAATTTTAATCATCCTAATGATATGTATACTGATTTTGGTAACACCGATAAGTTTAATCATAAAATACGAAAATCAGCTTGAAATACATTTAAAAATATGGGGAATATCTTTTAAACTCCCGTTTTCACGCACTAATAAAAAATCAAAAGCAAAAAACAAAAAAAAACATACGCCTTCCCCTAAAAACAATATTTTAAGTTCTTTTAAATTGATAATAAAAGTGATAAAAGCCTCTTTAAAATCATTAAAAAAAATATCACATAAAATAAATATAAACAATCTTAAGATAATATTAGACGTAGGTTCCCCGGATTCGGCAACAACCGCTATAAGATATGGACAAGCCTCGGCTGTAGTTTATTCACTGGCCTCTTTAATAAGTTCTGTTTCACCTCCGAAAAAATACGAAGTAACGGTACGTCCTGATTTTTTAAAAGAAAAAATATATACTGATGCAGAAATAAGCATAAGTTCAAGGTTTTTTAATATATTATCAATGTTTGTAATATTCGCAAAACACTATCGCGAATTAACATAAAATATTAAAAAAGTTAAGGTGGTAAAAAATGAGTAATAAACTTGAAAACATGATGGATTCAACTATTGAGAAAATCAAAGATATTGTTAACGCCGAAACCATTATTGGTGACGCCATTACGTCACCGGACGGAACAACAATAATTCCGGTTTCAAAAGTCACTTACGGCTATGCTTCCGGCGGATCGGATTTTGCAATTAACAAATGTCCGGACAAAGAAATGTTTGGCGGAGGAAACGGAGTTGGAGTAAGTATAATTCCGGTTGCATTTTTGGTAATATCGGATGGAGACGTCAAACTTCTTCAAGTTCAATCATTTGATGGTGCATTAGACAGAATTATAGGGATGGCACCGGAAATAATTGATAAAATAAAAAATGCAGTCAGTAAAAGAAAAAACAAGAAAAAAGAAGAAAACAAATAAAAACTCATATAAACAAAACGCTTCTTGGAAAATGACCAAGAGGTGTTTTTTATTTTCTGCTTTTAATGCACATCCATTAAAACACATAAATATTAATTTTTAAATTTTCCACTATCCCCTATTTTTTTTAAAATTTTTATTTTTAAATAATTACAGACTTTCCCTTTAACAAATTTATTTCATCCACAATAAAATATTAATATCAATTTTTAAGTGGTGATATTTTGAAAAAGAAATCTTTTTTAATATATATATTGTTTTTTTCTTTATTGTTCTTAAGCGCATGTTCCAATCACTCTGAACCCCAAAATAAAAAAGTAAAAGTAAGTGAGGTCACAAGATCAATATTTTATGCCCCACAATATGTTGCGCTGGGACTTGAATATTTTAAGGAAGAAGGTTTGGAAATTGAACTTTCCGCAGGCGAAGGTTCAGACAAAACAATGACCGCAGTATTATCTTCACAAGCCGATATAGGTTTATTGGGATCGTCTTCGGTAATAAGCGTCTTTAGTCAAGGAAAGGAAGATTCTCCTGTACTATTTTCAGAAATTACCCAAAAAGACGGTAGTTTTTTAGTAGGACGAACCAACGACTTCGATTGGGAAAATCTGAAAGGCAAAAAAATTATTGCCGGAAGAAAAGGCGGCGTGCCTGAAATGACCTTAGAATACATACTTTCTCAAAAAGGTATTATACCCAATCAAGACGTTGATCTTTTAAACAATATACAATTCAACCTAATGAGCATAGCTTTTGGCAGAGGCATCGGAGATTATGTAGCTCTATTTGAGCCTACGGCGTCAACTTTGGTTAAAGAAAAAAATTATCACATAGTAAAAGCATTAGGAACAGAATGCGGTGAAGTTGCATATACAGGATACTGTTCTTTACCAAGTTATATAAAAAAAAATCCTGATATAATTCAAAAATTCACTAAATCCATATATAAAGCCCAAATTTGGATAAAAAATCATACCCCTTCTGATATTGCAAAAATAATTGCCCCCTACTTTGTAGACATAGATTTAGAATTGCTAACCGAATGTATAAATAATTACACGCAAATTGAGGTTTGGTGTAAAACGCCATATATATCGGAAAATTCAATAAATCTAATTCAGGAAATAATGGTAAAAGCTCACGAACTCGATCAACCCGTACCGTTCGAAAAAATAGTAACGAACAAGTTTGCGGAGGCAGCCGTTAAAGAATTCCAATAAATCAAAATAATAAACATTAAGGAGAAAAAAATGAAAGCTGATAATAAAAAAAACAATTCAAGCAATTTTGAAAATAAAATTTTAAATTTAAAAAATGTATGTCTTAAATATCAAACTTTAACTAAAGAAACAGTAGCAATAAAAGACCTGACCTTTGACGTATATGACCAGGAATTTTTAACTATTTTAGGCCCCAGCGGATGCGGAAAAAGCACAGTATTATCTCTTATTTCCGGATTGCTGCCCGTAAGTTGCGGAAAAATAAAAACCAATATAACCCAAAATTCAAATATTCAGCAAATCGGTTATATGTTTCAACAAGACTATCTGTTTGATTGGCGAACAATCAAGCAAAACGCATTACTCGGACTGGAAATCAGAAAAGCTTTAAATAAAAGTAATGAAAACTATGCGATAAATCTTTTAAAAAAATACGGTTTAGGAGATTTTTTAAGTCACTATCCAAATCAGCTTTCCGGGGGAATGCGCCAAAAAGCCGCATTAATTCGCACATTGGCTGTAAAACCTCAAATTTTGCTTTTGGACGAACCTTTTTCCGCTTTGGATTACCAAACTCGAATAACAATTTCGGAAGAAGTACTCAATATCATCAAAAATGAAAAAAAGACAGCTATTTTAATCAGCCACGATATATCGGAAGCAATATCACTTTCCGACAGAATAATAATTTTTTCCCAAAGACCAAGCACCGTTAAAAAAATTCTAAAAATAGATTTCGGAAATAAAAAATTAACATCTCACGAAAAACGAAATCATAAAAAATTCAATCAATATTTTGACATTATCTGGAGTGAACTTAAAGATGCAAAAAGCAAAAACCGATAATAAAATTTATTCTTCGGAACATAAACTTTATTTAAAAAAACAAAGAAAAAAACAATTTGAAATAAAACTTACACAAATTGGTTTATTTATGTTTTTAATGATTTTATGGGAAACGGCAGCTCAATTAAAATGGATTGATCCTTTTATAGCCAGCTCACCTTCACGAATTTACAACATGATAATAAATTTATATAAAACTCACCAGCTATGGAATAATATTTATTTTACAGTAGCGGAAACAGCAATCGGATTTTTACTCGGAACAATTATAGGAATAACTATTGCAATAATAATTTGGTGGTCTGATTTTATTTTTAAAGTAACAGAACCTTGTTTAATAATTTTAAACGCCTTACCCAAAGTTGCATTTGGACCGATTATCATAGTATGGGCGGGCGCAGGAATCAAATCCATTATAATTATGGCTCTTTTGGTTTCAACAATCATTGCAACTATAAATATACTTAACGGGTTTAAAAGCGTAAGCGCCGATAAAATAAAACTTATGAAATCTTTTAACGCAAATAAAATGCAAATACTTTTAAAATTGATAATCCCCGCAAACGTTTCAGTCATTATATCCACTTTAAAAATAAATGTAGGCATGTCACTGATTGGAGTTATAACAGGCGAATTTTTAGTTTCATCAAAAGGGATAGGATATCTTATTGTTTACGGCGGTCAAGTATTTAAATTGGATTTGGTAATGGCGGGAATATTTATACTTAGCGTAATCGCTTCGGTAATGTATTTTACAATTGCGGAAATTGAGCGTATTTATTTAAAAAACAAACATTAAACTCTCCTAAACTTATTTTTGTAGGAATAGTATATTTCACTAATATTTCAACATTTTCATATTATATAAAGGAACCTTATAAAAATTAAAAACAAGGAGAGAAAATCAAGAATGAATGAATCAATAATGCATTTAATGGCTCAGCAGTATGGGATTTCACCATTACCCAAAGACCCGGTGGTAACCATGGCATATATTCCCTACCAAGTATCTGAAAATGTTTATAGTGCAGAACAAGGGATAAACGAAGGAACTATGTTTCCGGAACTAAATAAACCATTTGAAGGAATGACAGTAGGTGAACCAAATGAGTGAACAAGAAATGATGCTAAGAAGAATATCGGCAATAGATTTTGCAATTGTAGAACTTAACTTATATATGGATACCCACCCCTATGACCAAGAAGTAAATATGAAACTCAATGATTATCGTGAACAAAGTAATAATTTAAAATCACAATATCAAGAAAAATATGGTCCGATAACTTCAAAATTCACGGAAGATAATCGCTGGGGATGGATTTCCGACCCATGGCCATGGAACAATTCAGAGGAGGTAGATAATTAATGTGGGTATATGAAAAAAAATTACAATATCCGGTTAACATAAAAAACACCAATCCCAAACTCGCCAAAATGATAATAACGCAATATGGAGGCCCCGACGGAGAACTCGGCGCATCTTTAAGATACTTAAGCCAAAGATTTTCAATGCCATACCCGGAGTTAAAGGCAATATTAACCGATATAGGCACCGAAGAATAAGAACATGGATGTTATACATTAAAAACCACTATCTTCTCTCATAGAGGGAGTGTTTAAGCTTGGCAATGCTTTTTGAGCAATATTATTTAATATCTTTTCCACTTCGCTATGGCTTTTTACGCAGTAATCTACGCATATTTTTACTTTAGTCTTTCCGATATTAAATTCCTTTGCTACATTTCCCTGCCGATTTTCTTTGCCCAAAAACATTCCCTCCTTATATAAACAAATTATATGAAACTAAAAACTTGTACTATACTAAATCAAACCTCTTAGTCCGTTTTAAAAACGGCACACGAATTCCACGTCCTCGCAACTTGCGAAGCCACCCTCATTGCCTGCGACGGTTTTATTGTAGAACAACAAGGTTCTCGGCACCTACAAGCAATCTTCGATTGCGTAAGTAGGTGAGGTTCTTATCACGCTCGGACTGTGACTGAGTGGGAGTATCTTTAATTGTTACTAAGATTTTTTATTCAATTTTCAAGGTGCTTGGAAGAATGTAATTATCCCTCCACTTATATAAAGATCTTTTTGGGGCTATTTTTTATGCGCAAAACTTGTCGAACTCAAAAATTATTTTTTGGACATTAAATTTTTTAAAATTCTGAGTATTTTACCGAAGCGATTTTTTATGCTCGATTAATTAATTCCGTACTTTGAAGCAAGCTCCTGTTGGGTTTTACACTCTTTAACTATGTAGCTAATAAATATTTGGTCTTCGATTTTCAAACTTTTTAACGCTTTATGTAAATTTTTATTCTCAACAAGTTCAATCCAGCCAAGTAAATTCTTTTCAAATAACTGCTTGTCCACATCAAACACGCTTAAAAAAGTATCATACATAATTTCCTCAACTGGAATTTCATGTTCATCTATTTTTGATTTTTTGATGCTGTCTTTTAAATCCATGTTTTTTATTACCTTGTGAAAATATGCTATTTTATTTTTTATATTGTCATGATGGCTTCCCATAAACCATTACCTCCGAATTATTTAGATTTTTTAAATAATTCGAATAGCTATGGATATCTTGCAAAGTAGAGAAACCACCGCTCCATAGGCTTGTCCTCTTGAACCTAAAAAAAGAGCAGAGTTCTACACCGGAAGTGCAAAACTCTGCTTATCAAATTAAGTATTAAAAATGCTCTGCATAAGAACATAACTAATTTGCAAAGTATTTATATGTATGAAAATTTATTCTTGCAAAGCATATCAAGACATTATTTTTCAAAATCCCCTTTGTAAAGTGGCAATACCTAAATTGTGAACATAGGCTGTGCACTTTCTTATAGTTTTTAAATATGTAATCTGGCGGCTAAAATGATTTTTAGTAAAATATAACCGCTTATTTTAATTGTAAAACTTGTCATATCAAATTTATGTCGCAGTATGGCTGGGGTTATATATATGTTTTTATCGCAGTTTGTAGTTTTTAAAATTATTTAAAGTTAAAGGGTAAAAAAATGCAGAGTTGCCTATTTTCGTATAAATAAATATAATATGAATATATTTATTAGGTATTTTAAACTTTTTAAGACTGCTTAGGAGGGGTAATTATGGTAATAAATGCGTTAGATGAGGTGTTGTTTTGGTCGGATGTTTCACAAATTATAAACAAGATAAAGGAGTGGGACAAGAATTATTTTCCCGATAATCCGGAAATGTTTTCCATAGAAAAAGAAAAATTTATTAAACAAGAAATTCCCTCAAAGGAAGAATTTTTACGACGCTTGGAGTATTATGAAAAAAATGGCAAGCCCATATGGGTAGGCGGCAGAAATGATTATTGCGACGATTTGTCTTTCGATGATATAAAAAGATCAATTACCGAAAGTTCGAGTTTGAAACACGGGGAAATGCTGGCTAAAAAACTTGCTCCTATTTACTCAAAAAATCCTAACTTTTGGAATTTTTATACTGATAACATTTTTACCGAAAAAGAAAACGGCGTTCTTGAGCTAACTGTTGGAATGGGATTAGGTACGTCTGCTTTAATGCAAAAAATGTCCAAGAAAGATTTATATATTGGCGTAGATATAGATTTTAATTGTGCAAAGCAGGCCGACGCTTTGGCAAAATATCATAAGGCAAATGGGCTTGGAATCGCAACATCACTTTGGAATATGCCGTTTGATAACGATACATTCTCAGCGGTTTGTTCTAATAATGGTTTGGATGAATGCAGAGAAATTCCGACCATTCTAAAGGAAGCCGCAAGAGTTTTAAAGTCAAAAGGAAAAATGGTTTTAATTTGCAGAGATAAAGAAAATTCTTGGTATCCGCAGTTTAAAAAATATGGATTTGATAAAAATGAAGCTGAATATTGGTTAAACAAAGTAAGGCTTTATGCCGGCGCAGATCAGATAGAAAATTTGGCAATTGATTGTGGGTTACGTTTGAACTGCAAAAAAGAAGAAAAATCCTACTACGGCACTATATTGGTTTTTGAAAAAACAAAATAATCAAATTAGAAGATAACAATATTTAATAAACATCCCCCAGCTAGGCTGGGGGATGTTTATTATTGTTTTAAAAAATGGTTTCAAAGTATTTTTTTAAAGAATTTATACTCATAGGAAAGAATTTTTCAGGATTTGTATCTAGCAATAACTTTAACTCATTTGTAGGAATCCATTTTATATCTGACGATTCATTTGATTTATCATAAAGCTTACCTTCACCTGAGCAAATAAAAGTAAACAGAATTAATGAATATCCACCTGATAAATTTTGAGTGATACAAAAGGGGGAAAAGCTAATAGTAGAGTACGATTTTGTTTCAATTGTTTGATGATTTTCGCCAATTATATTAGTGATTGTTAATCCTGTTTCTTCCCTTACTTCACGTCTTAATGCATCAAATATATTTTCAAATTCTCTTATTTTGCCGGCTGGTATCTCTATTAATCCATCTTCTGAAATGTTTTTTCGCCTTTTTTGAATAAGTATATGCCTAAAGCCATTAATATCTTTTTCAATAATTGCACCTACTGCGGGTTTAGCAAATATCTCATTTATCATATAATACATCACCTATGATTCTGATTAGTTTTTAGATTTTATTTACAATAATAGCCGTTTGACCCTTTTGCCAAACCTTCGCAATTTCTTTAAATCCAGCACGTTCAAACATCTCTATTTGATTATCTACTGTGCAAGGCGTGTCAAAATGAACGAACTCATCATCTTTGATATTTTGTTCTTTACGAATCCGATTTAGCTCTGAAAATAAGTAATTTTCTTCCGCTTGGTCTTTTGCAACATAATCGCATTCTATGTACATTCCGCTTGGTTTTAAAGCCTTGCGGATTTTCTTATATAAACTTACTTTGCTTTCGTGCGTAAAGTGATGCATTGTCTGAAATGATATAACTATGTCAAATGCCTTTTCTCCAAAAGGGACATCAAAATAGCTGCCACAAATTAAATTTATATTTTTATCAGTAAAATTGCTTTTAAGTTTATCAAGCATAGCCTGAGTTAAATCTATTCCGGTAACTTCTAAGTCGGGAATTTTTTTAAATATTTCGTGAAGTTCCAATCCTGTTCCACAACCTAAATCTAATAGCTTTTTGCAGGTGCTTGGAATAAGCTCAGCAAGTTTTATATACCCTTCTTTGCACCCTTCGACATTTTCAAGCATTTGGGTTTCGTATTCGTCTATTCTTTTTGCAAAGAAATCGTTCATTTTTTCAAGTTCCATGTGTTTTATTTCCTTTAAAATTTATTTTTTAGTGTTAGTGATTCGTACAATTTTGAAGTATATTTAAAAATTAAATGTTCTTTATTTTTCAAATTTTAGTATTTAGTAATGTGCAAAGAAGATTATGGTATAGTATCGGTAAGCCAAAACGCTTATGGAAATCGTTCAAGATATTTGGAAATCTGCTTTTATAATTCGATTCATCAATAAAATCTTGTGAATTCATAAAAATTAATATTTCATTCATCGTACTTATACTGATATCAGCTTTACCTGATAAGAATTTAATAAGACTACGATGAAACAAGCGTGAGATTTGATATTCAGTTTTGTTGCTAAAAGCAAATTGTCTACAAATATTATTATCTCTGGTATAATCAATTTTTTTAATTTCAGATCTGTGAAAATATTCATTTTTTGTGATGTTAACTTTTTTTATAACCTCCAAGTCAACCGCAACACCATCTATGTAAATTACTATCAATATTCCCGGCGGATTGCTCGTGTATGATATGTATATAGGTTTTCCATAGCCATAAATTAGCTTGTTTAATATTTTAGCATCACAAAAAACGCTTATATCTACATCCGAAAATATAGTATCATTTCCGTGTAAAAAAGACCCTCCTAGCCAAATATGAGTTTTATTAATTTTTGAAAATTCTTCTACATAACTAATGTATTTGGTTTGATTATTTTTATAAAATACTTTTTGCTTATCTACCATTAAAACACGTCTTTCGCCATTTTGTTTAGAATTAATTTTTACTTTTTCCCTATTCTTTTTGAAAAAAATTGTTCATCTTCTCAATTTCAATTTATCTCTATCCTTTTTGCTTTATTTTTTCTGCCATATATTTTTCTATTTCATCGTGAGTTAGCTTTCGCACCTGTGTGTTTTTGAATTCTCTATATTTTTCAGAAATAAAAATAGGCTTCGTACTCTCACAAATTTTATCTTTGTTTTTTTGTAAGTAGATTTCTAGTTCTTTACTGGTAGCAAAAATTTTGTACGAGCTTCTACCACTACTACTCTTTATTTCATATACACCACAGCATTTTTTCATAGTATAATCAGCAGCACGTAAATATAATTTTGCAATTCCCAATGATTTAAAAGGAAAATTCCACCTTTGCAGACCCCTTTTAGAATCTCTTTCCATACAGATACATCTTCCACAAGTACCGCAAATGTATTGCGTGTGATTTTCTAAGCACTCAGCCGGATTTAGTAAAGGTGTAATTCTATTATCGTTAGCGTAACATTCTAAGCACATTTCGTTTTCCATCTCCTAAAGACCAAATACTTTCTCAAAACAATAATTAAGCGTATGAACAAATAATCCTTTTTTGGATAAATCATAAATTTCATCTATTGTCATCCAGCCTACACTTTCTACCTCATCGGTAGTGGCGCTTTTTAAATCCACTATGCCGTCATATTCAAAAAGATAGACATCCAATATACTATTTAAATTTTTGCGTACATCTGAATAAACCAACTTTGCTCGTTTTGTGTCTAAATTAATTCCCACTTCTTCTTTTGTTTCTCTTATGGCAGCTTGTAAACTGTTTTCACCTTTTAAAACTGCTCCGCCCACAGTTTCAAACTTGAGGGGATTTCTTGATTTTTTCCTAGATCGCCTTGATATTAGATACTTTCCTTCGGAGTTTTTTACCCAAACATTAACAACCAAATGATATTTATCTTTAGGTAGAGGATTGCCTCTAACGTGTGTTTCGCCTGTCTTTATTCTATTTTCTGTATATAAATCCCACAGTTCCATTAGTTTTTTTACTCCTTCGATTAAAGTCTAATTTTTTACCCAAATATCAATTTCACTTTTATCGGGTTCTTCAAAAGTTTTTAAGAATTTAGCTGTAAGAGTTTTGTCTACGTAGTATGACCTCAATTTATTTTCACGTATATCTTTATTTCGCTTGTTTATGCGGTTTTGCCACTCGTTATAATCGACATCAAGATAATGAAACTCAGGTTTTATGTTTTTGGAAGCATAAAACTTTTTTGCATATTCACGCTCTTTTTGAGCCCAAAAGCCCCAATCCAGTATAACGCTAATACCTACATCCAGTATGTCCAAAGATTTTTTATATAAGTACGATTTTACTTTTGATACATATTCGCCGTCTACATTTTGGCCGAATAGTGCAAGCATAATTTCATCAACGGAAAGTATTACTGCGTGATTTGTATTCTTGATTTTGCCGGCGTATGTAGTTTTTCCGCTACATATTTTTCCACATATCATTACTACTTTTGGCATGTGATAAGCCTCCTTACCTCCCCTAATTTAGAAGTGGAGTATTATTATTTTTTGTATCGTCTTTTAGAATACTGTATATACATTCGTCCGATATACCATCCTTATATTTATATGCCTGTCTTAAAACACCTTCAAGCTTCATGCCACATTTTTGCATAACTTTCCCGGAAGCAAGATTTTTTGCATGATGGTAAGCTTCGATTCTGTTAACACCTACTTCTTCAAAAAGAAATCTGATGATTTCGCGGAGTGCTTCTGTGGCAATTCCACGGCCCCACCATTTTTCACCAATACAATATCCGACTTCAATTTTAGAAACATTTTCATCCGGATTTGTAGCACCGATTTGACCTATAACTTGATTTTCATTTTTAAGCTCGATTGCCCAATTAAACGTTTTGCCGTCTTTATAACTTTCAATTAAACCACGCAAGTAGTCCTTGGTAACACTAATACTGCTATGTGTTTCCCAAGTTATGTAGCTTGTTACATTATCACTTGATGCATAATTTTCAAATACATCATTCGCATCGTCAATTGTAAATTTTCTTAGAATCAAACGATCTGTTTCAAGTCTTACTGTACCTTTATAATCCATTTTTTATCTCCCTTTTCGTTAATTGGTTTTTTTGATAACTAAACCTACGGCTGTTTCATAACCTCCGAGTTGCTTTTGTATTTTTTCTATTTCCCCATCGGTACAACCGATTAAAATTTTAATTTCGGAATCTCTTTTTACAAAATCGACTGTAATGGCTACTGCACAGACTTCGTGATTTTTTCTACTTCCAACATACACATCTATATCCATGCCATCTGCCGAACTTGTGTTTTTCAAATATCCATAGTCCGTTATGTAAATAGTTTCAGGAAATTTCGGATGACGAGAGCCTTTTAGTCGGTCTATCACTATGTCTGATTCATCTACAAGCCTTTGCATATATTTCCAAAATTTTTCGTTTATTTCCATTTCTATTTACCTCTTGTTTTATAATGAAATTTTTTTAAAAAGATGTGGTCTGCGGTCGGAAAAATATCCAATCTTTTTATTGTGGCTTTCCGCCGGGTCAATGTCTATAATTACTCCGCCATACTGATTAATATATTCTGTTATTACGTTGCCTTCGGGTGAATAAGCAAATGCAAGCGGTATCTCCCCGCAAAAATGGGAACAACCAACTAAAAAAACTTCATTTTCAATAGCTCTTGCTTTGCATATACTTGTCCACTGATAAAGTTGTTTTGAATGATACATACCTTTTCCGATTAAGTTTATAAGAAGTACCGGATTTTTCAATGCTCATTTGATTTTCACTCCTTTTTAAATTTATATCTTTCCAATTCTGAGAGTAGTATTAATGGGCATAATTACATATCCGTCTTTTGAATAATGAGCAAATATATCATTTAGCTTTTTCAAGTAGTTTTCGTAATTTGGTTCACTTGGCTTAAGCGCAAATGATGTAGTAAAACATCCACCAATAAATTGTTCTAAATTTAATTTACGATTATTATCAAAAACACTCATATTATAATTAGTAAAGAATTCATTATAGATATTTTCATTATTGTTTAGAATCCCATCTAAACCCTTATAATTTGGGCAATACTGTTGATTTGCTTTGTGTAAATCATTAACTATATCTTCAGTATAATCATTGTCGTTGTATAATATCGCCACATAACCATCTTTAGTCAAAATTCGCTTACATTCTTTTTTAAATTCTGCTAAATTAAACCAATGGAATGCTTGACCGATAACTATTAAATTAATTGAATGGTCATCTAATCCGGTATTCTCTGCCGTACTTAAAAGACCATAAAAATTTTCATATTCTCCAAGATTGCTGGTGCATTTCCTATACATGTCTTTGTTAGGTTCAACACAATAAACCTTAAATCCTTTTTTCAAAAAAGGAAGTCCTAATTTACCAGTACCAGCACCAATGTCAGCAATTTTAAAATCATTACTAATACTACATTTGTTTAATATATATCCAATTGCTTCATTTGGGTAATCCGGTCTATATTTGGAGTAATCATCTTGCATATTATTATATTTATTTGTATTATCCATATTTATCACTTATCTTTCTTTATAATTATTTTGTGGTTTTGATTGTTAAATCACTTAATTTGCTTTTTGCAAATTCAAAAAATTTAATTATTTCTTGATATTTATGCTCATCATTAGGTTTATCGGTTACTTCCCATTTGCCCCTTTGATTCCAAGCATACTCTACAATATCTTTAAAATTTGGATATTTGTTTTTAGCCCAGTTTTTAGCTTGTGATTTTGAAGGGTAAATTCCGATTTCTTTAATATAAAGCGCTCTACAAAGTGTGATAACAGAGTAAAATTGTTCATGAAGTGTTCTTTTACAAGCTTCTTTCCAACAGGGTATGTTTTCAAGGGCAACCTTATTTGACATATTTACAAAATCGGTTTCTGAAATGATAGGGAATACTTCTTCTTTAGGAGTGCCTAAAATCGTTTCTCCATAGTTTCTTACTATGTAAAAATAAATCAGAAACTCAGGTTTACAAACAATTGTTTCGAGCGGGTTTCCGGGTGCTACTGCGGTCAAAAAGGTTTCTTTGACAAGATAGTTTTTAATTGTTTCGGTACTTACAAAAATCATTTCGATGCCATCTGTACCGAATCTTGAATATTTTTCGGAAATATATTTTTGCAAATCTTTTATTCTTTCAAATTCGTCCTTATTTATATCTCTTTTCAAGACTATCATTAAATCTATATCGCTAAAATTTTCATCAAAATCTCCAAGTACCAGTGAGCCGAATAAGTATACGCCCACTATGTTGCCGCCAAATGTTTGATTTATTCTATCCGATACATCGTTAGCTATGTTTTTAATTACCACACGCACCGCTCCTTTTTGTTAGAATATGAATCTTATAAAATCTATAAACCAATGAAAAGCCATTGAAGTTTGCAAGTTTTTGTTTTTTACCAGCCATGTCATCGGAACGCCAAAAAGCAAGCACATAAACAAGAAAAAAATTATAGCCCCCATAGGGTTATTGACGAAAGTTTCCGGAAGATGTAGTAATGTATGCGGAACGGCACAAAGAAAATAAATTAAAAATGCAGTAGGTTTGTTTTTGGGAATTTTACCTTTAAATACCCATGTGACAAATGCCAATAAGAAAAAGTGCCATATGATTTCTTCAGACGTTCCTGGTGGCAGTGCATGAAGTGCTGCGGGAATTATATTACTAAAATTAAAACTCTTAAAGTTATTACCGCTCATAGTTATTGATGCCAAAACATTTATAATTGCAAAAGGTATGGCTAACACCGTACCTATCAATAATGATTTTAGAAGTTTTTTTATATCAAGATTAAAGTATTTGTTTTCTTGTTTATATTTTCTGAATATTTGGCATGCGGAATAATAACATAACGCTGTTGTGATCGCTGAAATGTACTCGTTAAATCCTGCATAGTAAGCTATGTAACCAAAGACTGCCCCGACTATAAAATCTAAAAATACGAATTTCTTCATTTTTAAAATATAGTAGCTCGATAAAACACATAGAGAAAGCTCGCTCCAATGCAGTGCTCTTGCGTTTAGGCTTTTAAAATGGTATACAAATATGGTTTTGTCTATCGGCATAATAAAATTTAATGCAAACATTACGGCAAACGCTGCCAGAAACGCTCCTATGCAGAGATACGGTTTATAGTCTTTTTTTGAAAACAATTTTTCCATAAATTACACTTCCCTTCTTCTAAGCGTTTAGTGTATAGCGGCTACTAAGAAATCCCAAACGGCGTGAAAAATAATAAGTGGAACAATAGACTTGTTTTTTGTTTTAATCATAAAGAGGCACATTGCTACTCCAAAAACAAAGGCGAAGATCGTAACCGAAATAAAATTTGACAAATTAAACTTGTTATCAAAAAACATAAAGAAATGTGCAAACCAATGGCTCGCCGAAAAAAACGCACTCGAAATTATAACGGCATTTCTTTGTGAAGTTACTTCTTTAAAGGCGTTATAGCACCAGCCTCTGAAAACAAACTCTTGGCAAAGCCCCAAACTAAGCCATAACACCACGTTATATAGAGTCGTTTCTTGAGGATTAAAATAAATTTTGCCGTTTGTAAAATAAGAGACCGCACATTGATCAGCTATACAAAATAGTAAAACAATAAAGAACCATTTGTAGCTAAATTTAAATGAAAAAATCTCTTTAAAGTTAGTTTTAATACTATCCTTGTAATAAATGAAAAACAAAATAGCCGGCAACATTCTTATGTATTCACGACTTATGCCAATTAAATTGTTCATCGTTGTACTTAAATCTTTCGGAAATACAAAATACTGGAAAGGATACCAAAATACCGCCCAAACCAGCATTATTACCGCCATTGAAAACATTACGTTTTTGAAATTTAATTGCTTTGATTTTAAATTCTTCATAATTTACACTTCCTTTTTTATTGTACTAATCCGAATAAATTTGCTGCTACGTCCCATAAACAGTGGATAATTATGGAAGTCCAAAGAGAATGAGTTTTGTTCATAATTCTTCCGAAAACACAACCTGTTACAAAGGTCATCGGAATCTGAAGGCATAAATATAAAACAGGAACACTTGATATATCGCCCCAACCCATAAGTACCATCACGCACCATGGCAAAAGATGTGCTGAGGCGAAAAATAAGGATTGCAAAATGTTAGCTTTTCTTACGCTGGTAACTTTTGAAAATGCGTTCATTGCCCAACCTCTGAACACCATTTCTTCCGTCAGACCTACAATAAAGAAATTAATTATAGATACAAACAAGTTGAAATCATCAGATATTGAAACCTTTTGGTAGAGTATAAGCGAGCCGACGGGTTGTAGCAGGGCAATTATTAGTGTCATAATAAGTATAATTTTGAAATTTATATTTTTGAAGCTGAACAATTCTTTTAGAGGAATTGCCAGTTCATCGTTATAATATTTAATGAATACAAATGCCAAACTTGCCCACATGATATCCAACGAGCCATTCCAAACAAGTATACCGCCGGTATCGTACGGGATTGATGATAAAATCGTATATGCACGTAGATAAGTACCACATAAAAAGAACAGTATTATAAAAATAGTAATTAACATTACTTTTGTGAAACTTAATTTTCTTGGCTTTAAAATTTCCATAGTTTTACCTCCCTTTGTTTTGACTAAATACGCAGATTATATCTCGCATAATGTCCATATAGAGAGATTCAATGTCGATTATCTTAGTCATGGTTACGGTCTAAAAAATCTTGCCTCCAAGCCTTATAAATATCTTTCATATTATCAAAATTGAAGCCATTTGACACATAATCTTGTTTTAAAAGCTCACGAACTTTTTCATAGCCGTAATTCTTGACTATAAACTCTGTAAATGAATATGCAAATTGATACGGAGCGTAATCGGGCATGTTTTTTTGCAAAAGCCAAGAAGAATCTTCCGGCAAAGTTTTCACAGATTTATAAAAACTCTCATCGGGTTTTTGCCCCGCTTCATAAGTTGCGATTCCGTTACCGAGAAAGAATGGTATCGTTCCGGGATTTATAAGTTTGGTGGCAGCGTGGGTAAATTCGTGTAACAGGGTTTGTTTGGCTATCTCATCTCCCAAATCCATGCAAACTCTAACAGTATTATTTACCCATCCTCCTGTAGCGAAGGAGGGAACAGGAATGTTTTTTTCTTCAAAAGAATTTTTAAATCCCGACCAAGTTTTGAAAAGTTTTACTGACGTTTTTTTATCAAAAGAAACTCCCAAATCCTTAGTTATTCTTTCGTAATTTTCTTCGAGATACCGTGAAAGCTCTTTAACTTTTTCTTCGGTAACTTTCGGATACTCAATTTTGAAATGTTCGGTTTCAAGCTGTGAAATTTCGGCTGGCTCTACCTCTTCAGCAAAAAAGTTCTTTTTCCATGCGTCATAAATATCTTTCACACTCTCAAAATTGGGGTCATCTTTTTCAAAATTCGTTTTAATAAGCTTTATCATTGTATCGTATCCGTAGTTTTTAATTATAAACTCGGTAAATGAATATGCAAAAGGATATTTTAAATAATCGGGCATCTCAGATTTCATAAGCCAACCACATTCGTCAGGCAAAGTTTGTACATTTCGTTTTAAAAAGGAATTTTGAGATTGTCCCGCTTCATAGGTTGCGATTCCGTCATTTAAAACAAAGGGGGTATTCCCGGATGGATTTAATTTGTTAACGGCGGCATGAGTGAACTCGTGAGTAAGTAGGGTGGAAAGCTCATCGACCGGCAAATCAAGCCTTGAACGAATATACCCATTTTTTTCATTTGCCTGAATATAGTCATATTCTTTAAATCCATAGCAACCTAAATTCCTATGAAGTTCATCTTTATTTATAAAAAATCTTATGGGAGTTTTTTCTTTAAATTTGACTCCTAAATCACTTGTGACTTTTAAGTAATTTTTTTCAAGAGTTTCCATTACTTTATTCACTTTTTCTTTGTCGGATTTTGGGAAAGTCACTTTAAAATGTTTGGTTTCTATTTTATCTTCTTCCAGAAAACCTTTATCAATTTCTTCAAAGCGAGGCTTTATTCTATTTTGCCAAAGCTCATGGAGTTGTTTGCTGTCTGTTTTTTTATCTCTGAATTTTGCAACCATGCAATATTCAAACATTGAACCAAGCTTGTGAAACAATTTCACTTTTTCTTTATCAATTTTTGTGTCCGAAATTTCGTTATAGTAATCCACTGTTCTGCAGGATACATCATAAGGAATACCAAAAGACCCAACCGCCGCCGATGTGAAATCGTAATAAATAGGCTTTATGTCATTTAACATATCAAAATCAATAAGGCCAAATTTTTCGGTTTTTGGATTATAAACAATATTTTGAAGGCGAGTATCACAATGAGTAAGAGCCGATATTTCATCCGATTTATCACGATTATTAAATTTATCGATTAAATCAAGAAGCAGCGTTTGATCATTTTCGTTTAAAACGTGTGCATCGTTTAGATAATTATAGGCATCTTTTAAAGTAAAAACTCCTTCACAACCAAAACTATACTTTTCGTCAGATTTACCTCTTTCTTGTTTGTGCGAAAACGCCATAAATTTAGCAAGACCCTTTGGAAGCTTTTCCAAAACGTCAGGAGAAAGATTGCCTAAAACTTCAGCGTCCAAAGGTTCTCCAAGACTTTCCTCAATAATGAAATCATCACCGATTTTTATGTAGTTTGGAATTTTTAATTCACCTTTATAATCTTTATAGTATTTTTTGATTTTATTCCAAACTTCGGTTTGCTTTTTAATCCATTTTTCGGTATTAACGGGGTTACATGAAATTTTAAGGACAAATTTTTCGCCTTTTGAATTCTCAATGTCATATACAGTTGTGACAGTTCCGACTTTCCCTTTGTTGCTTACAAATTTATACTCATTACCAATTTTTGCTTGATAGTACTTCATTTCCTCGTTATTTAAAGTATTATTTTTTTGGTCTTTTATAGTTTTGAATGACGATTTTATACCTTTACTTTGCGAAACAGAAGTATTACTGCCACTCACAGCATAAGCTTGGTTAGCGTTTACAACCCCCGTAAGTCCGGTGATTGCAAGAAGGCTCGCTGCCATAAACCTATTAAAATTGCCTTTTCCACCCGCAACGTTTTCTAAGAGCTCATCACCAATAGGGCCACTGCCTTCTTTTTGATATTCACTTAAAAACCCAAAAATATCTTTTGCCGTGATATTAAAACCATGTTTTTTGGCAAGCGGAATAAGCTTGTCCTCTACGGTTTCAAGGTTTAAATCGTGAATATCCAAGTTTTCCAAAACTTCTTTGTTTTCCTTTAAAAATTCAAAGAATAAAATAACATTTGCATTATACATAATTAATTCCTCCTTACAAAAATTGAATCTAAAATAATTGTGGAAATAGCTAGATTTATACCCATTATATATATATATATATATAGTCAATGATTTTTTAGTGATTTAATACTGATATTCTCCACTTTGAATAAATTTCATTCACGCTTTCGAAGTCAAATTTGTTATTTTGATAGTCAACTTTCAAAAATTCTATCATTTTGTCATAGCCATAGTTTTTGATAATGAATTCCGCAAAAGAACAGGCAAAAGCATATTTATTAATTTCTTTCTTCATCAATTATTTCGTAAACCTTTTTAAGCGCATCCTTTGCAGGCACCTCTACGTCGGGAATTAGCTTTGTGCCGTCTTTAGATTCGTCAATTCTGTAAAACTTTTTAAATGTCGTTCTTAAAATCAACTTCGAATTCGGTGTTTTGAGGTCTATAGCAATTATATTACCCTGAGCATCTTTCCCAAAAACACGATTTCCAAAATGTGCGGGGGAATTACCGGGAATTTCTCCGACAATGGTAGCCAAATGGTTATCTTGAAACAGCTCTGCAAAAAGTATGGCCGAACTAAAAACTCGATGTGATGTCAATAAAAACACTTTTCCGTCAAACAATAAGTTTTTGTCATAGTCATTACCCAATAGGTTGACCCTATATTGTTCGATGTCATTTTTATTCATAATATGGGCGGGGCGGCATTGCAATGTATCACCATTACGTATATCCATGGCGGGTCTTTTAAATTCTGACAAATTTTTCAATGCCAATGCAAACAGTGTAGCTACTGTGCTGTCTCCACCAACATTTTTCCGTAAATCTACGGCTATGTTCTTTATTTTTTTCTCCGAAACTTCTTTCAAAAACTTAAGCAACGTTTGCCCATATTCACCCAAATTAACGGGGCAACTATTAAGTTTAAAAATTCCAAGATTATTTTTCACGTCAATTTCATACGATACCAAAGGTTCTGAATCTTCATTTGGCACTTTTATTTCTGTCATTTCAAAATTTTTGCTTTGAATTCCCGATTTTGTATTAAAACTTACTTTTATTGGTTTTGAAGTATCAATTCCGCAAAGAGCTAACTTCCATTCAGGAATGAAATCCGAAGGGGTTTCGAAAAAGTTATGTTCCGTCCATTCATCCACTTCATAAGAATAATGATTTTGAAAAATTTTATATAAATCTTGGATTGAAATATCATTTATAGCCGTGATTTCACTGCCTTTAAATTTTCCGCTTTTGCAAATGAATTTCCCGTACTCATATTCGGTATCAAAAGGTAACCTCTTATTTAAAAAGTTGGGAGGCACTGCTCTCGTGTGTGCATCGTGGAGTTTTGAAAAAATTCTCGAAATCGCTCTCCATTCGTCAACAGCGCTTACTTTATCTTTCAAATTTTCAATTTCTATTTTTGCTTGGTTTGTAACTTCATCCGGGACTTTCTCCACGGATGAAACGTGATTATCTTTTATAATCTTCAGAGCATAGTTTATATCTTCTATGGCTTGCTCTTTGGTTATTTCAATATTAATATTTTGATTTTTAATTTCTCTTTGAGATGAAGATATTGTTGTAGTAACAGCACTTGCCACCGGAGACATAATACTCGGCGAAACGGTTAATGCAGACAGCCCTGCAAGAACGCTTGCCGCTAGTTTTCTGTTCATAACTCCTCCTGAAATGTTCTCTAAATCCTTGTCTGCTAAGTTTTCTGTGCTTTCAAGTTCTGTGATATAGCCTGGTAAATTCCAAATTTCATATTTAAATTCGTTGTTCATAACAAATCCTCCTTGTTTTGACAAAGTGTGTAATTTATGGTATAATCTTAACATATTATTATAATAAAAATTGAGACTTTTTTCAAATAAAATGATAGAGGAATTCTATAGGTTAACCATTTCGATTTTTTAATTAGGAGAGAAATATATGACTGAGAAAACGTATAAACTAATTGAAAACTATATGCTTACTTGTATGAAGGATAGCGCCCATGATAAAGAACACATATATCGTGTTTTATATAATGCCCTAGATATAGCTTCTACGGAACAAAACGTAGATTACGATGTGTTAATTTGTGCATGCCTGCTCCATGATATTGCCAGGCAAGAGCAATATGAAAATCCGGTTATATGTCATGCTATGTTCGGCGGTGAAAAAGCATACAAGTTTTTGATAGAAAATGATTTCGATACAAGCTTTTCTGAAAAAGTTAAGCTTTGTATTCAGACTCATAGGTATAGAGAAAATAATCCGCCTAAGTCAATAGAAGCAAAAATACTATTTGATGCTGACAAAATTGATGTAACGGGTGCATTGGGCATTGCAAGAACTCTATTTTATAAAGGCATCGTAGGAGAACCTTTATACTCAGTTTTGCCCGATGGGAAAATATCTGATGGTACAGGTGATGAGACTCCGTCATTTTTCCAAGAATATAAGTATAAACTTGAAAAATTATATGATTGTTTTTATACAAAGCGGGCGAATGAAATTACAAAGGTTCGTCAGCAAACCGCAGTTTCATTCTATAATGACATGGTAAAAGAAGTTGGCGATTCGTACAGCAGAGGATTAAAATTGCTAAAAAAGCTATTAGCGAGGAAAGATAAATTTATAACGAGGTAAGCAGTTATGAGATGTATTTTGTGTAGTCGCTTGGATTTGTACGATAAAGATGATTTCGGAAATAAAACTCCAAAAAATTTTGGGAATGAAAATAGAATACTTGATAATGTCAAGAGATACACAACAAAGTACGATAATTTCTTGTTTGTAACTAACAATGAACTCGATTGCGAAGCAACAGACATTTATGCAAACATTACTTTTAAATCATTTGAAATGACGTTACCTTTTAAAAATTATCAAGTTCTTGACTTTAGAACTATTGATAAAATAGATACTTTAATAAGGAATGCAGATTTTATATTTTTATGTGGTGGACATTTACCTACACAAAATAAGTTTTTTAATGATATAAACTTAAGAGAAAAGATTAAAAATACGGAAGCTTTAATTGTCGGTGCATCCGCAGGAGCTATGAACATGGCGGACACGGTTTACTCTATTCCCGAAATCGAAGGCGAAAGCAATGACCCTAATTTTGAAAAGAATCTTAAAGGATTAGGTCTTACGAATATCAATATTTTGCCTCATTATGATAAATTTGTCGGTCATATTTTAGATGGCAAGCGATTTATTGAAGATATTGTTTTACCGGATACATATAAAAGAAAGGTATATGGAATCAGTGATGGCTCATACATACTGATAGATAATAAAGAAGTATATTTATATGGCGAAGCCTATTTACTTGAAAATGGTAAGATAAAGAAATTAAATAATGACAATGAAATAACTAATATAGCTAGTAATAGGAGAAGAAAAGAATGAAGTTTAAAAAAGTTTTTAGTACATTTTTTAGTGTTTTAACTATTTTTACAGTAAGTGGATTCTGTAATACTTTTGCAAGTGAAGTTGATGATGCCGAGCTTTTGTACACAAAAATGACGGTGTTTTTAAGTAAGCATAAAGATGTCGATCCCGAGAAAATCGATGATGTTTGTAAAGAGTTTATGGGCGGCAAGATTCCCGAAGAAAACTTACTGGGCGAAAAAGATTTTAAAGAAAAGTCTATCGGAAATATAATCTTATATCGTGGGGTAACAACTAAAGAATACGCTGATGAATTTAAAAGAGGAAAGATATTTTTATCATGCTTTGGTGTCAGAGGCAGTGGGATTTATACAACAACAAGTTTGGACTGTGCAAAGTCTTTTGCCGATAAACAAAATTTTAATGATACGGTAATTAAGGCATTTATTTCAAAAGATAATTCTAAAATTTTGGATAATGACTACCTCGAAAAACTGAGGAAAATCATAATTGAGAATCATAGCGAAGAATTTGGTGAATTTGAAAACAAGTATAGCAACGAATATATTTTTGACAGCGCATCAGAGTATATTAACAAAGCTTTCGAAGAAGCTCAGAAAAAGCTTGATGAAATGAATTTGTCCGAAGAAGATTATGTAAAAGAAGAAGAAAAAGTACTTAAAGAAGTCGGCAATAAACTCGAAAAAGACCCTGTATTTCAAAAACTTCGTGCGGAAAGGAAAAAGTATTACACGTCAAATAAAGCTTACGTATGGTTTAATTCCGGGCTTCTTGCCAAATTAATGGGGTTTGACATCTTATATACTAACGGTTCACTTAGAAATTTTTTCATTGGCAATGAAGAAGAATACTTAATTGTGAACCCAAATGTCCTAAAAGTTTTACAAGCATAGAATTATATCCAAGAAAGCAATTTGATTGTATTTTCGGATTATATATCGTCAGTGCTTTTCTAAAAAATATTTTATGTTTTCTGAAACAAGTTAACTCGGCGTTTAGTTGTACCGGCGGTAATAAGATCAAAAAAATTAATGTGAAACAAAATATAAATATTTTCAAAAAATGTTTCATATTTTATGTTTTATATGTTATAATAATTATGTGAAACAAAACTCAAGAAAATAAATTAAAATGTTTCACATTAAGGAGAGATCATTATGGATAATAAAGCCGAAATCATAGCACTTCTTCAGGATAAACAGTTGCTTGAGCATCAGCTCGAGTCGCTTTCGT